>NZ_JBHXRA010000002.1:0-441154 GCF_042717045.1 Nocardia sp. NPDC058633
GCCCCGGTCGGCGCGCTCATGCCGAACCTGTTCTTCATGGCCGTGCTCGCCGGTGAGGAGCCGATCGACCACATCCAGAAGGACATCCTGCGCTCGGGCGACGACATCCACCCGATCATGCGCGGCGTGATGGCGATCCACGTGGCCGAGGAAGCTCGCCACATCTCCTTCGCCCACGAGTTCCTGAAGAAGAACGTGCCCGCCCAGCCGGCGCTCAACAAGGCTGTGCTCTCGATCGCCATGCCGATCGTGATGTTCATCCTCGGTCGCGCCATCGCGACGCCGCCGAAGACGTTCTTCAAGCAGTTCGACATGCCCGCCGAGGTGCGTAAGGACCTGTTCTACGGTTCCAAGGAATCCAAGCGGACCTTCGCCGACTACTACGTCGACGTGCGCGCGTTGGCCGAGGAGATCGGTTTGATGAACCCGGTCGCGCGCAAGGTGTGGAAGCTGCTCGGGATCGACGGCCCGTCCAGCCGGTACCGTTCGGAGCCTAAGCGCTCCGCGAAGCACGCCGACTGATTCGAAGGGTCGGCAGGGATAGCAGTGGCCCGGTACCCCGTTCGGGGGTACCGGGCCACTGCCATAGCAAGAGTCAGGCCGCGACCGCGCGTTTGTCGTCGGCGGTCTGTGCCCGCAGGTTGTTCAACAGTCTGGTGAGCTTGCGCGACACGCTCATCTGGGAGACGCCGAGTCGTTCGGCGATCTCACCTTGCGAGAGGGTGTCGTAGAACCGCCAGATCAGCAGCTGCTGGTCCTCCGAAGACAGTTGCGCGAGTAGGGGTGCGACGGTGATCGTGTCTTCGGTGAGGCGGTAATGCGGGTCTTCGGCGCCGAAGGTCTCGGCCACGGTCATGCCGGGGTCGCCGTCGTTGTCGCGGGCCGGGGTGTCGAGACTGCGCGTCTGGAACGCGTTGGCCGCGACCAGGGTTCGGGCGATGTCGGTGACCGGAACATCGAGTTCGGTGGCGAGTTCCTGAGCGGTGGGAGCGCGCTGGAGCCGACGGCTCAGCTCTTCGGTCGCCGCCCTGACCTTGCCCTGCAATTCCTTCTCGCGACGCGGCACGTGCACCGGCCAGATGTGGTCGCGGAAGTGCCTGCGTACCTCACCCATGATGGTGGGGACAGCGAAGCCCAGGAACGGTGACCCGGTGGTGACGTCGTAGCGGTCGACCGCCATGACCACGCCCAGGCGCGCGGTCTGGAGCAGGTCCTCGAAAACCTCACCGCGCCCGGCGTATTTGCGCGCGATGTGCTCGGCGAGCGGGAGGCAGATCTCGATGATCTCCTCGCGCAGGGCTTCGTGTTCGGGGCTCCCGGGATCGGTCAGCCCCAACTGCTCGAACAAGGGTTCGGCATGTTCATAGGTGGTGCGGGCGGCGGTGGTGGTGGACATACGGATCAGCTCCTGGCGTTCGACGTGCTCAACGGTGGGAGGAGGTGAACTACAGGGCGTTCAAGCCCAGCATTTTCGAGGACAACATCATCGCCGCACCCAAGCTGACGGCGCCGAAGAGGGCGGCAGGCAGCGACCCCGTCAGGGCGGCCAGACCGAACAGAAAGAACACGCAGGTGACCAACACAATCGCTGCGCTGGTCAGATCCGCGCTCGGAGCGCTCGGCGCCCGATGATCTGAGTCGGTCATAGCTCCAAGGTTGACCACCGCGGAGCGGATTAAACCGGAATCATCTGAAAAATTCGTACGGCAAGACGGATCGGCGAACACGTAGCTGAGCGTGCCGCATCCGTTCGTCACCGACGGATCTCGCTCTGTCCGTTGCCAGTTGGCCGTCGTCGGTCGACGAGGACTACACACTGATCCGGCCTTCGGCCCACGGTGCGTAAAGCTGCCCTTCTGCCAGTGACCGATGACGCCGTCTCACATCACTGTGGCAATCGTGCCGAGCAGGGAGCGCCGCCGGACACGAACGGACAGCGCGGAGGAGGATGAGCGGACAGAGGTTGATGTCCACGACAGGAAGGCGCAGAAATGGGAAGCGACGATCCGACCGTCGAAGAACTCGCCGGCCACGAATGCTGGGCGCTACTTCGCACCGAGGAGGTAGGGCGCCTCGCCGTGTGGGTGGACGACCATCCGGAAATCTTCCCCCTCAATTACGCGGTCGATCACGGAACCATCGTGTTTCGATCCGCGCGAGGCACCAAGGTATCCGCCGCGTTGTCGGATGCGGCCGTCGCCCTGGAAGTCGACGGCTACCTCGCTTCGTCGCACGAAGCCTGGAGCGTGGTGATCAAGGGACGTGCCGAAGCGGTCCGCGAGATAGCGGAGTTGATGGATACCGTCGATATCCCGCTCTTTCCATGGCAGGGCGGGACGAAGAATGTCTTCATCCGGCTCGTGCCCACCATGGTGACCGGGCGTCGGTTTCCTGTTGTCGACCCGGCCGCCTGGCTGACTCCCTTCTCGAATGTGCGACGGTCTCCTCCCGAGTAATTACACTGCTCCCATGGCTGTCGGCTGGATCGTCGTCCTGGTCATCGCCATCGTGACGGTGACACTTGCGGTCATCATGCTCATCGCCCGATTCACCCTGCGCGCCGTTCGCCGAACAGCCGAGACGGCCATCGCGGAGAACTTCGCCCCCGGAGAAGCCGTGCGCAGCGACCCCGTCGCCAATTACTTCGGCCGAGCCTCGAAAGGCGGGCGGCAGGTGCGCGGCAACGGCGCGCTCGTACTGACCGAGACGCGACTGTGGTTTCGCAGAGCGGGATCGGACGAGCCACTGCAGATTCCACTCGCTTCGATCACATCAGTGGACCTGGTGAGCTCCCACGCGGGCACCACGATCGGTCGCCCGCTGATCAGCGTGAGCTTCGACGATGACAGCGCCGCGTGGTACGTGCGCGATCCGAGACAGTGGCGCGACGACATCCTGGTCAGGTGCCCGACAGCTACCGACAGGTGAGTCGACCACCGCACAGCGCGGACCGCCTCACAGGCGATCGCGATGGTCTACGGATACCCCACCTTCCTTCGGCGCGGGCGGAGCGGTCGCTACGGCCCCCGTGAGAAGCACTCCCTCGACCGAGAATACTCGGTAACATAAGCCTGCGGATCACGACTGCCTGAAAGAGTGATATACAAAACATCTCACTCTCTCTAAGCTGGTGGGAGACCGATACGGCTATCCAGGAGAAAATGTGTCTGATTCCGCAACACCCACCGTCGATGCCACTGAACTGATCGTTCGCAACCCGGCGTCCGGAGAACTGGTCGGCACCGTCGCCGTGTCGACCCCGCAGGAGGTAGCCGACGCCGCGGCCGCGCTGCGCAAGGCTCAGCCGCGGTGGGCTTCGATCAGCGCGTCCGGACGCAAGCAGTGGCTGCTCAAGCTGCAGGATTGGGTGCTCGACCACACCGACGAGCTGGCGGACTCGATTCAGGACGAGTCGGGAAAGCCCCGGGTGGAGGCCGAGGTCGAGGTCGCGTTCACCGTCGATCTCCTGGGTTACTACGCACGAAACGCCGCGAAGTTTCTCGCCGATACCGCCGTGAGCCCCCACACCCCATTGATGCGGATCAAGAAGTTGACCACCACCTACACGCCGTATCCGGTGGTCGGCATCATCACGCCGTGGAACTTTCCACTCGCCATGCCCGCTTCCGATCTCGTACCGGCGCTCGCCGCGGGTGCCGCCGTGCTGCTCAAGCCCTCGGAAGTGACCCCGCTGACCCCGCTCGCGCTCGCCCGCGGCTGGGCCGAGATCGGCGCACCGCCGGTGTTCACGGTGGTCTCCGGCGCCGGCGCCGCCGGTGCCGCGGTCGTCGAGAACGCGGATTTCATCCAGTTCACCGGCTCCGGCAACACCGGGCGCCGCATCGCCGTGGCCTGCGCGGAACGCACGCTGCCCTACAGCCTCGAGATGGGCGGCAAGGACCCGGCGATCGTGCTCGCCGACGCCGACCTCGACCGCGCGGCCAACGGCATCGCCTTCGGCGCGCTGACCAACGCCGGCCAACTGTGTGTATCGGTGGAGCGGGTGTATGTCGAAGCCCCGGTGTACGACGAGTTCGTGGACAAGCTGGTCACCCACGTCAAGTCGCTGAGGCTCGGCCGCGACGACCGCAGCGGAAACATCGATGTCGGGCCGCTGGCCAACCAGGCACAGCTCGACATCGTCACCCGCCACGTCGACGAAGCGCTCGCCCGCGGCGCCCGCGCTCTCACCGGCGGCAAAGCGACGGGCGAGGGCAACTTCTTCGAACCGACCGTGCTGGTCGACGTCGACCATTCGATGTCGTGCATCACCGAGGAGACCTTCGGTCCGACCATCCCGGTCATCAAGGTCGCCGATGCCAACGAGGCGATCCGGTTGGCCAACGACTCCGAGTACGGACTGTCCGCGTCGGTGTGGACGGGCAACAAGTCCCGTGGGCAGTCGATCGCGCGGCGATTGACCGTCGGCGCGGTGAACATCAACGACGCCACCATCAACCTGTTCAACTTCGCGCTCCCCCACGGTGGTTGGGGACAGTCCGGCACCGGATACCGATTCGGCGGCGCGGACGGCGTGCGCAAGTACTGCCGTAAACAGGCGATCACAGCACCGGCGCTGCCGACGCAGAAGTCCGAACTCGTCTGGTACCCGTACAGCCTGAAGAACTTCGGGTTCATGCGTAACGCGATGCGCGCGGCCGGTGCTCGCGGCCGACGCCGTTTCGGCAGGTGAGTGGGACTCGCCTCGGGTGGATGCGGGACACCTCCACCCGAGGCGGGCGGTGATACCCGCCCCGCGAGGGAACTAGCCGAGTCCGGGGCGGGCCTCATCAGCCGCGGCGCGCGCATCCAGCGGACGGAACCCGGGTGCGATGTGATCGCGGGCGAACCGGCGTGCTGCGGCCTCGTCGTCGAGCGGGATGACCGTCGGCTTGGTCAGCACCAGCGACAGCGCGGTGCGAGCCACCAACTCGGCAACGGGGAGCGGGTCGTAGGCGGGGAGCTTGCCCGCCTCCTGTAGGCGGGTGATGAACTCGGCCAAGAAGTCACGACCGAGCTCGATCACCGGCGCCCCACCGGTGGTGAGGTAGGGCAACACGCTGGCGGCGTCGGTGGCGAGCAGGCGGTCGAGCAGCGGGTTCTCCCGTAGGCCGAGGGCGAAGACGACGAACAGTTCGACGATCTGGTCTTCGGCGCTGGCACCCTCCTCCGCCTGCCGACGCATGGAAGCGTCGGCCTGCTCCAGCAGGTGACGCACCTGCCAGAGCCCCACCGCCTGGACGACGTCGGTCTTGCCACCGAACCGTCGGTACAGGGTCGCCAAGGACAGCCCGCCACGGCGGGCCACCTCCCCCATGCTGGTGCGCTTGATCCCGAAGTCCAGAAACGCGGCCAAGGCTCCGTTCAGGACCTCGGCGTTCTCGCGTTCGACACCGCCGTGTCCGCGAATCCGGGCCAGCAACCTGATCGACTCGGCCATATCCCATTCCCCTCAGCTGACAAGAGCCCGAACATAATGTGGTCTGCCGGTGGCCCGCAACCTCGCTGTTCTCACACCAACGGGCGCCCGAGTCGATGGCGCCGCCGCATGTCCCGGAGCAGGGCCGAGTACGGTTCGATCCGCGCGCGCACGGGTAGCAGTCCGTAAACGGCTCCGATGGCTCTGAACAGCAGCCGATGCCGGCGCTCCTGCCCGTCGGTCCACGGAAGGTAGAGCTGCGCGCGCATGGCTTCGGGCAGCAGACCGGTGACGGCGAATCGATGAAAATCGGCCAGCGCGCGCGGCCTTGGCACATTGCGCAAGCCGACCAGCTTGCGCAGGTATTCGGCGACTACATCGTCGATCTGCATGCTCGCCAGCCCGGCTTCGAAATAGCTTTCGAAAGCCGCCAGGTCGGTCGGCCACATACCGGGCTTCATCTGCAATCCGGTGCCGAACTTGGCCCCGTACTGCACGAAGACCTCCTTGGTGGCCTTGTCCAATGGCCCGTAGAGACGTTCGTGGGTGTCCATCACTCCCCAGCACAGGCAGACCGCGACCCACTTCTGCAGCTCGGGATCGAACGCGTTGTACTTCACCTCGGCGCCCGGCGCCGAACGCACGCGTCGATGCACGCTACCGACGGCCTGTCGATACACGTCGCGGTCGTCCTCGGTACCCAGCATCGCCACCGCGATGTAGGTCAGCGTGGTGCGCAGCCGCTTCCACGGATGGACATCGGCGCGGCCGGATTCGACGGTGCTCTCGACAACGCCGTACCCCACCGGCCGGTTCGCCAGCTGGACGATGACATTCGCCCCGGCCCCCGCGAAGGCGCCGATCCCGTCGAGAAATCGCTCGATGTCGAAATCCTCGACAGTGCCGTATCGACACCGCAGGACCTCGCCGAGATCGTCGACCATGACGGGATCGCTCACCGTTGAAACTTCACGCATAGTCCTGCGTCTCCTTCTTCTGAGCCACGAAGGCGCTGATATATTGAGATGATATTCGACTAATCAACTCAGGGGAACCTTTCGGCGGGTACCCGTTACGCACCGACGCCCCGTAGCGCCGAGGCGCTACGGGGCGTCGTGGTTCCCGCGGGATCTCGATCAGGCGTGTTCCTTGCGCAGCAGGTGCTTGATCACCTTGCCGCCCGCGTTGCGCGGCAGTTCATCGACGATGATCAGGTCCTTGGGGTGCTTGTACCTGGCCAGATTGGCGTCGAAATGCGGAGCGAGGGTACCGAGGGTGAGCTCGGCGTCGGACTCGGCGACGACCACCGCGATGGCGACCTCACCCCATTTGTCGTCCGCGCGCCCGATGACCGCGGCCTCGCGCACGGCGGGGTGGGCGAACAGGACGTTCTCCACTTCGGCGCAGTAGATGTTCTCACCGCCGGAGATGATCATGTCCTTCTTCCGGTCGACGACGTAGACGAACCCCTCCTCGTCTCGGCGGACGAGGTCACCGGAATGGAACCAGCCACCGTCGAACGCTTCGGCGGTCGCCTCCGGCTTGTTCCAGTACTCGCGCATCATGGTCGGGCCGCGGTAGACGATCTCGCCGATCTCGCCGGGGGCGACGTCGTTCATCTCGTCGTCGACGACGCGGGCGGCGATGGTCGGGATCGGCTGCCCCACGGAGCCGAGTTTGCGAATCGCGTCCTTGCCCTCGAGGACGCAGGTGATCGGCGACATCTCGGTCTGTCCGAAGACCGCGATGTTCAACGCGTCGGGGAACGTATCGGCCATCGCTTGCAAGACAGTGTCGGAGGCCGGGGCCGCGCCCCAGCTGATCACCCGCAGGCGCAGATCACGCTCGCGCACCGTGGGATCGGCGCACACCATCTGCCACTGCGCCGGTACCAGGAACACCGAGGTGGCCTTCTCGCGCTCCCATGCGTCGAGTACCTGACCGGTGTCGAAGGCGAGCAGCGGATGCAGGACGGTGAGCGTGCCGAGCACGAAACACGGTGCCATACTGCCCAATCCGGCGATATGGAACAGTGGAGCCGCGCAGAAGGCGACGTCCTCGGTGGTGTACTGCATCGCGCGGATACAGGTGAGCGCTTGGGCCTGCATATTGGTGTGGGTCAGGACCGCGCCCTTGGGGCTGCCGGTGGTCCCCGAGGTGTACATGATCAGCGCGGCCGAGTCCTCGCTGACGTCGACCGCGGGGTGGGGCGCACCCTCCTCGGCCAGCAGTTGCTCGTAACCCTGTGTGCCGTCACCGGTTTCGCCGCCGACGACGACGCAGGTGGTCAGCGCGTCGGTCTGCGCGCGCACCGCCGCGACGAGGGGGGCCAAGGCGGTGTCGGTCACGATCACCTCGGCGCCGCTGTCGGCGATCAGGTAGAGGATCTCGGGCGGGGTGAGCCGGAAGTTCACCGGCACCGCGATGGCGCCCAAGGTATTGATCCCGAAGACAGCCTCGAGGTATTCGGTGTTGTTGAGCATCAACACCAGGACGCGGTCACCGAAGCCGACACCGCGCCGGGCGAGCGCGTCGGCGAAGGCTTCGGATCGCTCGTGCAGCTGCCGCCAGCTCGTGTCGACCCCGCGAAAGCGCACGGCGGTGGCGTCGGGTTTGACCGTCGCGTGCAGGGCGACCTGGTTCATCCAATGGTTGCGGCGCGAACGGATCGGTTCCACGTCGAGGTTCATTCGTTTCCTTGCGGTGCGTCGGTGAATCGGGGAGCACGCTTGCCGAGCATGGCCATGGTGCCTTCGTAGAAGTCGGGTGAGACGAGCAATTCGATCTGGGCGGCTGCCTCACGGTCGAATGCCGGTTCGAGTCGGCTCAGGGACGCGGCGTTCACCGCGGCCTTGGTCAGCTCCAGTGCGCGGCGTGGCCCGGCGGCGAGGCGGGCGGCGATGGCGTTCACGTGTTGGGTCAGCTCGGCGTCGGGCACCGCCGCGGTGATCAGACCGGCCGCGGCGGCCTCGCAGGCGGGCAGCCGGTTGCCGAGCAGGGCCATCTCCATCGCGCGGGCGCGGCCCATCCCGGCGGGAACCAGAGCGGTGGCACCGCCGTCGGGCAGCAGCCCGATGGCGGTGAAAGGCAGGAGAAGATAGGTGCTTTCGGCCGCGTAGTGCAGATCGGCGGCCAGGGCCAGCGACGCGCCGACGCCCGCGGCGGGACCGTTGATCTGGGCGATGACCGGGATGGGCGCGTGGACGACCGCGCGGATCATGCGCGCGGCTTCTGCCATCACCGTCTCCGGGCTCGCCTCGTTGCCGCCGGACGCGGCGGCCGCCGCGAGATCGGCGCCCGTGCAGAACGCACGCCCCTCGCCGGTCAGCACGATCACCCGGATGGCCGAATCCGCCGCGGCGCCGGCGATGACGTCGGCCAATTCGCTCATGGTCGCGAGGTCGATCGCATTGAGCCGGGCGGGCCGATCGATGCGGATCCGCAGTACGCCGCCCGCGAGCGTGGTCTGCACCGAGTCGCTCATGAGGCCACTGCCGTCACGACCGCCCCGGCCAGCGATTCGGTGATCAGGGCCCGCGCGTCGGCCATGATGTTCGCGATCAGGTCGGCACAGGTGGGGATGTCGTGGATCAGGCCCTGGCACTGCCCGACACTCCAGATACCGGCGTCCACGTCGCCGTCCTCGTACACCTTGCGCCCGCGCGCACCGGACACGAGATCACGCACATCGTCGAAAGTGCCGCCGTTGCGCTCGATTTCGACGACCTGGCGGCTGACCGCGTTGTCGGCGACCCGCGCGGTGTTGTGCAGCGTCCGGAAGATCAGCTTGGTGTCGAGCTCGGTATTGGCCACGATCTGTTGCTTGACCACGTGCGCGATCGGCGACTCGACAGTGCACAGGAATCGTGTGCCCATATTGACCCCGTGCGCGCCGAGCGCCAGTGCCGCGACCAGTCCACGACCGTCCGCGAAACCGCCCGAGGCGATCATCGGGATCTCGATCTCCCTGGCCGCCGCGGGAATCAGCACCAGGCCCGGGGTGTCGTTCTCGCCGGGATGCCCGGCACATTCGAAGCCGTCGATGCTGATTCCGTCCACTCCGACCTGTTGCGCCTTGAGCGCGTGTTTGACGCTGGTGCACTTGTGCAGCACCTTGATGCCCGCGTCCTTGAAAAAGGGCAGGTGGGTGGCCGGGTTACCACCCGCGATCTCGACGATCTTCACCCCGCTGTCGATGATCGCCTGCCGGTATTCCGCGTAGGGCGGTGGCGTGATCGAGGGCAGGATCGTGAGGTTGACCCCGAACGGCTTGTCGGTGAGGTCGCGGGTCCGGGCGATCTCGTTGCGCAGCTCGGCCGGGGTCGGCTGAGTCAGGCCGGTGATGATGCCGAGCCCGCCCGCGTTGGACACCGCGGCGGCCAACGGGGCGCGGCCGACCCACATCATGCCGCCCTGGACGATCGGGTGCTCGACACCGAATGCCTCGGTGAATCTGGTGCGCAGCATGGAGCCTCTCTCCGCTCGGGAGTTCCGCGCCGGCCGAAGAGAAACCCTGGGGCCTCTTTGCTTCCGGCGAGAATGGTGATTAACTTAACGAGAATTGCAGTTAACTTATCCGGGTCGGGGCGGCTGTGTCAACGGCCACACTCCCGCCTCGAGCGAGTGGATCCCGCGTCCGCGCTGTCGCGCGAGCGACCTGGCTCTCATCTGACCGAGAATCGAAGGAGAACATTGCTATGGGCGTCGAATTCAGCCCGGAACAGCAGGATTTCGCGGCGGCGGTCGCCGCGTTCGCCAAGCGCGAGGCGGGTACCAGGGAAAAGCGCGACGCGCTGACCGACCACGACGCCGAGCAGCACAACGCCGGGGTCTACGCCAAGATGGCCGAGCTCGGCTGGCTCGGGCTCACGGTGCCCGAGGAGTACGGCGGCTCGGACGCGTCGATGGTCGACATGTGCATCCTGCTCGAGGAGAGCATGCGTGGCATGCTCCCCATCGGCGCGATCGGACCGACGCTGATCACCGGTGGCGCCTACGCCAAGTTCGGCACCGACGCCCACAAGGACACCGTGCTGCGCGGCATCGTGCGTGGTGCGTCGCAGTCGATCTCGATGTCGGAGCCCGAAGCCGGGTCCGACGTCGGCAACCTCAGCACCCGTGCCGAGAAGACCAACGACGGTTGGTTGATCAACGGCCAGAAGACCTGGTGTTCCAACGCCCACATCTCCGAGAACATCCTGCTCGTGGCCCGCACCGATCGCAGTGGCGGAAAGCACGAGGGCCTGACCATGTTTCATGTGCCCGCCGGCACGCCGGGGCTGAAGATCAACCCGATCGAGCTGATGGGCAACCAGAAGGAGACCAACGACCTGTACTTCACCGACTGCGTGCTCCCCGACGACGCGGTGGTCGGCGAGGTCGGCAACGGGTGGCGTCAGTTGATGACCGGGTTGAATTTCGAACGGCTCATCCTGGCCGCGATGAGCCTCGGCGCGGCCGAGCGCGCCTTCGACGACACCCTGCAGTTCATCTCCGAACGCAAGCAGTTCGGCAGGCCGATCGGAACCTTCCAGGCGCTACGACACCGAGTCGCCGACCTCGCGACCGAGATCGAGTGCACCAAGCTGCTGGTCTACAGCGTCGCCGCCGCGGTGGACGCCAACCCGACCAGGACCTTCGCCCGCGAGGCGTCGATGGCCAAGCTCAAGGCCACCGAAACGTCCAAGCAGGTGGCACTGGCCGGCATGCAGATGATGGGCGGCTACGGCTACGCGCGCGAGTTCGATATGGAAAAGCACGTCCGTGGCGCGCTGGTCTCCACCATCTTCGGTGGCACGAGCGAGATCCAGCGCGACATCATCGGCAAGACCTACGGCCTGTGACACCTCGGGCGCCCGACCGATCGGTCGGGCGCCCCGCGTGCGGGAAGACGGTTCACCGGATCCGGTCAGGACCGACCGCGGGCGGAGTTGTCGTGCGGGGGTTGCGGTGATAGTGCTCGGGGCGCAGCGTTCGGGTCTGCAGCCGATAGCTCACGACCGGGCCCGGCCAGTTGTTGGTGATCCGGCCCGCGGCGTTGCGGTACCAGCTCGAGCACAGACCCCACGGCGTACGGTCCAGCCGAGCTTGCAGCCTCACGTCGTATTCCTCGGCCACCGCACGCCGGACATCGAGGGTGTGCGCCGGCTTGCGCGACAGTTCCCGCAGCGCCTGGCGGATATAGCGGGCCTGCGATTCGATCATGTAGACGATCGAGCCGACACCCAGGTTCGTATTGGGCCCGTAGACCATGAACATATTCGGGAAGCCCGGCACCGACATGCCGTGATAGGCGCGAGCACCGCCCTGCCATTCATCCTCGAGCTCGCGTCCGTTCGCACCGCGGATCTTCATCGGCCACAGGAATTCGGTGCCCTTGAACCCGGTTCCGTAGACGATCACGTCGACCTCGTGCAACACACCGTCGGCGGTTCTCACCCCGGTCGGGGTGATCTCGGCGATCTCGATCGTCTCCACCCGCACGTTCGGCTGGGTCAGCGCCGGGAAGTAGTTGTTGGAGAACAGCCCACGCTTGCAGCCCGCCGCGTAGTCGGGCGTCAGTTTCGCGCGCAGCTGCGGGTCGGCCACCTGCTTGCGCAGATGATTCACCGCGATCCTGGTGACGAGGCCCCGGATCGCGGGGACATCGGCGATGCCCAGCGACAGGAACTCACACAGCGCCCAGACCGCGAACCGCTCGGCCAGCCGGACCGGCGGCACCGCCGCGAACATCCGGTGATGCCACGACTTGTACTCGACATCGGGCTTGGGCAGCACCCACGCCGCCGAGCGCTGGAACAGGGTCAACGCCGCCACCTGCGGCTGGATCGCGGGGACGAACTGGATCGCGCTGGCACCGGTACCGACAACGGCTACCCGCTTGCCCGTCAGGTCGACGCTGTGGTCCCACTCCGCGGAGTGGAACGCGGGTCCGGCGAACGAGCCGATACCCGCGATGGCGGGCAGCGCGGGCCGCGACAGCTGGCCGACCGCGGAAATCAGCACGTCGGCGCTCACCTCGTAACCGTCGGCGGTCCGCACCGTCCACGTCCCGCTCGCATCGTCGAACTCGGCTTCGGTCACCTCGGACTCGAACCGGATCCGCGCGAGCAGACCGTTGTCGTGCGCCACGTCGCGCAGATAGGCGTGAATATCGGACTGTCCCGAAAAACGTTTGGGCCAATCGGATTTCGGCTCATAGGAATACGAGTAGAGCGGGGAGGGAATGTCACACCCAGCGCCAGGGTAGGTGTTCTCCCGCCATACACCACCCACATCCGAGGCCCGCTCCAGGATGACGAGGTCATCGAAACCATGGCGCAGCAGTTCCATCGCCATGCCGAGTCCGCCGAACCCGGTGCCGATGATGACCGCGGACGGCGTTGTCCGAGTGCGCATAGAACTCCTCATGTCGGTGTTGTCTCCGGTCAACGGTAGGTCGCCGTCGAGGCCGCGACGAGGATGCTCGCGGACAGAAAATTGACATTTCAGGCCATACTGAGGACATGCGCGCACGGCAGGAGCCAGCGGTGGGCACGTGGGACTTTCCACGGGGCGTCGCCAGCGTCGCCGTGATGCATCGGTTCGCGGTCGAGCGCGGAGCCGCCACCACCTCGATCCTGGCCGGTACCGGCCTGTCCGTCGCCGACCTGGACTCCGCCGACCGCCAGATCGATGCCCGCACGGAACTGCTGGTGGTTCGCAATCTGCTGCGCGAACTCGCGACCCTGCCTGCCCTCGGCATCGAGGTGGGGCGTAGTTATCGCATCAGCGCCTTCGGCATCTACGGCTACGCCTGGATCACCAGTCCCACCCTCGGCGAGGCGATCTCCCTCGCGCTGAGCTATTTTCAGTTGAGCTTCGCGTTCTGCACTCCGGTCGTGGAAGTCGACGACCAGCAGATGATCGCCCGGATCCGACACGATCGGATACCTGATGACGTCCGGCAATTCCTCGTCGAACGCGACACCTTCGCGATGCATCGGGTGCTCGGTGACCTACTCGGCCGACCGGTCGATATCGACCATGCGCGGTTCACGTTCGCAGAACCCGCCTATGGGGACCATATCGCCGCGATCCTGGGCGTACACCCCCGATACGGGCAGGCCGAAACCAGCATCTCGATCACCGCCGAGACCCTGAACCAGCCACTGCCGCAGGCGAATCAGGCCACGTTGGCGCTGTGCCTGGCGCAGTGCCGGGAGCTGATCGACCGCCGGGCCGCCCGCACCGGGATCGCGGCCGATGTTCGCGACCATCTGCTGGCAGGCAGCGGTAGCGCGGGGATCGCGATACCGCCGTCGCTGGACGCGGTCGCCCACGACCTCGGCGTCACCGGCCGCACCTTACGTCGACATCTCGCCGCGGACGGGACCAGCTACCGCATCCTGCTCGACGAGGCGCGCCGCGGCCTGGCCGAGGACATGCTGGCCGCCACCGCACTCTCGGTCGAGGAGGTCGCCGCGCGGCTCGGCTACACCGAGGCAGGCCCCTTCATCCGCGCCTTCAAACGCTGGACGGCCACCACGCCGGCCGCCTACCGGCGCACCCGAGGTCGCCGCTGAGCACGACGGCCCGCCCGCTGACACCGCGCTATTGACGTTCTGCCAATATATCTGACAAGCTGTTTTCGCAGATTGAGGTAGACGGCGTCCTGGGAGGCACTGATGACCGCACAAGCGGGCTGGGTAGACGACGAGATCGTGGCTGTTCGCGAACTCGCGACGAAGTTCTTCGACAAGGAGGTGCTTCCTGGTGCCGAGCGGTACAAACAGCAGGGCCACCCCGACCGTGACCTGTACCGCAAGGCGGGCAAGCTCGGGTTGCTCGCCCCGTCGGTACCGGAAGAGTACGGCGGCGGGGGCGGCACGTTCGCCCATGAAGCGGCGATCATCGAGGCCCAATCGCGGGCGGGCGATACGTCCATGGGCCTCGCGATCCACTCCGGGATCATCGCGCCCTATCTCGTCGAGTTCGCCTCCGAGGAGCTCAAGGGGCGCATTCTGCCCGAGGTGACCAGCGGCGAGTGCCTGCTCTCGATCGCGATGACCGAACCGGGTACGGGCTCGGACCTGCAGAACATCCAGACCAGGGCGGTGCGCGACGGCGACGAGTACGTCATCACCGGTTCGAAGATGTTCATCAGTAACGGCGCGCTCTGCGATGGGGTGATCATCGCCGCGAAGACCGACCCCGACAAAGGGGCCGCGGGGGTCTCGCTCATCTTCGCGGAGGTCGGTGACGACACCCCCGGCTTCACGCGCGGGCGGACCCTGTCCAAGATCGGCGGCACCGGCCAGGACACCGCCGAGCTGTTCTTCGACGGCTTGCGGGTGCCGGTCGGCAACCTGCTCGGCGAGGCCGAGGGGCAAGGCTTCTATCAGATGATGACGCTGCTCCAGCAGGAGCGACTCGTCTGCGCGGTGATGGCGGTGGCGTCGATGGAGGCCGCGGTGGCGATGACCGTCGCGTACACCAAGGATCGGCAGGCCTTCGGAAAGCCGCTGCTCGGCTTCCAGAACACCAAGTTCGAGCTCGCCGAGTGCGCCACCATCGCCCGAATCAGTCGCGTCTTCCTCGACGACTGCCTCACCCGACACCTGGCGGGCGAACTCGATGTGGCCACGGCGTCGATGGCGAAATACTGGCTCACCGATCAGTTGAGTGTGGTGGCCGACCGGTGCCTGCAGTTGTTCGGCGGATACGGATTCATGACCGAATACCCGATCTCGGAGATCTTCACCAGTGCGCGAGTGCTTCGCATTCTCGCGGGAACGAACGAGATCATGAAGGAACTCATCGCCCGTTCCCTGTAGCCGCTCCGACACAGAACCCCCCGTCGCCCGGGGATACCGGGCGACGGGGGGTTCTGTTCGTCGGAGGACGGTCAGCCGAGCGTTTCCCCGGCAGCGGCCTTGACCCGCAACGACTCCGGGACCTCGAACCGCTCGCCGTAGGCGGCCCGCAGTTCATCGGCTCGCGCGACGAATCCGGCCAGGCCGCCCGCGTACTGGTTGATGTACTGGATCACGCCGCCGGTCCAGGCCGGGAACCCGATGCCGAAGATCGACCCGATGTTCGCGTCCGGAACGGTGCGCAACACACCCTCGTCGAAACACCGCACGGTGTCGAGGGATTCGGCGAACAGCATCCGTTCCTGCATGTCGATGAACGCGATGCCGTGATCGTCGCGGGTGTACTTGTCGACCAGTCCCGGCCACAGGCCGAGCTTCTTGCCGTCGGCGTCGTATTCGTAGAAGCCGCGGCCCTCGAGTCGACCCGGACGATCGAAGTCGTCGACCATCGCGTCGACGAGCGGGTAAGCCTTCGAGTCGACCCACTCCTTGCCTTCGGCGAGCAGGTTCTCCTTCAGGCTGCGCCGGATCTTCTGCGCCAGCTTCATATTGATCTCGTCGGCCAATGCCAACGCACCCACCGGGTAGCCGGCCTGCGTGGCAGCCTGCTCGACCGAAGCCGGGTGCACGCCCTCGGCGACCAGCGCGATGGCCTCGTCCATGAACTGGCCGATGACCCGGCTGGTGAAGAAGCCGCGGCTGTCGTTGACCACGATCGGCGTCTTCTTGATCGCCAGGGTGTAGTCGATGGCACGGGCGATGGCTTCGTCGCTGGTCTCGTCGCCGACGACGATCTCGACCAGTGGCATCTTGTCCACCGGGGAGAAGAAGTGCAGACCGATGAAGTCCTTCGGCCGCTTCACGCCGGTGGACAGGTCGGTGATCGGCAGGGTGGAGGTGTTGGACCCGAGCAGGGCATCGGAGTTCACCAGGTGCTCGATCTCGCCGAACACCTTCTTCTTCAGGCTCGGATCCTCGAACACCGCCTCGACCACGAAGTCACAGCCCGCGGCGTCGGCGGGATCGGCGGACGGGTGGATTCGACCGAGGATCTCGTCGTATTTGTCCTGCGTGATCGCGCCCTTGCGCAGCGCCTTGTCGAGCAGCTTGCGCGAGTAATCCTTTCCGCGCTCGGCCGCCTCGATGGTGACGTCCTTCAACACGACCTGCATGCCGGCGCGGGCCTGCACATAGGCGATGCCCGCGCCCATCATGCCCGCGCCGAGCACGAGGACCTTCTCCGGAGTGCGCACGGGGAAGCCTGCGGGGCGGCTGCCGCCCTTGTTGATCGTGCCCAGATCGAAGAACAGGGACTTGATCATGTTCGTCGAGACCTGGCCACAGATCAGGTTGGTGCAGTATCGGGTCTCGATCGCGAACGCGGTGTCGATGTCGACCTGCGCGCCCTCCACCGCGGTGGCGAGTACCGCGATCGGTGCGGGCATGGGCGAGCCCTTGAGCTGCTTGCGCACGTTGGCCGGGAACGCGGGCAGATTCGCCGCCACCGCCGGGCTCGACGGGATGCCGCCGGGGATCTTGTAGCCCTTCACGTCCCACGGCTGCGCGGCCTCGGGGTTGTCCGCGATCCAGGTGCGGGCCTGGGCGAACATCTCCTCGCGGGTGGCGGCGACCTCGTGGATGATCCCGACACTCAACGCCTTGGCCGGCTTCATCCGCTGGCCCTGCCCGACGACGTTGAGCACCGCGTTGGTGATACCGAGCAGCCGCACAGTCCTGGTGACACCACCCGCGCCGGGCAGCAGCCCGAAGGTGACCTCCGGCAAGCCGAGCAGGCTGCCCTTCGCGTCGAGCGCGATCCGGTGGTGGGTGGCGAGCGCGACCTCGAAGCCGCCGCCGAGCGCGGTGCCGTTGATCGCGGCGACCACCGGCTTGCCCAGCGTCTCCAGCCGACGGAACGCGGCCTTGTAGGTGTCGAGGCCGAGCGCGATCTGCGGTGCGGTCTCCGGTGTCGCGTTCATCAGCAGGTTCAGGTCACCACCGGCGAAGAAGGTGTCCTTGCCCGAGGTGAGGATGACGCCGTCGAAGCTTTCCTTCTCGGCTTCGAGCCGGTCGACGGTCGCGGTGAGATCGCGGGCGAACGCCTCGGTCATCGTGTTGGTGGACTGGTTCGGGTCGTCGATGGTGAGCACGAGCACCCGGTCGGCGCCGAGTTCCCAGGCAATCATGTTGTCGGTCATGGTCTTTCCTCTGTATCCGGGTCCGGCGCTCAGACGCGCTCGATGATGGTGGCGATGCCCATGCCGCCGCCGATGCACAGCGTGATCAGCGCGCGACGCGCCCCCCGACGCTCGAGCTCGTCGACCATGGTTCCGGTGATCATGGCGCCGGTCGCGCCGAGCGGGTGGCCCATGGCGATGGCGCCGCCGTTGACGTTGAGCTTTTCGTCGGGGATGTTCAGCTTCTTCTGGAAGTTGAGCACCACCGACGCGAAGGCCTCGTTGAGTTCGAACAGGTCGATGTCATCGACGGTGAGCCCTGCCAGCGCCAACACCTTTTCGGTCGCCGGGACCGGCCCGGTCAGCATGATCGTGGAATCGGCACCACTCACCGCGGAGGCGACCACCCGGGCGCGCGGCGTGAGGCCCGCGGCGACACCGGCGGATTCACTGCCGATCAGGACCAGGGCCGAACCGTCGACGATGCCGGAGGAATTGCCGGCGTGGTGGACGTGGTCGATCTTCTCGACGTGGTGGTAGCGCTGCAGGGCGACGGCGTCGAAGCCACCCATCTCCCCCATCGCCGCGAACGACGGGGGCAGCCCGGCCAGGCTGTCCACCGTGGTGTTCGGCCGCATGAACTCGTCGTGCTCGAGCAGCACCGTGCCGTTGATATCACGCACCGGGACAATGGATTTGGCGAAATAGCCGCCGGACCAGGCCGCGGCCGCTTTCTGCTGCGACCGCACCGCGAAGGCGTCGACGTCCGCGCGGCTGAAGCCCTCGATCGTGGCGATCAGATCGGCACCGATGCCCTGCGGCACGAAGTAGGTGCTGTAGTTGGTGAGGGGGTCCATCGCCCACGCGCCACCGTCGGAACCCAGCGGAATCCGCGACATCGACTCCACACCGCCGGCGATGACGAGTTGCTCCCAGCCCGACCGGACCTTCTGGGCGGCGGTGTTGACGGCCTCGAGGCCCGAGCCGCAGAACCGGTTGAGCTGCACACCGGCGACGGTATCGGGCAACCCCGCCGCCAATGCGGCGGTCTTGGCGATATCGGCGCCCTGATCGCCCACCGGCGACACCACACCGAGCACGATGTCGTCGATCGCCGCGGGGTCGAGTCCGGGGTGGCGAGTCTTCAGTTCGTCGATGAGCCCGACCACCAGGTCGAGCGGCTTGACGCCGTGCAGGGCGCCGTTCTTCTTGCCGCGCCCGCGCGGGGTGCGGATCGCCTCGTAGATGAATGCCTCGGTCATGATTCTCTCCTCGCTCAAATCTGACAACAGGATGCCGCAGATTGAGAATTCTGACAAGGCTTTGTGGCAGACTCGGCACATGGCGAAGGATCGTGCGTATGCGGGTGTGCCCGCCGAGCAGCGACGCGCACAGCGTCGGATCACGTTCTTGGAGGCCGCCCGGGAGATCGTCGGCACCCAGGGTTCGGCTCGACTCACCGTCGGCGGCCTCTGCCGCCAGGCCGGACTGACCGAGCGGTACTTCTACGAGAATTTCACCAACCTGGACGCCGTGGTCACCGAGGTCTACGACCAGGTGATCGGTGAACTGACCGCGCTGATCGCCGACCGGGTGCGCGCCGCTCCCGATCCCCTGCGCGACAAGGTGCACGCGGCCATCGCCGCGGGCCTGCAAGCGGTCGCCGACGATCCGCGGGTGATCCGTATCGCTTTCACCGAAGCCCAGCTCAATCCCGTCCTCAACGAACGCCGCACCGCCACGATCCGCAGTTTCGCCGCCCTCGTGTTGGCGACGGTGAACAAGCGACTCAGCCCCGAGAGCACCGCGACCGCGGGGGCATATGGCGAGCTCGCCGCGATGCACCTCGTCGGCGGGCTGTACGAGACCGTCTACGGCTGGCTCAACGGAACACTCGACCTGACCAGAGACGAACTCGTCGACGAGTCGACCGAGATCTTCCTCGCGGTCGTCGAACAGATTCTGGGACCCGACAGTCTCCTGCGGCGTCGGCGCGTAGCCCGACCCTGATCAACCGGGCCCCCTCGAGCTGATCTCGCCCGCACGAGAGCGTCCCACACCCGGTCACGACCGATGACGAGGCGAGTTCCGTTCTGCACGAGCGGGTTCCGCCCTGTACGTACATGCCGACGCTGTGCGAGTATGACGTGAATATTCTCTCATTCATTCTCGCATTCATCGTTTGTCGGAGGTACCGATGGGGCAGCAGGAATCCCCGCACATCCTGGTCGCGGGCGCGGGCCTGGCCGGATTGGCCACGGCGGTCTGGCTCGCGGAGGCAGGTCACCGGGTCACCCTCGTCGAGAAGCGGGGGCGGCTCGGCGGTCGCACGATCTCGTTCGAGGTCCCCGGCATCGAAGGCCGGGTCGACAACGGTCAGCACCTGTTCGCCGGTTGCTACGACGCGCTGCTGCGCTACGTCGACACCATCGGCACGCGCCATCAGCTCTTCTGGGACGCACCGCCTTTCGCAATCAGGACCGGACCCGACCAGCTGCTCACCCTGCGCGCGCCCACCTGGCTGCCCGGCACGCTGCGCCGTGCCGTCGGGCTGTCCTGGATGGCCTGGCCGCCGATCCCGCTGCGCGAGCGGCCCGCCGCCCTGCGCACCTGGGCACGAATCGCCCGCGCCGCGCTGCGCCCGGCACCGGAACTCGACGATCTGACCGTCGATCGCTGGTTCAGGCAGATCGGTGCGCCGCAATCGTTGCGCGCGTTGGTGCTCGATCAGTTCGTCATCGGCCTGCTCAACGAGAGGACCGAACGGGTGTCGGCCTCCCTGTTCGTCCAGACCCTGCACTGGATCGGCAAGCGCGCGTTGTCGGGCAATGCCAGGGCCGGCGACGCGGTCTGGCCGCGGGTGAGCCTGCACGAGTTGTTCGTCGAGCCTGCCGAGCGTTACCTGCGGGCGCACGGTGGCGAGATCATCGTCGGCGCCGGTGTCACCGATATCGAGATCGTCGACGACGGGCTCACCGGCGTGCGGCTCTCCGACGGGCGTGTCATCGAGGTGGACGCGGCGGTTCTCACGTTGCCGCCGTGGTCGCTGACAACGCTGCTCGACCGCGGCGAGCTCGGGCAGTACGAGCACTTCACCCCCGTGCGCAAGATCGAGCCGGCTCCGATCTCGAGCGTCTACGTATGGCTGGATCGTCCGCTGAGGATGCGCAGGCTCGCGGAGAATCTGCGTAACACCACCATCGAGTGGGTTTTCGACACCACGGGCATGCACGGCGGCGAGACCGAGGCAGGGCACTGCTATTCGCTGGCCGTCAGCGCCTCGTGGGATGTCGTGCATCTGCCCAACGCCGAATTCACCGCGGCGGCGCTGGAATCGCTGGCACAGCACTACCCCGAGTTCGCCGAGGCCGAGGTGCTGCGCACCCACGTCATCCACCAACCGCAAGCGACCTTTTCGGCGCAGCCCGGATTCGACGAGCTGCGCCTGCCGCAGCGGACGCCGATCGAGGGCCTGTTCCTCGCGGGCGACTGGACCGAGACCGGAATGCCCTCGACGATGGAAGCCGCTGCCGAGAGCGCGGTCCGCGCTGTCGCCGCCGTTCGCGAATACGTCGGCGGCCGGAGCGACGCAGCCAGACCTATGTGACTCATGATTCTAGCGCCTTGTGCCTCTGCGCCGGTTGATTCCACGCTGAGACATAAGTACATTCTGTCTCACACTGCCGCAGGTCTACACGGACGCAACGGCGCACATCCCTCCAGGAGGGCTGATGGATTACAACTGGTCAGAGGCTGATATGGCCTTTCGCGACGAAGTTCGAGATTTCCTCGACGAAAAGCTGACACCCGAACTACGCCGCGCCGGACACCTGGCAACGAGTGTCTATCCGGATCACGACGCCAGCATGAAGTGGCAGCACATTCTTCACGATCGAGGCTGGGCGGCACCCGCCTGGCCGGTCGAGTACGGCGGCTGCGACTGGAGCCTCACCCAGCACTACATCTTCGGCCGGGAGTTGATGCAGGCCGGCGCGCCCGCGCTGTCGCCGATGGGCATCAGGATGGTCGCGCCCGCGATCGTCGCCTTCGGAACGGCCGAGCAGAAGGCGTACTACCTGCCACGGATCCTCACCGGTGAGGTGTTCTTCTGCCAGGGGTATTCGGAGCCGGAATCCGGATCGGATCTGGCCTCGCTGACGATGGCCGCCGTCGACGACGGTGCAGATTTCGTGTGCACCGGAAGCAAGATCTGGACCACCCACGCGACGGAGGCGAACTGGATCTTCTGCCTGGTCCGCACGTCGCGCGAAGGAAAGAAGCAGCAGGGCATCACCTTCCTGCTCATCGATATGACCTCGCCGGGTATCGAGATCCGCCCGCTGGTCATGACCTCCGGCGAGCAGGTGCAGAACCAGGTCTTCTTCGACGGCGTCCGAGTGCCGAAAACCAATGTGCTCGGCCGGATCGACGACGGCTGGACCGTGGCGAAGTACCTGCTCGTCCACGAACGTGGCGGGGCTCTGTCGCCGATGTTGCAGGTGATGGCCCAGGAAGTCGCCACCGCGGCAGCCGGGCAGGCCGGCCCGGACGGCAACCCGCTCATCGATGACGCCATCTTCGCGGCCAAGTTGGCCGAGGCGCGGATTCGCACCGAAGTACTCGAGATCCTCGAGTACCGAACGCTGTCGGTGCTGGCACAGGGCAAGGATCCCGGCCCCGCCTCGTCGATGCTGAAGATCCTGGCCACCGAACTGAGCCAGAAGATCACCGAACTGGCGCTCGAGGCGGCGGGTCCGCGCGGTCGGGTGTACCAACCGCATGCGACGAAACCCGGTGGGCCGATCGCCGAGTTCCAGCCACCGGCCGACGGCTACCGCAGCGGTGAGCAGTGGCAGGCCGTCGCGCCGCTGCGCTACTTCAACGACCGTGCAGGCTCGATCTACGCGGGCAGCAACGAAATTCAGCGAAATATCCTCGCCAAGGCAGCATTGGGGCTCTGATGGACTTCACCTTCACCAAAGAGCAGGAACTCCTGCGTGATTCGGTGGCCCGATTCCTCGGTGCCCGCTACGACCTGGAGAACAGTCGCGGCGCGGTCAAGTCCGCCGCGGGGTGGCAACCCGCGGTGTGGCGCGGTTTCGCCGAGGAACTGGGCATTCTCGGTGCGACCCTGCCCGAGGATGTCGACGGCATGGGCGGTGGGCCGATCGAAATGATGGTCGTCGCCGAGGAACTCGGGCGCGCGCTCGTCGTCGAACCGTATGTCGACACGGTCATAGTCGGGGCGGGGCTGCTGAAACGCTCCGGTGGTGCGGCCGCCGATGCCCTGCTGCGGCAGATCGTGGCCGGTACCGCGCGCACCGCGTTCGCCGCACTGGAGCCGATGTCCGGTCATGCGATGCACGATCTGTCGACGACCGCGCGCCGCGACGGTGACTCGTGGGTGATCGACGGCAGCAAGACCGTCGTGACCAGTGCGCCGCTGGCGACCCATCTGATCATCAGCGCACGCACCTGCGGCGTTCGGCGCGACGAATCCGGTATCTCGTTGTTCCTCACCGAATTCGATGCGGCGAATCCGCCGGCCGGGGTGGAGATCCACTCTTACCGGACGATCGACGATCGGGTCGCTTCCGATATCACCTTCACCGAATTCCGCTTGCCCGCCGCCGCGCTGCTCGGCCCGGAAGGTGACGCATGGTCTTCGATCGCGGCGACCACCGATGAGGCGATCGCGGCGATCGCCTCGGAAGCGGTCGGATGTATGCGCAAGGTGCTGGCCGATACCGTCGAATACGCCAAGCAACGCCGGCAATTCGGTCAGCCGATCGGCAGCTTCCAAGTTCTGCAACACCGCATGGTCGATATGTACATGGAACTGGAGCAGGCTGTCGCCGCGACATATTTGGCGATCCACTCACTGAACGCGGCACCGACGGTGCGGGCGCGGGCGACATCGGCGGCCAAGGTCACCGTCAGCCGTGC
This sequence comes from Nocardia sp. NPDC058633, assembly GCF_042717045.1. Lineage (NCBI taxonomy): Bacteria > Bacillati > Actinomycetota > Actinomycetes > Mycobacteriales > Nocardiaceae > Nocardia > Nocardia sp. NPDC058633. Next base: position 23,397 of record NZ_JBHXRA010000002.1, read on the forward strand.
CGCTCGATTCATCGGCCAGAGCTCCGTCCAACTGCACGGCGCGATGGGCATGACGGAGGAACTCGCTATCGGTCACTACTTCAAGCGGCTGACCGCGATCGAGCACGAATTCGGATCCAGCGACCACCACCTCGCCCGCTATGCCGAGCTGACGAGGCCGTAGTCGTGACCAGCGGCGCGGTGCGTGAGGCCGTCATCGACCTCGCGCACCGGTGGTTTCTCGAAGGCCGCCGCATCGATATGCAACAGCTGGCCCGCGAATCGGGGATCGGCCGCGCCACGCTGTATCGCTGGTGGGGTAGCCGGGAAGTGGTCATAGGTGAGGTGGTGTGGCGGATCATCGCGGAGGCGATCGGTCGCGTCGAGGCCCGTGGGCCCAGCGTGTCCGCTGATCGCGCCGGGCGCTTCGTCCGCAACTTCGGCACACTCGCGGATACGGTCCGCACCTTCGAACCGCTGACCCGATTCGTCGCCGACGACCCGGAATACGGCTTGCGCGTGCTGACTTCGGGCTACTCCGTCGTCCAGGGCCGAATGATCGACTGGGTCGCCTCGCGGCTGACCGACCTGCCCGATCTCGATCCGCGCATCGAAGTCCGCGATCTCGCCTACGCGATCGTGCGCGTCGGCGAAGCTTTCGTCTGGAGCGACATCATCACCGGTGACCCGCCACAGTCCGGCAAGGCCACCGCCATGGTCGAGTTGCTCGTTCGCGCCGCATCCGGCACACGCTGAACCAAGGAGTCGACATGACTTATGAAACCATCGTTTACAGCGTCGACGCGGCCGTTGCCACCATCACGCTGAGCCGTCCCGAGGCCCGCAACGGTTTCACCACCGAGATGGCCGACGAGCTCGGCGCTGCCTTCATCGCAGCCGACCGCGACGACGATGTTCGCGTGGTGATCTTCGCCGCCGCGGGGAAAGACTTCTGCGTGGGTATGGATCTGACATCGGGTGGATCCGACGAGGACGTCACCGCCCCGGATTGGGTCGAATGGTCCACCCGGGTCGTGCGCCCGATGACCGACCTGAACAAACCGGTCATCGTCGCCATGCAGGGCGCTGCCATCGGCGTCGGCCTGTCCATGACCCTCGCCGCCGACTTCCGGCTCGCCGCCACCGATTCCCGCTTCGGTTTCGTCTTCGCCCGCCGGGGGCTGTTTCCCGAGGGTGGTTCGCTCTGGTTCCTGCCCCGCATCGTCGGCCTGGCCAAAGCCAAGGAATGGATGATCACCGGCCGCGTTTTCGGTGCCGACGAAGCCCTGGCCGCGGGCCTGATCACCAGCCTGCACGCCACCGACGACCTCCTGCCCGCCGCCCGGGCCCTTGCCGCCGAACTGGCCACCCAGGTCTCCCCCGTCTCCGTCGCCGCGATCCGCCGCGGCCTGGTCGCCATGTCCGGCGACAAAACACCCGACGACGTCTTCACCCTCGACGCCCGCCTCATCTCCTACGCCTTCTCCAGCGCCGACCTGCGCGAAGGCATCATGTCCTTCCTCCAGAAGCGTCCACCCCGGTTCACCGGCACAGTAGCCACCGAACTCCCCCACCTCGACGATTGGCTGGCCTGAACGGCCGTCCGATGGCCGGCCGGCGACAGTGGCCATCCCGTCTAACCGGATTCCGGGGTGATATCTCGGTGCGAGCCGAGTGCGGACAGCAGCGCGGCACCGGTGAGCGCGATGCCGAGCCAGACCGCGGCCGAGACACCGAAATTGTTGGCGAACAAGCCACCGAGCAATGCGCCGAGCGCGATCGCGATGTTGTAGCCCATGGTGTTGAGCGACATGGCGGCCTCGAATGTGTCCGGCGCGGCCGCGAGCATCATGTTGACCTGGCACAGGTTGGCGGCGCCGAACGAGACACCCCACAGCACCACCGCCACGCCAAGGCCGACTGCCGTGTCACCGACGGCGAGCAGCAACAGCAGCGATCCGACGAGTCCCGCGCAGGCGACGATGAAGGTGGTCTTCATGTTCCTGTTCACGGTGTTTCCGGCGATGAAGTTGCCGATCGCGCCGCCGACACCGAAGACGATCAGCAGAGCGGTGATGAGCGCCGACGAGACCGCCGCGCTCTGCTCCATGAACGGGCGAATGAAGGTGTAGGCCCCGAAGTGGCCGAGTACGTACAGCACGACGGTGAACAGCACCATCCTCAGCCGCCCGTTCTCGAGCGGGAGTTGGAAGACCTCCCTGACGGGAACCGCGTTCGTCGACGGCAACGACGGGACAGCGGCAGCGACGGCGACGAACACCAGCGCCGCCAACCCGCTCCAGATCAGGAATGTCATCCGCCAATCGGTGAGGCTCTCCACCAGCGTGCCGAGGGGTACGCCGACCACGGTCGCGACCGACATCCCGGACAGCGCGACCGCGGCGGCCTTACTGGCCTGGTGCTCGGGAACCAGTCGCATCGCCATACTCACGCCGATCGCCCAGAACACTCCGTGCGCGAATCCCATGATCAGCCGGATGGCGAGCACGAGGCCGAAGTCGGGCGAAATCGCTGTGAAGAGGTTACCGAGAGCCAGAATTACGAGAATGCCGCACAGGAGCACCCGGCGATTGACTCGCCTGGTCCAGGCAACGATGAACGGAACACCCACGCCCGCGGAAATGCCGTAGAGGGTGACCATCATTCCGGCGAACCCCACGGATACGGTCAGGCTCGCGCTCACCGGCGTGAGTAGACCGATCGGCATGAGTTCGGTCGTGACGAAGACGAACAGGCTCGCGGTGATGGCGGCTACTCCGAGCCAGGCCCGGAAAGTGGAATGAGTAATGTCGACTTGCGCAGTCACGGGCTGAATTTCCTATTTCCTTGACGTCGATTTCGGATCTGTTGTCGCGTGAATTCCGCAGCGCTGATTCTCGGAAGTCCGAGGTTGGGTCCAGCGCTGGAAAAGTGGGGCGACATGCTGGACGGGAATTCCGTATGGCGGCGATCGGCTCACACGGAAAGTCTCGCCGGGCGACATCCATGCGTCCAACACATGTTTGTCATCCGAACGATCGCGAGACAAGATTGATCCGTGGAACTCCAGCAGATGCGGTACGTGATCGCCGTCGCCGAGACCAACAGCTTCACCCGAGGAGCCGAGCGGTGCCTGGTCGTGCAGTCCGCGCTCAGTCACCAGATCGCACGGCTGGAGCGCGAACTGGGAGCTCGGTTGTTCGAACGCACAAGCAGGCGCGTGCGACTGACGGCCGCCGGCGAGGCGTTCCTGCCCGCGGCCCGTCAGTGCCTCAACGCCGCCGAGCGGGTCACGGCCGAAGTCGCCGCCGCGGTCGGCGAGGTCAGAGGGCGTCTGTCGCTCGGCATAATTCCGACGGTCGCCGCGGCGGATATCCCAGGCACCTTGTCCAGATTTCGCCGGCGGTATCCGGACGTGCAGGTCAGCCTTCGTGTCGGCGCGAGCGAGGACCTCATCGACCAGGTCAAGGAAGGGATCCTCGAAGTAGCCTTCCTCGGCCTACCCACGACAAAGCTTCTCGACGGGGTGAACGTGCGCGAACTCTGCCGCGACCACCTCGTCGCCGTCGTCGCGCCGGACCACCCCTTGGCCGACGAGACGGTGGTCGATCTCCAGCGGCTGTGCTCGGAAGTGTTCGTGGATCTGCCGCCCAGAACGGCGGGGCGTGAGCAGTCTGATCAGGCGTTCGCCGCAGCGGGTCTCACCCGTGAGGTCGCGTTCGAAGTGACCACCGCCGATTTCATGATGGCGCGTCTGGTTCGGCAGGGTCTGTGCATCGCGATGCTCCCGTCTCGGTACGTTCCGCAGCTGACCGGCGTCGTCGCCGTCGAGGTCACCGGCGCACCGACCCGGGTCGAGAACGTCATCTGGAGCCGCGCTGGCCTCACCCCCGCCGCGACCGCATTCCTTCGAATGCTCGACCTGCCCGAGCACTGGTTCGGCAGCGACCGCGCAGAGTGGGACGCACAGTCCGATTAGATCCACCGAGTCCCTTTTCGACAGGGGCGTCCCGTCGGGCACGAGTAGTTCGAGCGGACACTCGCGGGCGTCGACCGAGGACACTTCGCGGGCGAGCCGCCGATTCTCGGCGAGGCAGTGCGTAACGCGGAGGCGGCCGGATCCGACCGAATGGTGTGAGCTGGGCAAGCGGACGGGACGGAATACGCGTGACAGTCGGTCGGGTGAGCCGAGCAGCCGTGGTGGCCGGGGCCGCGGGTGTCCTCGGTCTCCTCGGTTACGGCGGGTCTGCGGCTGCCCAGCCGACCATCGCTGCCAGCGATAAGATCGCCGTCGCCGGGAGACTCGGCTCCACCGACATCCCCGGTGGCGACGGATTCGGCGGCGCAACCCGTTTCGTCGCGGGTCCGGAAGACAACGGCAATGGTGGAAACAACGGGAACTCGGACCCGGGCAGCGGTAACGGCAACCAGGGCAACGGCGGCGGCAACGAGAGCAACAACGGAAACCAGAACCCCGGCAGCGGCAACGGCAACCAAGGCAACGGCGGCGGCAACGAGAGCAACAACGGAAACCAGAACCCCGGCAGCGGCAACGGCAACCAAGGCAACGGCGGCGGCAACCAAGGCAACAACGGAAACCAGAACCCCGGCAGCGGCAACGGCAACCAAGGCAACAACGGAAACCAGAACCCCGGCATTGCACCCGAGCCGCAGGCACCTGCCCCGGCTCCCGGCGCACCGCCCGAGCCGGCACCGCCCGAGCCCGCACCGCCCGAGCCGGACACCGCTCAGCCGGACCGCGCTGAACCCGGCGGTGCACCGGGCAGCGACTCACCCGGCGGTGCCAACGCCACACCACCCGCCGGATCCGCTCCCGGCGGAGCCGGCGAATCACCCGATGCACCGCCCCCCGGCGGAGCAGAGGATTCACCCGTCACACCCGTACCCAGCGGCGGTGCGGCGGAACCGGCCCACGAGGTCGCACCCACCAGCGACATGGGCATTCTTCCCGAGCCGAATCTCCTCTCGGTGATCGGCGGTCTCCTCGCCCTGGGGCTCGCCGGTGGCGGATCGGCCGCGGTCAGTTTCCAAGGCGCCGCCCAAGCGCAGGCACGCATCGATGCCGCCCGAGCCGAATTCTTCGGACCGCGTGCGTGATCGTGGACATCGCCGCATCGTTCGGACCGGACAACCAGCGCGATGCACCGATCAGAGCGCGGCCACGTCACTCCCGCCGACCGTTCGATCACGCCGTCTTTTTCCGCGGGGAATCCGGGTACCGACCGCCCTGATCGTGGCGGTGCCGCCCGAGCCGGTCGAGTGCAGCTCGGCCCGGTCGTTTTCCACCTGTGGGTGGATGTGGGGAGGAGTGCGCGCCGCTACCCTCCATGGACCACTGTCATAGATTGGTTTCGATCATGGTCAAGCACGAGATCCCCGTACGGCGCATCCGGTTCGGTTACCCGGAGGCCAGTTCGGACCGGCATTTCGTCGACGGCGATCTGGTGATGAGCCATGCTGTCGCGTTCCTGTCCTCGGTATTTCCCGAGGGTGAGGATTTCTTCGTACGGTCGGTGCGGGAGTTCGACGCGCAGATCACCGATCCCGAACTGCGGCAACGCGTGAAGGGCTTCATCGGCCAGGAAGTCACCCATGGCCGCGAACACTCCGCGCTCAACGATCGGCTGCGCGACATGGGCTACCCGATCGGTCGAGGCGAGCGGGCCACGCGTCGCTTCAACGCGGTGCTGGGCCGTCGGTCACCACACGCGCGCCTCGCCGTGACCGCCGCACTAGAGCACTTCACCGCCGTACTCGCCGAAACCCTACTGGCCGAACCACGTGCTCGCGCGCTCCTCGGCACCGGCGATGCGCGGCCGATCCTGCTGTGGCACGCGCTCGAGGAGTCCGAGCACCGCAGTGTCGCCTTCGATGTCTATCGTGCCGTTGGGGGTTCGGAGCGGATCCGGATCCGGGCGATGCGAGTCCTGATGTTCACTTTCACGTTCAACACGGCCGCGCACACCCTCCTCTCCCTCGCCGGCGACCGCGCGGCATACAACCCGCGCCGCCTTTTCGCCAGCCTGGCCGCGCTGCGCCACTCACCCTTTCTCGCGGCCGCCGTCCGCAGCCGCCTACTCGACTACCTGCGCCCCGGCTTCCACCCCGACGACGTCGACAACACCGCGTTGCTCGCCGACTGGAACCTCCGCCTCTTCGGCCCGGACGGCGAACTCACCCCGTTGACTCGCTAGTGCCGCGTCAAGCGACGTGGGATAGGTAATCCGGTCGCCGGATCTTCGAGCCGACCGCGAAGTCGCGGATAGGTCCGTGCTGGTTACGCCAGCGGATGTAGCCACCGATCGCCGAGTCCTGCTCGGCGTGGCTGCGGTGGTCGGTCCCGTTCAGCGTGAAGTACCGCAGCGCGGCGAACTCGCACTCGATGCGGTTGAGCCACGAATACGTCGGCAGGAACTCCAACTCGACGTCGTTCTCCGCGCACCACGCTCGGACCTCGGCTCGCGTGTGGACCGAGTAGTTGTCGCAGATCGGATACAGTTTCTCGCCCGGCCAGCGAGCCCGCGACGAAGCAGTCTCCTACGGCCCGTGGTTCAGCGGCGGCGGTATCCGCGAATCGCGAGCGTCGCGAACACCACGGTCAGCGCCACCGTCCACGCGAGCGCGCGCCCAATGGGCGATGCGATCGGTCCGGATGCCGCCATCGCGCGCATCGCCTCGACCACCGACGACACCGGGTTGGCGGCGGCGACGGGCTGGATCCACGACGGAAGATCCTGGCGTGGTACGAATCCGGTCGACAGGAACGAGGCCACCAGCAGGATCGCGTTGAGCGCCGAACCCACCGCTTCGCCGGACTTCGCGTGGACCGCGATCGCCACCATCATCCAGGCGACCCCGGTGCCGAAGATCAACGGCAGTACGAGGAAACCGAGCACGCCGAGCACGCCGCCCGTGAAACGGAATCCGAGCAGATAGCCGACCCCGATCACCGCGAGCAAGGTGATCAGGTTGCGCACCGCATCGCCGGCGATGCGCCCGATCAGCGGGGCCGCTCGCGCGATCGGCATCGCCCGTAGTCGACGGTCGAATCCTGATTGCAGATCGTCGTAGGTCGTCATGGCGGTGCCGAGCCCGGCGAACGCGATGCCCATGACGGCGAACAGCGGCAGGCTGAAGTTCACGTAGTCGGCCCGGCTGCCGCCGGGGACGACCAGCGAGCCGAACGACACCGTCATCAGCACCAACAGGATGAGGGGGAAGAACGTCGCCATCATCAGCAGGACAGGGTTGCGCAGCGTCACCCGGATGGCGCGGACGGTGAGCGCCCATCCGTCGACGAGCACATGCGGGCGGGGTCCCGTCGCGGTGCGGGTTTCGTTCACAGTGACCTCCGATATGCCCTGGCCGCGACCGCGACACACACGACGAACCCGCCGCTCAACCACAGCAGGGCTGTCGTGACCGGCCCGGCGATGGCTGCCTCCGGGGCGGCCAGTGCACGCAGCGCGTCGGCGGTGCAACTGAGGGGCTGATTGGCGACGAACGGCTGCAGCCAGTCCGGGAACGCTTCGGTCGGCGTGAAGGCGTTCGACACGAGCAGGAACGGAAAGAAGATGACATTGGTGATCACCTGTACCGAGTCCACCTTGCCCACCGCGAAACCGATCGCGATGAACCCGGTGCACACCACTGCGGCGAAAAACAGTGCGATGAGCACGAATCCGATCGATGCGAGAACACCACCTTCGAGGTGGAAGCCCATGACGGCGCCGGCGGGCAGCAGGACCGCGATCGTCAGCACCGCGCGGGTCAGCTCCGCGCCGACCAGTCCCAGTACCGGGGCGATGGGCGAGACCGCCATGGAACGGAGCCTGCGGATCATGCCGCCGGTCACGTCCTCGACCGACAGAATGGCCGCCGACATAGCCGTGAACAGCATCGCCTGCAGAATCACCGCGGGCAGCAGATATTGGCCGTAGCCACTGCCGATCCGGCGCTCGACCACGGTGCCGAACACGACGTAGAACATCGTGGCGAAGATCAACGGCAGCACCACGGCGCCGATGACGGAGGCGGGGCGTCTGCTCATCAACCGCAGGTGGCGCCCGGCCAGGATCGCGGTGTCGGCCCCTATCGACGGATGCGGACGGGTCGGCGCGGCATCGGTTTTCGATGCGGCGATGGTCCTCACGGGGCATCCTCGAGTTCGCCGGGAACGCTGGGATGCCCGGTCAGGCGGAAGAACACGTCATCGAGGGTCGGGCGGCGCAGGGCGATGTCGTCGACGGCGATCTCGGCGGCATCGAGCCTGCGCACGACATCGATCAGCGTCGCGGCGCCCGACGCGGCGACGGCGACGCCGTCGCTCAACTGGGCGAGCCCGGTCATGTCCGCCAGCGCGGCCGCGATCCGGGGGCGGTCGCTCTCGGCCGCGGTGACGTGGCAGACCGAACCGCCTGCCTGGTCCTTGAGCTCGTCGGCGGTGCCGTCCGCGATCACTCGGCCGTGGTCGACCACGACGATCCGGTCGGCCAGTTCGTCTGCCTCGTCCAGGTATTGGGTGGTGAGCAGGATGGTCATACCGTCGTCGCGTAGGTCGCGGACCACGTCCCACAGCACCGCGCGGCTGCGCGGGTCGAGACCGGTGGTCGGTTCGTCGAGGAAGAGCACTTCCGGTTCGCCGATCAACGATGCCGCGAGGTCGAGCCGTCGTCGCATGCCGCCGGAGAAGGTACCGCTGCGCCGATCGGCGGCATCGGTGAGATCGAAGCGGTGCAGCAGTTCCTCGGCGCGCTCGGCCGCGCGCCGCCGTCCCAGTTTCAGCAGCCGCCCGAACAGGGCGAGGTTCTCGCGCGCGGTGAGGTTCTCGTCCAGGGCGACGAACTGCCCGGTCAGACCGATCACCGACCGGACCGCTCCCGGGTCGGCCACCACATCGTGACCGGCTACCCGCGCGCGACCCGCGTCGGGAACCAGCAAGGTGGTCAGTACGTCGATTGTTGTCGTCTTTCCCGCCCCGTTCGGTCCGAGCACCCCCGCGATCGTGCCCCGTTCCACCGCGAAACCGAGCCCGTCCAGCGCGGTAACCCCGCCGAATCGTTTGACGAGACCCTCCGCCTCGACCGCATAGTCAACCATAGACGTTAACTTATCCTAACCTAACTAAAAAGGGGTGGGCTGCAACGGCATACAGCACTCGGACCGGCGCCCTCGTACACCTAGCGGACCTCGGACGGGTCGGCGACCGGGGTCGGCAACAGACCCGCGGTGATGAAACCGTCGACATAACGCTGTAGGACAACGGCATCGATTGCCGCACAACGCACCCCGGATCGAGCCAGTACCGCTCGGGTGTTGGTGTCGTCGACGATCAGGGCGTCGCCCCCGCCGTTGAGGTAGTTGTCGGCGACGAGTGCCGCGCGCATGAGGTCGGCGTGCTGCGCGATCCGCCCGGCCAATCGCTCGGCGGCATCGGCCACCGACACGATCTCGATGGGAAAACCGGTGCGGCGCAGGGTATTGAGGATATCCCCGACATTGGTGGACGCACTGTTGACCAGGTGATAGATCTCGGTGTCGGGCTGCCGCCCGGTGGCGAGCGTGACCAGCGCCCGTGCCACGTAGTCGACCGGCGCCAAGGTGACGTCGGCGGATTCGATGTCGGGTGCGACCCCGAGATGGGCGGCCGACCGGATGAGCGTCCAGAACGCGTCGTCAGCACTGTTGGCGCCGCTGCTGATCGATCCGGCGACCAGGCCGGGCCGGTGCACCGCGACCGGCAACCCGCGTTCGGCTGCCGCGAGGACCAACTGCTCGGCCACCCATTTGGTGGCCAGATACCCGTTGCGGGGTACCTGGTCGGCGGTGATCGCCGTGCGCTCGGTGACTGTTCCGGTGTGCCCGACGCCGACAGCGGCTGACACGGTGGAGACGAAATGCAGGGCCTTCACCCTGGTGTCGACCGCCAGTCGCAGGATCTCGACGGTTCCGGCGATATTGGCCGGGCGTAGGGCGGCATAGGATTCCAGATGATTCACGCGGGCGCCGTTGTGGTAGATCACCTCGATCCGTGCCGCCAACCCGGCCCAGGTGTCGGCGGCGAGCCCGAAGCGCGGCGCGGCGAGGTCGCCGGGCACCGGCACGACCCGATCCGCGAGGCCCTCGGTCCCGAGTCCGTAGCGCCGCAGGGTTGTTTCGAGTCGGCGGCGCACGTCGTCGGCGTCCTCGGCGCGGACCAGGCACCACACGCGCGATGCGGTGCGGTCGAGCAGTTCGCGCAGCAGATGGATGCCGACGAAGCCGGTGGCTCCGGTCAGAAACACATCGTCGGCCGACGTCGGTGGTGCCGCGAACTCCGCCGGCACCGTGATCGTGGGATCGAGGCGCGCATCGGCGATCAGCATGTCGGTCCAGTGCCCGGCCGCCGCCGCGCCGGACTCCGCCGTCACCGCCGCTGTCACCGCACGCGGCGTCGGCGCTTCGAACAGCATGCGTGGGTCGGCATCGATACCGAGCCGGGTCCGCAGCTCCGACCGGAGTGTGAAGACCAACAGCGAGGTGCCACCGAGTTCGAAGAAACTGTCGTCGATCGCGACCGAATCTCGTTCCAGCACATCGGCGAACACCTGGGCCACGGCGAGCTCGCGCACGGTCGCCGGCTCGCCGCCACCGGCCGAAGCTCCGGAGACGGCGTCGCCTTCCGGCGCCGAGCGCTCGGGAAGACCGAGGCCGGGCGTGACCGTGTCGGACAGCTGCGCGACAGTCACCTCGGGATGTGCGGTGATCGCTGTCAGGATGTCATGGAACCGCGTCGCGAACCCGGCCACCGACGCCGCGTCGTAGAGGTCGGTGGCGTAACGCAGGCTTCCCGTCAGGCCGCCGGTTCCGGGGCGTTCGCGCAGGGTGAGGCTGAGATCGAAATGTGTTATTTCCCAAGGGAGATCGAGGGCGGATACGGTCAGTCCACCGAGATCGAGCGAGGGCGAGGCGGGTAGGTTCTCGTAGGAGAACACCGCCTCGAACAGGGGGTGCCGGGTGTTGTCGCGTGGTGGATTCACCGCTTCGACGATGTGATCGAAGGGGACGTCGGCGTTGCCGAGCGCGGCGAGCGAGACCTCCCTGGCGCGCGCCACCAGCGCGGTGAAGTGTTCCTGCGGATCGAGAGTCAGGCGCAGGGGCAGGGTGTTCACGAACATGCCGACCAAGCGGTCGAGGGCGGGGTGTCCGCGGCCCGCGACGGGGGTTCCGATCGTCACGTCCGCGCTACCGGCCAGGTCACCGAGAAGAACGGTGAAGGCCGCGTAACCGACCATGAAGGGAGTCGCGTTGTGCCGTCGAGCCAGCTCGGCCAGCGCGGTCGCGACATCGTCGCCGATCTCGAACTCGACCACCGCGCCGGCGCCGCCCGGCCTGCCGGAGCCAGGAGCACGGACTCGATCGGTCGGTAGCGGCAGCCGGTCGGGCGCGCCGTCCAGCGTGCGCACCCAGTGCGCGAGCTGACCGGCGGCACGCGAGAGCGGGTCGTGCCGATCACCGAGCCGCCGGTGCTGCCACAGTGTGTAGTCGGCGTACTGCAGCGGCAGCGGTTCCCACCGCGGTGGCCGTCGGGCAGCCCGCGCGGTGTACGCCGCTGACAGATCGGCCACGAGCGGACCGTGCGACCAGCCGTCGGCGGCGATGTGATGTGCCACCAGCGCGAGCACGTGGTCGTCGGAACCGAGATTCCACAGGGCGAGCCGGATCGGCGCGTCGGTGGTGACGTCGAAGGGCGCGGCGACCGTCACCGCGAGTTCGGCGTCCAGATCGGCCGCGTCGAGAGCGCGCGCGGTCAGCGGTGTGCCGCCCAGAGCCGCGTCGACGGTCAGGAGGCGCACCTGTGGCCCGGCATCGGCCGCGGGGTACACCGTGCGCAGGACCTCGTGCCGGTCCACCACATCCCGCACCGCGGCATCGAGGGCCGCCACATCGAGAGATCCGGTCAGGCGCAACGCGATCGGCAGGTGGTACGCCGACGAATCCCGGTACAGCTGATTGAGCAGCCACATCCGCAGCTGCGCCGGGGCGGGCGCCAACTGTTCGGGCCGGGCTTGCGGCACCGGTGCGTCCTCGGCCGGGTCGGCGTCGTCGAGTCGCAGCGCCAGCGCCGCGACGGTCGGTGCGTCGAAGACGGTGCGCACGCCGATGCCGAGCCGCCCCGCGAGCGCGGTGGCGGTGAGCGAGGTCCCGCCGAGTTCGAAGAAGTCGCTCTCGGCCCCGGCCACCTCGATTGCGAGAACGTCGGCGAAGGCCGCCGCCACCGTCCGCTCCGAGTCCGTCGAGACGGGCCGGGAACCGTGGTGACCGAACACCGGCGCGGGCAGGCGACGGGTGTCGAGTTTGCCGTTGGGAGTCAGCGGCAAGGTGTCGAGTACGTGATAGGCGCTCGGTCGCAGATACGCGGGCAGCTGCTCGGCGATCTGACGCCGCACCTGCTCCACGTCGAGTGGACCGTCCGGCACCAGGTAGGCCACCAGATGGGTACCCCTGGAGTCCTGATGGGCGGTGACGGCGGCCCGGCCGACGCCGGGCACACCGGTGAGCGTGGTCTCGATCTCGCCCGGCTCGATGCGGTGACCGCGCACCTTGATCTGGAAGTCGCTGCGGCCGTGGTAGATCAGTTCGGGCTCGGCCCCGGCGGTGAGCGTGACCAGGTCACCGGTGCGGTACACGCGCCCGCCGGGCGGGCCGAACGGATCAGCGACGAATCGGGCGGCGGTCAACGAGTGCCGTCCGTGGTAGCCGCGGGCCAGTGCCGGGCCGCCGAGGTAGAGCTCGCCGAGGACACCGGGTGGCACCGGTCGCAGCCTGGCATCCAGCACCAGTGCGTGGAATCCGCGCAAGGGCGCGCCGATTGTCACTGGTCGGTCCGGCGTCAGCTCGGCGATGGTGGCGATATCGGTGGCCTCGGTGGGGCCGTATCCGTTGCGCATCAACCGGGTTCGCGACCAGGCCGCGACCAGGTCGGAGCGGATCGCCTCCCCACCGACACCCAGGACGCGCAGGTCGGGCAGGGTCTCGGGGTCGAGGGTGGCCAGCACCGCCGGGGTGATGATGGCGTTGGTCACCCGCTCGCGCCGCATGAGCTCGGCCAGATCCGGCCCCGCCATCACATAGCGCGAGGCCACCACCAGCGTCGCCGCACCGGCCAGTCCACACAGGATCTCGCCGACCGCCATGTCGAAACCCGGGGAGGCGTGGTGCAGGGTCCGGGCTCCGGGGCGCAGCGCGTATCGGTCGCGGCGCTCGGCCGCAAGGTTCGCGAGCCCCCCGTGGGTCACCAGCACGCCCTTGGGGATACCGGTCGACCCGGAGGTGTAGATGAGGTACGCGGGGTGCTCGGGCCGCGCGGCAACGGGTCGCAGCTTTGCCTCCGGCACCGTATCGGGGTCGACGATCGTCCAGCGGACCGATCCGGGCAGATCCGCCGGGTGCTCCACGCCGGTGACACCGAGGGTGGCACCACAGTCACCGAGGATGTGCGCGATGCGCTCGGCCGGGTATCCCCCGTCGATCGGCACGAAACCCGCCCCGGTCTTGGCGATCGCCCAGACCGCGCCGACCGAGGCCGCGCAACGTTCCATGACCATCGCGACCAAGGTCTCGGGGCCGGCACCCGCGGCCTGCAGCGCACCGGCGAGGCGGTCGGTCCACGCGTCGAATTCGCGGTAGGTCCAGCGCTTCTCGCCGTAGACGACGGCGATGCCGTCCGGGTTCGCCGCGACGGCGGCGGCGATCAGCTCACCCAGCGTGGCCGGTGCACCCGCCGTCGGCCCGCACCAGGGGACGAGCAGGCCCGCCTCGGCGTCGGTGAGGACCGGCAACCGGTCGATCGAAACAGCGTCGTCAGCGGCCGCGAACGCCGTCAGAAAGCCGACGAACCGATCCAGATGCGCGGTGACCTCGGCCTCGGTGTAGCGATGACGGTTGGCTTCGAACTCGACCCGCAACCCGGAACCGGTCACCGGATACACGTTGAGCGCGAGGTCCTCGACCGGCCCGGTGGACAGCAGTTCGATGACGCCGCGCGCCGGACCCAGCATCAGTTCGGTGTGAAAGTTCATGATGTTGACCGCCGGTCCGAAACCCAGCGACTCGGCCCGGCGCCCACTGTCGCGAACCATCTCGGCACCGCGATAGCGCTGGTGGCGCAGTGCTCCGCTCAGTTCGGCACGCGCGCAGGCGATGGCCGCGCCGACGGTGCGGCCCGAGCAGTGCAGTGGCACGATATTCGATGTCATGGCACCGCATTCACGCATCGCGGCGACGGTGCGCGCGGTGACCGGCAGGCTCAGCGCCACCGACTCGCTGTCGGTGAGCCTGCCGAGGAACGCGGCGAACGCCGCCACCAGCACAGGAGCGATGCCGGGGAAGTCAGCCCGCGCCCGCAACCGCTCGACCAGCGATTCCCCCAGCTCGGCGCGGGCGTGGATCGGCAGCGGATCGGGGGCACCGGGCCGCGTCGCGAGGGTAACCGGGCCAGGCAGCGCGGCGAGCTGCTCGCGCCAGTATTCGCGATCGGTTCCATACCGCCGCGAGCCCAGGTAGCTTTCCTCCGCGGCGGTGAGCACAGCCGTCGAATCGACTGCGGCCGACGGCAGTTCGTTGCCCTCCAGCAGGGCCGTGTAGTGACCGCTCAGCAGGTGCTGCATGCGGACGGCGCCGGAGCCGTCGAGCGCCAGGTGATGGGCACGGGTGTAGAGCAGGTGATGCTGCGAGCTCAGCCGCAGGACCGTGGTCACGATGGGCGGATCGGCGATCAGATCGAACGGCGCGCCCAGATCAGCCCGCATCCACGCTCGGGCGGCGGCCTCCGGGTCGGATTCCCCGCTGCAGTCGACGACGGCGATGTGGTCGTCGATGCCCTCGTCGTGCACCTGTCCCGGCTCCCCGTCGACGACGGTGAAGCGCACATAGGCGCCCAGATCACGCGCGGCCAGGTGGGCCGCGCGACGGTATGCCGCGAGGTCGAGCGGTCCGCGCAGGTCGACATATTGGGCGATGGCGAGCGACACCGGTCCGAGCAATTGCTGTGCGAACCACACCTCGCGTTGTGCCGCGGTGAGCGGGCGGACAGCAGGGATCGAACCGTGGGGAATCATGGTGCCTCAGAAGCTGGGAGCGAAGGTGGAAGTCAGCGCCCGTGCCGTCGGCCGGGCGCTGCGGAACCGAAAACTCAGGCGGGGCAGTCGGTGAGATAGCCGCCGCGAGCGAAGAACTCGGCACCGTCGTGCTCGGTCCCCGCCGCGCTACGGACGCGGGTGATCACCAACGCGTGGTTGCCGCCCCGGTGCGGCTGGGCGCCACACACGACCGCGCCGCCACCTTCCTGCACGATCACCCGACCCGCGGTGCCGCCGTAACGGGCCTCGGAGATCACCGCGTCGAGAATCTCGATGCGCTCGCCACGGTAGTACGAGTAGGCGCGCGGATACGGCGCGGACAGCGCCCGCACGAACCGTTCGGATTCGGTCGCGTCCAGCGACCAGTCGATCCGGCTGTCGCGATCGGACCGCTTGTGGAAGTAGGTGCGCTCGGCCTTGTTCTGGGGCGTCCACACCGCGGTGCCGTTCTCGAGTGCCCCGAGGGCCTCGTGTACCGCACCGGGAATCAACTCCATGCCGGCGAGGACGAGTTCGGTGCCGGTGGCGCCGGGCGGGATCGGCAGGCGCTTCTGGACCAGGATGTCGCCGGTGTCGAGTTGTTCGTCCATACGGTGCACCGTGAGGCCGAATTCCTCGGCGCCGCTGATCAGCGCCCACAGCACGGGTGAGAACCCGGTGAATTTCGGCAGCAGCGAATCGTGCAGGTTCAAGGTGCCGTGGGTCGGCATGTCGTACAGCTCCGCGGGCATCCAGGTGTACCAGCTGTTGACCACGATCACATCGGGTTCGGCCCGCTTGACCAGATCGATGGTCTCGGCGTCGGCACGTTCGGTGAGGTGCACCGGAATGCCGTGTTCGGTGGCCAGTTCCTCGACCGAATCGTTCCAGATCGCCTTGTAGGCGGAATCCGCGGCCGGGTGGGTGACCGCCAGGACCACCTCGTGCTCCGAGTCGATCAGGGCCTGCAGGGTCTTGCGACCCCAGGTTTGGAAACCGAACGACACGATACGCATGGAACTGCCCTACTTTCGTCTATGTGTAGGCTTACCTTACATAGATGGAAATATGCCCGTGCGCGCGGCCGCGACGATTTTCGCGCCGATACGCCGATCGCTGTCCGTCTGCGTATCCAGCGTGAGGCTCCCCGCTCAGGCAGCGGCAACGGTCGCGCGAACTCGACCTCACGGGGTGAGCGGCCCACCGGCAGCGCGCCAGTCGATCAGGCCACGGCTCATATTGACGGCTTCGAAGCCGTTCTCGACCAGCAGGTTCGCCGCGCCCGCGGAGCGAAAGCCGCCGGTACAGAAGGTGATGAGCAGCCGGTCCTCGGAGAGTTCCAGACATCGCGCGGGGGAGCATCTAGAGCGGCATGTGCACGGCACCCGGGATGCGTACTCGATTCCAGTCGACGTCACGGCGGACGTCCACGGCGACCGGTGCGCGCCTTCACCGCGCCAATCGGGTGGCCATCATAGTCAGGTTGTCGGCAAAGGTCAGCACGAATTCGACGCACAGGTTGATCAGTTCGTCGCGGCTGATGTCCATACCGCCGTCGAGCCAGGCCAGGACCAATTCGGCGGCACCTCCGGTGATCATCAGAGAGACCGCGCGGACCAGGGTTTCGCTACCGGCCGGCGGATTCAACAGTGCGCGTTCCTGTTCGGCGACGACGTCGGCGATGGTGCGCATGGCGGCGGCGCGGCGGCGCATCAGCGTTTCGCTGCCGTGCGCCTCGGCGAAAGCCACGCGGGCGCGACGGGGGTCGTCGACGACGGAATTGAGGATGGCGGTGACGGCGGCCCGCGTTTTGGCGGCGATGTCGTCCGGGGCGGCGGCGAGCGCGTCCAGTGAGCTGCGGAGCGCGGTGTCGATGATCTCGTCGTGTACGGCGCCGGCGAGTGCGTCGAGGTCGGAGAAGCTCTCGTAGAAGAACCGCGGACCGACCTTGGCCTGTTCGCAGACTCCGCGCACGGTGGTCGCGGCCCAGCCGTGGGTGCCGATGATGTCGAGGGCAGCGTCCATCAGACGCCGGCGGCGTTCGTCGCGTCGCTGTTCGGCCGAGGTGCCGCGATAGATGCCTGTCGCCGCCCGTGTCACAAGCCTCAGTATGCCGCATCAGAAACAGGAATCGATCGTTTACGGAAACGGTTGATTCCTGTATGGTCCACATCACACCACAGAGCAACGGTGCGAGAGGGACAACGAACATGAAGTCGACCCTGAGCCGACGGGCCAAAACCGCCGTATCCGCTGTTGCCGAACGGTTTCCCTCGCGAACCCGCGCGCTGGCAGACCCGCTGCCCGACAGCGGATTACGGCCGATCATGGGCGACTACGGTGTCCCGCTCATCGGGCACGCCATCCCCGCGATGAGCGACAGCCTCGATTTCGCCCGCCGCCGCTTCGACAAGTACGGGCCGGTGCACTGGGCCGGACTCGTCGGACGACGCGTCGTCATGGTCGCCGGACCGGAAGCCACCGAAGAGGTACTCGCCGACCGAGACAAGGTGTATTCCGCGCAGCGCGGCTACGCCTTCTTCATCGGCCCGTTCTTCCACGGCGGCATCCTGCTGCGCGACTTCGAAGAACACCGCTACCACCGTCGGATTCTGCAGCAGGCCTTCACCCGGCCGCGGTTGGTCGGCTATCTCGATATCACCAGCCCGGCCATCGAGCGCGGGATGCGCGACTGGACACCGAACCGCGATTTCCAGCTCTATCCAGCAGCGAAACGCCTGCTGCTCAGCTTGTCCTCGGAAGTGTTCATGGGGGCGAATCTCGGGTCGGAGGCCGCCGGGCTGGAGCGGGCGTTCATCGATGCGGTGCGCGGTGGCCAGGCGCTGGTGCGCACGAATCTGCCCGGCGGTCTGTGGGCACGCGGACTGCGCGGGCGCGCGGTGCTGGAGGATTACTGTCGGCGCGAGCTGCCTGCCAAACGCGCGGGAAACGGCGAGGATCTGTTCAGCGTGCTGTGCCGCACCGCGTCCGAGGAGGGCCATACGTTCACCGACCAGGACATCGTCGACCACCTGATCTTCGTCCTGCTCGGCGCGCACGACACCAGCACGATCGCGGTGTCGATGATGGGGTATCAGCTCGGATTGCACCCTGAATGGCAGGACCGGCTGCGCGCCGAATCGCAGGCGCTGGGCAAGGAATCACTCGACTACGCCGATCTGGACCGGCTGCCAACCCTTGATCTGGTCTTCAAAGAGATTTTGCGGATGTACTCCCCTGTCGGGCAGCAGATTCGCGAAACCGTGCGGGATACCGCGATTCAGGGGCAATTCGTCCCCGCCGACACCTTGGTGATGATCACCTCGTACTCGGCCATGCGTCAGGCCCACTGGTGGAACGACCCCGACGTGTTCGATCCCGAACGGTTCACCGCCGAACGGCACGAGGACAAGGTTCACCGCTACACCTGGGCACCCTTCGGCGGTGGCGCACACAAATGCATCGGACTCTATTTCGGCGCAATGACAGTCAAGGCGATCATGCACCGCATGCTGTTGCGCTACCGCTGGACCGTTCCCGCCGACTACACGCCGCCGATGGGCTGGGCGACCGGCCCCGTCCCCCTCGATGGCCTACCCGTCCGACTCGAACGCCTCGGCGCCTCGGTGTCGGCATGAAGATCGCCGCCGACCGCACCCGTTGCGAGGGCCACGGTATGTGCGAAGCATTGCTACCCGACATCTTTCAAGTCGACGACGAAGGCAACGTGACGGTGCTGACCGACCAGGTACCCGAAGCCGAACTCGACGACGTGCGACTGGCCGTCGACAGCTGCCCGGTGGAGGCTTTGCGTCTGTCCGGCTGAAGCACACTCGCGCCGGGGTGTCGACAGTGTCGCCGAAGAGGTCCTGGTCGCGTTCAGGTCTCGCACTCCCCTGCCGCTACTCCCAACCCCCAAACCGTCACTGTGACAATAAACTCCCGGGGTGTTTTTAAGGACTGATCGCAACACAACCGGGCGGGCGACCCGGGGTCCGAGGACACGTTTCGAGGGCGGGGTGTGGATGCGGGTCGACAGGTCGCGGATGCGGGTCGCTTCCCCGGCGAACTCATCGTCGAACCGACGAGGACCAGGTGGCGACGGTCTCGGGGAGGGCCATCATGGCGCCGTCGAAGTAGTCGGCGCCATGACCGGCGGCCCAGGCCGCCAGGTCACGGGCGTGGTCGGGGTGCTGTAGCAAGGTGACCAGAGTGCGGCACCTTCTCGATCCGGCGGGCGTGGTCGGGGCGCCGTGGCCGACACTCGACATCGTGGTCACCTCGCCTCTCACCCGCCGCACGATGGTCTGACCTCCTACCCGATCTCCGATAGTTCGCCGAGCCGGGTTCTGCTCATTCCTCGGTTTCCCTGTGCGATTCCATCCGGGTGAGAATTTCCTCGATCCGGTCACGCATCCAGAGGGCCAGCCGGTCGCTGCTCATGGCGGTGGCGATCGGGGCAGGGTCGTCCAGCGGGATCACGTAACGCCCGTCGTCGGGAAGGTCGCGCCACAACAGGCCTGCCTCGATCCGCCCGCGGGGTCCATATTTGGAGCGGCCTTGCAGCACTTTGACAATGCCGGTGCTGAGAGCGGGGGTGGCGAAGAACCCGGCGCTGCGAGCGGGGTGGTCGCCGAGGTCGTCATCGTCGTCGTCATCGGCGATGCTGGATACCGGGCGGTTGCGCTCCTGTGTGGGTTCGGTGTCGGGCAGTGACAACGCGATGTCGGCAAGCTTGCCTGCGCCGCAGCGTGGGAGTAATCCGATCACGGTGTCGGCCAGGGAATACGGATCGCATTCGACGGCGTCGAAACCGCCGCTGTGCGCGAGGGTTTCACCCGGGCGCTGGGTGATCACATAGCCGCGTGCTCGATGCCGGATCGCGTGCACCCGGATTCGCGCCTCGGGATTTGCGAAATCCTGGTCGTTCCACGCGTGCGCGACGACGAAGACGTCAGGTTTGGCGATCGCGCCCGCCAGGACGTCGAGATCGTGGTCGAGTCGGCGTCGCAACCGCTGGCGGACCTGAGATTTCTCCAGCTCGTAGTCCTCTTCGAGGCGGGTGCGGCTGGTGAAGATGAACGGTGCGGGCAGTTCGCCCCGCCGGACATCCTCGCAGAGGAGATTGAACTCCAGGTCGGTGAATTCCCAGGTTCGGCTCATGACTCGGCCACCGGTCGCACTCGGTCGGGCGTCGGGCCGAGGGCTTCGTCGAGGTGCACTCTCGACTGCAGGTATCTGGCGGGCTTGTGCCCGCCGCCTGCGTTCTGTCCCGCGCCACCGGCGGCGGCGGGTGACATCATGGGCGAACCGCCAGGCATGGAGTCGGTGCGCGCACCGGCCGCCGCGGCGGGATAGATCGGCTGTTCGGCACCGGGCAGCCCTGCGCGCGGGTACAGCGTGCTGGATTGTTGGGTCGGAGAATCCAGTGAAGCGGCACCGACTCCACCGCCGCCTGCCCCCGCACCGCCCGCGCCAGCACCCCCCGCACCGGCGCCATCGGCGGGGGAAAGCCCCGCCGCCGCCAACGCGTTCGGATCGAACTGCCGCAGCAGATCTTGCATCTGCTGCGCGCCCGGTAGTGCGCTACCGAGCTGGGTGAGCGAATCCAGCCCCTGGGTCAGCGCTTTCCCTATCTGACCGAGGAAGTCGCTACCCGCGGAAGCCAGTGAACCCGCCATCCCCCCGGCGCCCGATGCCGCGTCCTGCGAGGCGATCCCGGCCCCGGACGACGACAAGCCGTTCGGGCCACCGGTCGCCGCCGCGAGCGCTTGCTCGTCCAACGCCGCCGGAAGATTCTCCAGCACCGAGCGCACGCCCGCCGGGTCCACACCGCTGAGCTCGGCGAGCGCTTTTTCGTCGACCACGTCGGGGATGCTGTCCAGAATCGACCGCACCTGTTCCGGTGGCAGTCCGGACAGCGACGACAGGGCGTCCTCGTCGAGCAGTCCAGGGAGGTTGTCGAGGACCGACTTCACCTGCGCGGGGTCCCCACCCACCGCGGTGGCGAGGGAATCCTCGAGGGACGACGCGCCCGAACCGGAACCCTTGCTGTCCGATTTCGACGGTTTTCCGCCCGATGCCCCACCCGCACCGGAAGCCCCCCGCGGCAGCGGAGCCGAACCGAGAGAGGACACCGATGGCATACCTGCACCTGCGGCGGATGCCACCTCTTCGGCGGACGGCAAGCTGCTGCGGGGAAAGGGCGAACTTCCCGATCCGCCTGCCGATCGCGTGGGCGTCGCGCCGCCCCCGCCGAGCCCGCCTCCACCCGTGGACCCTCCACCCGTGGGTCCTCCACTCGCTGCGCTCCCGCCCGTCGTATCCGCGCCGCTGCCCCCACCCGCGGCTTCGTAGCCCGCAGCCAGGGTTTCGGCTCCGGGCAGACCTGCCCCTGACCCGGCACCGCCATTTGTCTGCTGGCCCGGCAGGGTTTGGTCGCGATAGTTGTCGTCGTATCCCTGCGAGCCATATCCTGAGGGGCCATACCCTTGGCCGCTATTTGCCTGGCCTCCATACCCTTCGCCGCCGTACCCTTGGCCGCCGTAACCTTGGCCGCCGTAACCCAGGCCCGAGGGATCGGAGCCGGGGGCGCCCTGCTGTCCGCCACCCTGCCCGTACTCACCACCGCCCGGCACATTCTGCCCCTGACCAGGGGTGGGCTGTGGGGTGGCGATCGGCCCGTCGACTGCCGGAATCACCGACACCGTGTTCTTCATGCCTTCGCCGTAATGCTTCTGCCACTCGTCGCGATACCGCCTGGTCACCCGCCCGGGGCAGCAATCGCCGGCATCCGACGTCGCGGGCATGCTCAGTTTGGTGAGATACAGCCATTGCGCGGTGTAGTCGAGGTTCTGGCTCATCGCGATCATCGAATTGACCAGCGGTTGCACACCGTTGGAGTAGTTCGTGACCGCGGTCGCGGCCGCGGTCGCGCCCTGGCCCTCCCAACCATCGGTACCCGCCGAGATCACTGTGACGAAGTTGTTCAGCCTGCTGAGCAGGTCGGTGGACAGGGAGTGCCAGGTTCCCGCGGCCGCGAGCACCGGTTGCGGATCGAGGTCGCGCCCCAGCTCGTACATCTCGGTGAAGCTGAGACTGTCCTTGTTCTCGATGCTGGCCGTGGCGCCGGTATCCTTCGCGCCTTGGTAGTCCTTCAACGACGACGGGAAACTCTCGGCTTTGAAGGGCGACGGATTGCCGAAGGTGGCATCCGGGCCACCCGGGGCCGCGGTGCCCGGTTTGTACGGGGTCGCCGCGGTCGGCATCTTCAGTTCGCCGAGCGCCTTGATGTTGTCTCTGGAGTTGTCGTCGGTGCTCACGTACGTCTTGCCCGCGGCGATGTAGGTTTCGCCCATATCGGTGACGATCTTCGCGTGGTCATTGAGGATGGTGTACAGGCGGGAACCCTTGTTGCTGAACGCCATCGCCAGCTGAGTACCGGAGGTCAGGGTGCCGATGGGCGCGAAATTGTTCAGGCGCAGATCGGTCACCGCGGCGCTCATCCCGAGTAGATCGTCGACCAGATCGGCGCAGGCTTTGGCCGCGGCCAGCGCCTTGGCCGGGTCGAACGCGAGATATCCCGCCTTCGCCTGGTTCTCCAGGCCGGACCACGTGTTCGGTTCGAGGGCCATCGTCGCCTTTCTTCGCCGGGAATCGGGTTCCCGCCTCGTTCGAATATCCGCGTGCGGGTGTGTCAGTCGTCGTTGTCGGCGACCGCGGAGCGGGGGCCGTGGATGCCGGACCCGTCCGTCGGCCACCGGGTGTGATCGGTCGCAACCGTCGGCGGGGCAGGCGCGGTCGGTAGCATCGCGCCCAGATCGGGTGCGCCCTCGATGATCTCGGAGAGTTTCGGCAGCGCGTCGCGCCGTTCGAGTAGCGGCGTCATCAGTTCCCTGCTGCGACCGGCTACGTCGGCGGCCGCGGACTGGACGGCCGCCGTCAGGTTCGCGGCGATCTCCTCGAGGCTCAGCTCGAGGACGTCATCGGCGAATTTCGTGGCGATCAGGAGGCCGTCGGCGTTCACTGTCACTTCGATGCGCTTGTCGCACGCGGTCACTGTGGCCGTGAGGAGCGCGCGCTGCTTCTGCAGTTCGGCGATCCCGCGGAACTGTTCGCCGAGGCCGTCGAGCATCGTCGCCATATCTGCGCGCAAGCGGTCGTTCAACATGGGGCGCTCACGCCTTCCCTGGGCCGAGGTGCTCGCCGGAGGCCTGGTCGGTGCCGGTGAGCGAGTCCGCTGCCTCGCGCTGACCCTTCGCCATATCGCTCAGGGTCTGCGCGGCCCCGGTGGCACCTTCGAGCAAGTTCTTGCGCGCCGCCATGTAGCCCGTGGGGCCATCGGCGAATTTCTTACCACGCTTGTCGTTTCCCCACGGAAGAAAGGTGAGGTCGGCTTCTACTCCGGCGAGCGCGCCGCGGAGTTTGTCGGCGGCTGCGGTAACTTTCGTCGACAGCTCCTCGGTCAATTCCGATGCCTTGCGCAGTTTCTGGGGGTCGATCTCGACGTTTCCGGCCATGGCACACTCCTTTCGATATCGGTGGGTCTAGAGGGTGAAAGGAACATCGACGTCCGCTTCGGCCGGGCCGGGATCCGCGCTCGTCCAATCGCTGGGCTCCGAAGCGCCTGCGGGGGGCGGCGTGTACGGCCCGGGCAGCGGCTCCACCGAAGGCACCTGCTTCGGGCGGGGCTTGCCGCGCACGTCTTTGCCCTCGCCCAGAAACGGCTCGTCGGACCCGGCCCGGTGGTGACCGGCGCCGTCCGGAGTTGGTAGGACATCCGGGATCGGTGGTGGGGCGGCGACCGGGGTTGGCGGTTCGCTACCGACCGGGGGCGGCAGCTGCCCACCCCCGACCAGTCCGGTGTTGCCGTGCGGCGGCTGTCCGGTCGGGCCCCAGCCGTCCACCGACGACTCGAACGAGGTCGGTGGCCTGCCTTGGTAGACCGTCTCGGGTGTGTCGGGGCGAGGGGCGGGTCCGCTCGACGCATCGTGATACACCGACTCCGGCGTACCGGGGCGAGAGGGTGGTCCGCTCGACGCATCGTGATACACCGACTCGGGCGTGCCCGGGCGAGAGGCGGGCCCGCTCGACGCATCGTGATACACCGACTCCGGCGTGCCCGGGCGTGAACCGAGCCCGCCCGCTTCGTCGCCGCGCACAGAGGATCCCGAACTCGAGCTGCCGGAGTACGAACCACCGTCACCGCGCCCGGAGTACGTCCCGGCGACGCTGCCACCGCTGAACTCCGAACCGGGGCGCGGCGGGGCGACACCGGCGCCGGACGAGGAGCTGGTGGACGATCCACTGGTGGACGATCCATCGGTGACCGGCGGACCGCCGGTGGCCGGTGGTCCGCCGGTGCCGCCCACCGCGGGTTTCGGCATCCACACGTAGGAGCGAATGTCCCCGCGCCCCGGAGGAATCGGAGTTCCCAGGGCGAATCCGCCTCGCGCCCCGCCGACGGCGGCACCGCGCGCGATGCCGCCGGTCCAGCCCGCACCGGACGCGAACGAGGTCCAATCGCCGGTGGCCGCGCCCACCGCCAGGTTTCCGAAAGCGGTGCCGACGCCACCGGACACACCGCCGATCACGACGCCTCGGCCCACTCGCCCCATGGCGTTGTCCAGCTGCTTGCCTGCGACTTTGTCGATGCCCTTGCCGAGGTACCGACCGACCTCCCGGCCGGGAATCATTCCGGCAACGCCCGCGAGGACCGACAACCCGAACTCGCGGCCGTTGAAGTGCCGGCGCTTACCATCCGCGATCTGGCCGACTTGCACCCCGCCGTTGATGGCGCCGACGATGGCCGCGGCCTCGATCGCCCGCGCACCGTAGACGCCGTAACCCTTGGCGGTGGGCAGTACCGGCTTCAGCCGCACCGCCTGGGACCAGAAGTGCCGTTGGACTGTCGGGGCGCCGAGTCGGGCGGCGATCGCAGTAATGATCTTTTGCACGAAGTCCTCGAACACCTTGAGGAAGGACCGGGTCGTGGTGATCGCGGCCGCCTCGACCGCGGGCGCGGTCGGCGGAAACACCCAGGCCCACAGGATTTCCAGCGCCAGCCAGACCAGGGTCACAATGACGGTGATCTTGGTCGCCTGGATTTCGGTGCCCATGTCGAACGCGCTGTCGGAGATCGTCTGCATCAGTTCGGCCAGCGCCTCCACGGACTGATCCCCGGTGCGCAGGATGTCGTAGCGGCTGCCCATCGCGGTGCCGCCTTCACCTTGCGGATAGGCCGCCACGGTGGTCGCCTTGGCCTCGTCGATGCCCGCGAGCAGCGCCTCGATTTCCGCGCTCGCGGTCTTCCATGCCTCCGCGACATCCCAGCACGCGTCCTCGTCTCCCTCCGGCCACGCCGTGCCTGCGACCCAGGCCAGCCATTTCAACCCGTCCGGCATGATGAGGGTCACGACTGCTCCGCGGTGCACCGAAGCACTCTTGGTTCGCTCGGCACAGCGGTCCTCCTCGGCGTTCGATGTCCTCGGATTAGACCGCAAGAAGTTGAACCCGCGTCGACCTGGAGACGAATTCTGCTCGTGCACAGCATGTGTCGATCGGCAGAGAGCGAAATTCCTGTTTCGGCAACACCATTCGTTGCCCGCCTGGTGGTAGCGTGCGCGGCGATCGAGGAGGTGCCCTATCGTGACCGGAACCGAGGACCCGACCCAGGCCGGACCGCCACCGCCGGATGCGGCGAGCCGTCGCATCGCCGCACTGCTGACCGGGCTCGGGCCGGAGCGTGGCGGGCAGATCCACGCGATATTCGTGGTGACGGTCGCCGCTGAACTGGCCTCGGTTGTCGCCACCGACGAGCAGGGCCACGCGGTCCAGATCCTGCCGCCGGAGGAGGTCATGGCCCTGGTCCGCGTGCACCGGGAGGCGTCTGCGGTCCAGCCCGACGGCCCCTGGTGGCGCTACCTGCTCGTGGTCTCGGAATCGGGCGAGGTGCGAACGGACTACGACTTCGGCGAGCAACCATTTCCCGACGAACACCTATTTCCGGCCGAGGTCTATCGGGCCGATCTCGAAGCCTTCCCGCGTCGTCGACTTCCGGTGTGGCTCGCCGCCCATATCGGGCACGCCGACAGGCAGTCACGCCCCGCCGAGATGGCGGCGAGGGCCGAGCCGGTCGTGGCGGCCGTGGCGCACGACCTGCCTGCGCTGCCGCTACTGGTGGCACGGTGGGCGGTGCTGTCCGCGGCTTTCGTTGCGGTCGACTCACCGTGGGGGCCACGGGTGCTGCCCTCGCTCAGCTTGTTCGAGGGGATCGAGCGCAGCGGCTCCTCGCTCTGGCTCATGCCCGGTGACCGCGCCGTCCTGTCCGGCGGCGTGTGGAACGATCCCGTTCTCGACGCCGTCTACAACGGTGAAGCGCCGATGCCGGACCTCTACGCGGGCGCGCCGCCGTGGGTGGCGAACGCGACGCTGAACCCGCGCGCCGGCGTCGGCCTGCTGTCCTTCTGCTATTGGTGGGATGGGGGCCGGTGGTATCGCGCGCCCGGTCCTGTCACGGGCGACATCACCGCAGCTGTACCCGGTGTATGGAGCGTGGAGAGTGCCGCGGCCATCGTGGCCGCGCTGATGGCGGAGGAACCGGACGCCCACACCCACGAGGCGGCGCTCGGTCTGGTCCGCGCCGCCGATCGCGGGGAGGTCGGACGCGGCCTACTCGCAGAGGTTTTCGGCGAGGGCGCCATCGACGACGCCTATCTCCAATTGACCATGGCGGGGATATCCACACCCCGTTCGGCGTCGACGGCGTCGTCTCGGCCGGTGTGAAGCGAGGACGACGGGCTCTACCCGTGCAGAACGGAATCCGACAGACCGCCGGGTATTTCCCCCGTCCGCAGATCTCGCCGTTCCTCACAAGAAGCCGCCCAGGATGCGGCCCACCAGACCCATGTTCTCCGGGCGGTCGAAGTCCCCGTGTGCGCAGTCCACGTCGAAGATGTCCATGCGTCCCCGGATGTACGGTCGCCAGGCCTGCTCAAGCTCGCTCTTGGCATCGACCGGCCGGTTGCCCTCCACGTCGACGGCCGCGGCGAAGATGGTTGCGCCGCCGTCATATACGGGCGTGGAGAACTCGGCCAGCAGGGTGCTGTTGTTGATCAGTACCTTTGTCGCCCGCTCCGCCAGACTGTGGACGGCCGGGGAGTCGAGCTGATCGCCGAATCTGTCGACCACCCACGCCGTGATACCGGCCATGGCGTCGTCTTCGGAGACGTCGGGTTCGGGGTCGGTGGTGATCGGCGGTTTGCTGTCCATGATGGCGAGCAGGCCGATCGCCTTTCCGCGCCGAGCGAGTTCGGCCGCCAGCGAATGCGCGACGATGCCGCCGTAGGACCAACCGAGCAGGAAATAGGGCCCGTCCGGTTGGTGAGCGATGATCTGGTCGGTGTAGTCCTGGATCATCTCCGCGAAGGAACTCGCCAACGGGCCACTCTCGAGGCCGCGTGACTGCATGGCGTAGATCGGCCGTTCGGGGAGGTCTCGTCCGAGTTGCTGGTAGAACCAGCCGAGACCGCCGCCGGGGTGAAGGCACCACAGCGGCTGCTGCGATCCGGAACTCTTCAGAACGAGCACCTGGTCGAAATCGCTACCCGCGGTGCCGTCGTCGAGCCGGGTCGCCAGTTCGGCGACGGTGGGAGCGTCGAAGATCACCCGGACGGGCACTTCCACTCCCAAGGTCGCACGGATACGGCTGGTGAGCCGAGTCGCCAGCAGAGAGTGCCCGCCCAAAGCGAAGAAGTCGTCGTTGGTGCCGACCCTGCCGATGCCCAATATCTCGGCGAACAATGCGGCCAAGGCCTGTTCCCGCTCTGTGCGCGGCGCCCGATATTCCCTCGCGGACAACAGTTCCGGGTCGGGTAGCGCCGCGCGATCGAGCTTTCCGCTGGCCGTCAGCGGAACCGACTCCAGCACCAGCACCGCTGCGGGCACCATGAATTCCGGCAACCGTTCGGCCGCCCAGCGACGCACATCGGCGGCCAACAGGCCCGCCTGCGGATTGTTCGCGTACCCGGCGAGACCGCCCCCGGCTCCCGAGGTGAGGTAGACGTCGGTCAACGGACGACCCCGGGCGCAGTCGTGCCCGAGGAATACCGCATCCATGCGTCCCGGCTCTGCGGACCAGGTGACCGCGCTCGTGTAGCCGAGCCGCTGCCCCAGCACATACAGGTCCTCGGGCAACAGACCCACATCCACCCGGTCGGCCATGTCCGGGAGGATCCCCTCGAATCCGGCTGCGAGCGGGCCGGTTCGGTCACGTTCCGATGCGCGCTGCCCCGCTCGGATGCGCTGTGTTGCGGCGATCTGGCCGACGAGCCCGGCATGGGGAATGCCCGTCACACGGATGCCCTCGGGATGGGAGTCCCCCAGGAATTCCGGCAGCGAATCGAGCTCACCGAACGCGACTTGCGGTACATCGGCCACCGAGATCGACGTCAGCGGCGCCTTGTGCAGGACGACGTCGTATCGATACCGGGTCAACTCGTCGACCGAATACCCACGCTTGAGTCGAATATCGACAGCACCGAACCCGATACCGTCACCGCACAACGTTGAGAAGAACTCCGGGGCCAGCAACAATTCCTGCTCGGCGGCGATGTCTCGGCGAACCCGATCGGCCACCACCGCCGGATCATCGTCACCGCCACGGCTCACCTGCACCGCCGTCGCGAACTCTTCCAGCAGCGCGAAGTTGCGCACATCGCCGACGAACACGGCACCGCCCGGAGCCAACAGCCCCGACACCCGTTCCAGAACAGTCCAGAGATAGCCCTGGCTGGGGAAGTACTGGACAACGGAGTTCACGACTACCGTGTCGAAAAAGCCCTCGGGCAGTCCACCGATGTCGTCGGCCGCCTGAGCACGCAACACCACCCGATCGACCCACTCCTGTCCCACACCGGCCAGCTGCTCACCCAAGGACGAAATCGTCGCCCCCGACAAGTCCGTGGCCCAATACTCCCCGCAGTCCGGCGCCACCTGCGACATCAACAACCCCGACCCCACACCGATCTCGAGCACCCGGCCGAGATCCAACTCACGAATCCGATCGACCGTCACCGACCGCCATTCCCGCATCTGCTCCAACGGAATCGGCGCACCGGTGTAGCTACTGTTCCAGCCACCGAAGTCGGAGCCGAACTCGACGTCTTCCGCGGAGCCGGACGGCTCGGTGTCCGCGTTGGTCACACCCGAATACAGGTCGTCGTAGACCCGGCGCCACTGCCCCACCAGTTCGTCTTCGCCGGCGACCGGCCCTGACCTGTCCGCCACCACATAGCCGACCAGTTGCTTACCGCCGGTGTCGACTTCCCGTGCGACCACGATGGCTCGAGAAACCGAAGGATGTTGCGCCAGGACGGTTTCGACCTCGCCGGGCTCGACCCGGAAGCCACGGATCTTGACCTGGTCGTCACTACGGCCCGCGAACTCCAGCTGTCCGTCGGCATTCCAGCGCACCACGTCACCGGTCCGATACAACCGACCGCCACCGGCCGGGTCGAACGGATCAGCGATGAACCGAGCCGCGGTCAGGCCCGCTTTGCCGTGGTACCCCCGCGCCAACTGCGCACCGGCCACATACAACTCACCGGCCACCCCGACAGACACCGGCGCGAGCCACGAATCCAGCACGTACACGCGCATATTGGCGACCGGCGTGCCGATGGGCACCACGGCGCCCGACTGCTCGCCGGGTACCCGCAGCGCTGTCACGTCGACTGTCGCCTCGGTCGGGCCGTAGAGGTTGTCGATGCGAATATCGCCGAAGCGGGCCCGGACCGCGTCGACCAGGGCGGCGGTGAGCGAATCGGCTCCCGTGTTCACCTGCCGCACACTGCGGAAGGGATCGCCGGGCACCGATTCGACGTGATCGACCAGCGCCGACAGCAGCGGCGGGGTCGCGAACATCTTCGTCACCGCCCTGCTCTCGACCAACCGGGTGATCTCGGCTGGATCCGACCGCTGCTCACCGGCGAGCACCACTGTGGCACCACCGCACAACGCGGGCCAGATCTCATAGGTGGAGGCATCGAAGGCGATCGAGGAATGCACCAGCACCCGATCCTCGCTGCCGACCGACCATGCCTGAGCAACCAGGTTCACCACGTTGCGGTGCGTGATTCCCACGCCTTTCGGCACCCCCGTCGAGCCGGAGGTGTAGATGACATAGGCCAGATTCTGCGATCGCGGCGTACCTGGCCGGACACCGTTGCGCGCACCGGGCGACTCCGTGGCGGCATCAAGGAAGAGCCGCGGTGTCGCTGTGTCCTCGGGCAGTACCTGCGCGGTCACCGAGTCGGTGACGATGACGAGCGGCGACGCGTCGGCGAGGACGAAGGCCAGCCGATCCGAGGGATATCCCGGATCGATCGGCAGATACCCGCCGCCGGCCTTCAAGACACCGAGCAGAGCCACGATCAGATCGGCCGACCTGGGCAAGGCGACCGCGACAAGGCCATCGGGCCCGACCCCGTACGAGGCCAAGCTCGCCGCCAGTCGATCAGCGCGACAGGCGAGTTCTCGATAGGAGATCTCGACATCACCGCACACCACGGCGACAGCGTCGGGGGCAGCGTCGACCTGTGCCTGGAACATCGCCACCAGGGTCAGGTTCGCGTCGACGGCGACGGCGGTCTTGTTCCACCGGTGCAGGACCAGTTCTTGTTCGCCGCTGTCGAGGACGTCGATCGACCCCACCGGAGCGCCCGGGTCCGACACCACCCGTCGCAGGATCCGCACCAACCGGGCCGCGATCGACTCCACCGTGGCGCGATCGAACAGGTCTGTCGCGTATTCGACGAAAGCGCCCCAGGGTTGCCCGACCGGCGCATCGGCGATATTGAAGAACAGGTCGAACCGCGCGGAGGCGACGGAGGCGTTGTAGGGCTCGAACTCGACACCCGAGAAGTCGAGTGTGGGCAGGGCATTGTTCTGGAATGCCAGCGACACCTGGAACAGCGGGTGATGGGCCGCCGAGCGCACCGGGTTGAGCATTTCCACCAGCAACTCGAAGGGCGCGTCCTGATTCTCGTAGGCCGCCAAGGACTTCGCCCGGATCTGTTCGACGATCTCACCGAACGTCGCGGCCGGGGCGACGGCGGTGCGCAGCACCCAGGTGTTGACGAAGAAGCCGACCAGGTCGGTCAACGCGTCGTCGGTACGGCCGGCGATCGGGGCGCCGATCGGAATGTCCTCGCCCGCACCGAGTTTGAACAACAGCACGGCCAATGCCGACTGCAACACCATCGACACCGTGGCGCCCGCGTCGGCGGCCATCCGCTCCAACCCGGTCCTGGTCGGGGCGTCGATGGCGAACATCACCAGGTCCCCGCGGTAGCTCGCCACCCGGGGGCGCGGCCGGTCGACGGGCAACCGCAGCTGCTCGGGCACACCGTCGAGTTCGTCTCGCCAGTAGTCGAACTGACGCGTCAGCACGCTGTCTGGCTCGTCGGGCGAACCGAGCAACTCCTGCTGCCACAGCGTGTAATCCACGTACTGCACCGGCAACGGCCGCCAACCCGGCGCCCGATGCTCGAGGCGCGCCGAATACGCCGTAGCCAGGTCCTGCAGCAGGGGCGCCATCGACCAACCGTCCCCGGCGATGTGGTGGATCAACAACACCAGCACACACTCGTCATCGCCGCCGCGGACCACCGTGACCCGGATCGGGATCTGGGTCGACAGATCGAACCCGTACCGCACCGCCGCGTTCACCGCCGGCTCCACGTCAGCGGGGGCCACGTCGATCACCGCGAACGGCACCTCGACGCTGTCGCTCACCCGCTGGGACGGGACACCGTCGACCTCCACGAAGGCCGTCCGCAAGGTCTCGTGCCGGGCCACCACATCGTCGACGGCGACGCGCAAGACCGACACGTCCACCCCGCGCAGCCGCACCGTCAACGGAATGTTGTAAGTGGCGGACGGGCCTTCCAGGCGGTGGATGAACCACAACCGCCGCTGCGCGAACGACAGCGGAACGATCTCCGGGCGCGGCCGAGGCGCCAGCATCGTGCGCACCGCTCCCCCTGGATCGACCCTGCTCGCCAACTGCGCCACCGTCGGTGCGTCGAAGACGGTCCGGATCGGCACCTCGATCCCCAACACCACCCGGATCCGGCTGACCAGCCGGGTGGCCAGCAGCGAGTGTCCGCCCAGCTCGAAGAAGCTGTCGTCTACTCCCACCCGCTGAACTCCGAGGATTTCGCGGAACAGCTCGGTCAGCGCCTTCTCCCGCGTAGTACTCGGCGGCCGAAAGCGCACCGAGGACACCAATTCCGGCTCCGGCAACGCCGCCCGATCCAGTTTCCCGTTGGCGGTCAACGGCACCGACTCGATCACCATCACCACGGCGGGCACCATGAACTCCGGCAACCGGTCGGCGGCGAACAGTCGCACCGCTCGGCCGTCGAGTTCGTCGAGGTGGTCGGGGACCACGTAGCCGATGAGCTGCTTGCCGCCGGTGTCGGTATCGCGTGCCACCACGACCGCCTGGGTCACCGAAGGGTGTTGCGAGAGTGCGTCGGCGACCTCGCCCGGCTCGACCCGGAACCCCCGGATCTTGACCTGATCGTCGAGTCGGCCGAGGAATTCCACCTGGCCGCCACTGGTCCAGCGCACCATGTCGCCGGTCCGATACAGACGACCGCCGGCCGGATCGAACGGGTCGGCGACGAAACGGGCCGCGGTCAAACCGCTCCGACCGTGATAGCCGCGCGCCAACTGCGCGCCCGCCACATACAGCTCACCCGCCACGCCCACCGGTGTCGGCGCCAGCCACGCATCCAACACGTATACCCGCACATTGGCCAGCGCGGATCCGATCGGCACCGAGGCCGCGCCGCCTTCCTCGGCGTCGAACAGCGTCGTGAACACCGTGGTCTCGGTCGGACCGTAGCCATTGGTCACCGTCACGCCATCGATGCGGTCGTGCAGTCGGTCCACCAGTGCCGAGCCGAGTTCCGCACCACCGGCGATCACCTGCTCGACACTCTGGAACACGCCGGCTGGCAATGTATTCGCGTGATCGAGTAGCGCCCACAGCAAACCCGGTGTTCCGAACAGCTTCGTCACCGACCGGTCGGCGATCAGCGCCGCGAGCTCGGCCGGGTCCGAACGCTGCGCCCTCGCGAGCACCACGGCGCCGCCGCTGATCAGCGCGGGCCAGATCTCGTAGGTCGAGACATCGAAAGCGACCGAGGAGTGCACGAGTACCCGTTCCCCGGGGCCGGTCGACCACTTCTGGGAAGCGAGGTTGAGCAGGTTGCGATGGCTCACCGCAACGCCTTTGGGCACACCGGTCGAACCGGAGGTGTAGATCAGGTACGCCACGTTGCCCGGCCGCGCGGCCGCGAACGGTACCTCGTGGTCGCCGGGTTCGAACGTGTTCAGGTAGAGACGAGGTGTGGTGGTGTCGGGGAGTATCTCAGCGGTGACAGGTTCGGTCACAATGACGACCGGGGCGGCGTCGGCGAGAATGAACGTCAGTCGATCCGAGGGATAGGCCGGATCGATCGGCAGATACCCGCCGCCCGCTTTCGACACGGCGAGCAACGCCACGATGAGCTCTACCGACTTGGGCAGCGCCACCGCGACGATCGCGTCGGGACCGACACCCCGCGAGATCAGCTCGCGGGCCAGCCGATCGGTTCGGGTGTCGAGTTCCCGGTAGGTGAGTTCGGTGGCGGCGCAGATGACCGCCACCGCGTCCGGGGCCGCGGCGACCTGTGCGCGAAACCGTTCGACGACGGTGATGTCGGGGATCTCGGTCGCGGTGTCATTCCACTTGTGCAGCACCAGTTCTCGCTCGTCGGTGCCGAGAACATCGATCTCTCGCACCGCGGTGGCGGGGTCGGCCGCGACCTGCCGCAGTATCCGTGTCAACCGTGTCGCCATCGCCTCCACCGCGGGCCGGTCGAACACATCGGTGCGATATTCCAGGTGCAACGTCAGGGCGGGGGTGGCATTGGCGATGAGGGTCAGTGGGTAGTGGGAGGGGGTGTTGGGGCGCGGGTCGGTGATGGCGATGCCGCTGGTGGACACCGCTTCCCCGATCCCGGTGTGATCGACGGGGTAGGACTCGAACGCGATCAGGGTGTCGAACAAGATGTTCAGCCCCACGGCCTGATGAATGTCGCTCAGTCCGATGTGGTGCCAGTCCAGCAGGGCGGCCTGACGAGCTTGCAGACCGACCAGCACGTCCGCCACCGTGTCACCGGGATCGATGAGTACGCGCACCGGCACCGTATTGATGAACAACCCGACCATCGCATCGACACCGATGATCGACGGCGGCCGACCCGACACCGTGGCACCGGCGATCACATCGCGGCGGCCGGTCGTTACGGCCAATGCCATTCCCCAGCCACCTTGCACGATGGTGTTCACGGTGACCCCCAGCGCCGAGGCTTGCCTGCTCAGCGCCGAAGCCACGGTCGCGGACAGGGGCACTTCGACCCGCTCGACGCCGACCTCGGGAGAAGTACCGCCGACTGTGTCGGCGCCGTCGGCGAGGAGGGTGGGTTCCCGGACGCCTCGTAGCTCGTGGGTCCACGCCTCGAGACCGGATTGGGAACCTTGGCGGTGCAGCCATTTCAGGAAGTCCGTGTACTCCGGACCCTGCGACATGGCGGTGCTGTCGCCGTCGGAACCGTAGAGGCGCAACAGGTCCTGGATGAGTAGCGGCAACGACCAGCCGTCGAGCAGCACATGATGGGCGGTGACCACCAGCTCGCTCCGTTGATCGGTCATCGGTACGAGCGTCAAGCGCAGCAGGGGTGCGACGGCGGTGTCGAAGTGCGCGTTCTGGTCTTCGGTCAGCACCCGATCCAAGGCTGCGGCTCGTGCGCCGGGGTCGATATCGCGCAGATCGATTATCCGCCAAGGCAATTCGACGCCATCGACTACTACTTGGATCGTGTTTCCGGCACGATCGTCGGTGAAAGCCACCCGCAGGTTGGGATAGCGGTCCAGCAGAGCCTGCCCGGCTACCCGCAATCGGGCAGTGTCCACTCCGCCGGTCAGGCCGAAGACGACCTGCATGTGGTAGGCGTCGAAACCCGACCCTGCCATCTCCTGGTGGAACAGCAACCCCGACTGCATCGGCGTCAACGGCCACACATCCACCAACCCCGGATACCGCTGTTCCAATACCTCGATCTCGCTTTGATCCAGGTCGACCATCGACAAGTCGGACGGCGTCAGACCGCCCGCCGCCGCGGTCGTGGCGTGGCGAGCCAGACCGAGCACCGCGCTGTGCCACAGCTGCGCCAACTCCCCGATCTCGTTCTCCGACAGCACTCCCGTCGGCGCGGCGAACACCGCCCGCAGGACCGGTCCGTCCTCGGTGTCGACGACCATCGCGTTGACATCGAGTACCGCCAATGCGGGCATCGCCGACGTCGCCGGATCCAGCGGGGTGATCAGCTGTCCGGCATCCACCGACGGCGTCCAGCCCGCGCCGCGCAGTCGCTGCGGCAGCAGATCGGTGGAGGTGAAGCGCCCCAGATAGTTGAACCCGATCTGGCCGGCCGAGAACCGTCGCAGATCAGCAGCGGTGTCCGGATTCAAATACCGCAGCATGCCGAAGCCGATGCCCTTGTCCGGCACCGCGCGCAACTGCTCTTTCACCGACTTGACCAGCGTGCCGACAGCGGGACCGCCGGCGCAGACCTGGTCCCAGTCCGTCGAGTCCGCACGGAACCGCACCGGGAACATGCTGGTGAACCAACCCACGGTGCTCGACAGATCGGCACCGGTGACAGCGCCTTCTTCGCGACCGTGACCTTCCAGCCGGACCAGCACCGACTTCTCGTCCACGCCCCTGCCACGGCGCCAGCGGGTGACCGCCGCGGTCAAGGCCGCCAGCAGGCCGTCGTCGACACCACCGTGGAACAGGGCGGGCACGGTGGTCACCAAGATTTCGGTCTCGGCCGGCGGAATCCGCACGCCGACATTGCGGGCGGTGGCCATGACATCGACAGTCGGATCCAACGGCCTGGTGCCCAGCAGCGGATCAGGCCCGTCCAGGGTCGCACGCCACCAAGCCAGTTCCGCCACTCGCTCCGGTCGGCTCGCCTGCTCGACCAAACCATGTGCCCACCGCCGCAACGAAGTTCCGGCGCCCACCGTGCTCGGCACCGACCCCGCGGATGCGGCCTGCCAGGCCATCGCCAAGTCCGGCAACAGGATTCGCCACGACACCCCATCGATGGCCAGGTGATGCGCCACGATCGACAACCTGCCCGGCTGCGCGGGTCCGGCATCGAACCACACGAACTGCACCATCACCCCCGCCGAGGGCGCCAATCGGCCCGCGGCCGCCGCCAGTTGCTCGACGACCGCCGCGGCACCGTCGTGCCGGTCCAGGACGCGGTGCAGCAGCCGGTCGACGTTCACCGCTCCCACGGGCGCCACCTCTAGTCCGGCGCCACGCTCGTCGTCGACCAACCGCGACCGCAGCACGTCATGACGATCGAGCACCGCCGTCAATGTGGTCACCAGTCCGGGCCGGTCTATGCCGAGCGGCAGATCGAGCAGCAACGATTGACTGAAGCCGTCGAATCCCGCCCCGCCCATGTCACGGACGAAGCGCGCCACCGGCAGCAATGGCATCCATCCGACCCCGCCGCCGGGCAGCTCCGCCAAAACCGGCGCCGAACCGGCCCGGTCGATCGATATCGCGGCCAATGCCGCTGCCGTCCGGTGCTCGAACACCTCCCGCGGGCTGATCTCCACCCCCAGTTCCCGTGCCCGCGACACCACTTGAATCGACCGGATACTGTCTCCGCCCAGTTCGAAGAAGCTGTCGTCCACGCCGACGCGTTCGAGTCCGAGCACTTCGGCGAAAACACCCGCCAAGACCTGTTCGTGTTCGGTGCCCGGCGCGCGATAGTGCGCCGACGAACTCAATTCCGGCTCCGGCAGGGCAGCGCGGTCGAGCTTTCCGTTCGGCAGCAACGGCACCGACTCGATCACCGTCACCGCCACCGGCACCATGAAGTCCGGCAGCAGCTCGGCCACGAAGGCGCGCACCAGTTTCGCGTCGAGCCCGACCACGCTGGTCCGATCGGCGACCACATACCCCAGCAGTTGCTTACCGGCGCCGATGTCACGAGTGATCACCACCGCTCGTGATACCGACGGGTGTTGTGCCAGTGCGGTTTCGACCTCGCCGGGTTCGACACGGAACCCGCGGATCTTGACCTGATCATCGGCTCGGCCCGCGAACTCCAATTGCCCGTCGGCGTTCCAGCGCACCACGTCGCCGGTGCGGTACAGCCGACCGCCACCGGTGGCGTCGAAGGGATCAGCGACGAACCTGGCCGCGGTCGGACCGGGCTTGCCGTGATATCCGCGCGCCAACTGCGCACCGGCGACGTACAACTCACCGGCCACTCCGACGGGCACCGGCGCCAACCACGAATCCAGGACATAGACACGCGTATTGGCCACCGGGGCACCGATCGGCACCACCGGGTTCACAGTGTCGGTGGGCACCACCAATGCCGTCACGTCGACCGTCGCCTCGGTCGGGCCGTAGAGGTTATCGATCCGAAGACCGTCGCATCGGGCTGTCAGTGCCTCGACCAACCCGCGGGTCAACGTATCGGCCCCCGTGTTCACCTGTCGCACAGTGCGCAGCGGATCACCTGGCACCGACCCGAGGTGCTCGACCACTGCGCCCAGCAGCGGCGGGGTAGCGAACATCATTGTCACCGAATGGTTTTGGATCAACCGGGTGATCTCCACCGGATCCGATCGCTGCTCGCTCGCGATCACCAACGTCGCGCCACCGCACAGCGCGGGCCAGATCTCGTAGGTGGAGGCATCGAAGGCGACCGAGGAGTGCATCAGCACCCGATCCCCCGGCCGCGCCGTCCATGCCTGAGCGATCAGATTCGCGACATTGCGGTGGGTGATGCCAACGCCTTTCGGCACGCCGGTGGAGCCGGACGTGTAGATCACGTACGCCAAGTTCTGCGGTGCCGCCACGGCGAACAGGCTCATTCCCTGTGCCACGTCGATGGTGTCGATGGTGTCGAGGCAGAGGCGCGCAACGGCATCGGGCAGCAGATGTGCGGTGACGGTGTCGGTGACCACGACGACCGGGGCGGCGTCGGTGAGGGCGAACGCCACCCGGTCGGAGGGGTAGGCCGGGTCGATCGGTAGGTAGGCGCCGCCGGTTTTCAGCACTGCCGACAAGGCCACGATGATCTCTGGTGACCGGGGCAGGGCGACCGCGACGATGGTGTCGGGGCCTACGCCGCGCTGCCGCAGGATGTGTGCGAGCTGCTCCGCGCGTGTGTCGAGTTCGCGGTAGGTGATTTCGGTGTCCGCGTATATCACCGCGACCGCGTTCG
Organism: Nocardia sp. NPDC058633; assembly: GCF_042717045.1. Classification (NCBI taxonomy): domain Bacteria; kingdom Bacillati; phylum Actinomycetota; class Actinomycetes; order Mycobacteriales; family Nocardiaceae; genus Nocardia; species Nocardia sp. NPDC058633. The sequence continues at coordinate 61,870 of NZ_JBHXRA010000002.1, forward strand.
GAGTGCGCGCGACCTGTGCTCGCAACAGCTCGTCCAGGGTGCGGTCCGGGACATCGAGGGTGGTGTCGTTCCAGCGATGCAGCACCGCGTCGCGTTCCTCGGCGCCGAGAAGGTCGATCGACCCCACGGGTACGCCCGGATCGGTTGCGACTTGCCGCAGTATCCGGGCCAACCGCGCCGCGATCGCCTCGACCGTGGGTCCGTCGAAGGCGTCGGTGCGGTATTCGAGGCGCAGTTGCAGGGTGGGGTTCGCGGCGGCGAAGACGGTCAGCGGATAGTGCGTCGGAGCGTCCGAGCTCAGATCGGCGATGGCGATGCCGCTGGTGGTGGCCGCCGCACCGATTCCGGCCTGGTCGACGGGATAGGACTCGAATCCGATCAGCGTGTCGAACAGGACGTGCAGCCCGGTCGCCTGATGGATGTCGCTCAATCCCACATGGTGGTGATCGAGCAGGGCGACCTGACGGGCTTGCAAGCCGGTCAACACCTCGCCCAGGGTGTCGTGGGGACCGAAACGTACCCGCACCGGCACCGTGTTGATGAACAACCCGACCATCGCATCGATATTCGCGATCGACGGTGGACGACCGGAGACCGTGGCGCCGACCACGACGTCGTGCCGACCGGTCAACGCGCAGAGCAGAATTCCCCACGCGGCCTGCACAACGGTGTTCGCGGTGACCCCGAGCTCGCCGGCCCGCTTGCTCACCAGGGAGGCTGTTTCCGCGGACAGGGGTACCTCGACCCGTTCGACGCCCGCATTCTCGGCACCGCCGGTGTCGACCGCCAGCAGGGTGGGTTCATCGACACCGTCGAGTTCTTCGGTCCAGGCCCGCACCCCTGCGTCGGGGTCCTGACTGCCCAACCACTTCAGGAATTCCTGGTAGTCGGGCGCCTGCGGCATGTCCGTCGCATCGCCACCGGAGGCGTAGAAACGCAACAGGTCTCGAATGATCAGCGGCAGCGACCACCCGTCCATCAGTGCGTGGTGGGAGGTCAACACCAGTTCCGCACGGTGGTCGGCCATCAGCACCAGTGTCAGTCGCAGCAACGGCGGCGCTGCCGTATCGAAATGCGCGTCCCGGTCCTCGGCCAGCAATCTCCGCAGGGCCGCGTGGCGATCGGCGTCGTCGCGGTCACGCAGATCCAGGACATGCCAGGGCAATTCGACGTCGTCGACGACAACCTGCACGAGCTTGCCCCGAGAGCCTGCGACGAAGCCCGCCCGCAGATTCGGATACCGGTCCAGCAATGCTTGTCCGGCCGTGCGCATCCGGGCGGCGTCGACTCGGCCGGTCAATCCGAAAACGACCTGCATGTGATACGCATCCGCCATCGCCTGGTGGAACAGCAGGCCGGACTGCATCGCGGTCAACGGCCACACATCCACCAGGCCCTGGTATCGCTGCTCCAGCACGTCGATCTCGCCTTGACGCAGATCTACCAAGGGAAGGTCCGAAGGCGTCCAACCGCCCGGCGACGTCGTGGCGTATCGGGCCAAACCGAGCACCGCGCTGCGCCACAGGTCGGCCAGCTTCTCCGTGTCGGCCCGCGCCAGCACTCCATCAGGTGCCGTGAATCCCGCTTGCAAGACTGGACCCTCACCGGTATCGACGACGAGGGCGGTGACGTCGACCACCGACATCACCGGCATCGCCGGATCCGGGGCAGCGTTGGCTCCTGTCCCGACCGGGGTCCAGCCCGCTCCGCGCAGGCGTTGGGGCAGCAGGTCCGCGGCGGTGAAGCGACCCAGATAGTTGAATCCGAGCTGACCGGTCGAAAACTGTCGCAGCTCTGGGGCGGTATCGGGATTCGTATACCGCAGCAAGCCGAAACCGAGGCCTTTGTCGGGCACCGCACGCAATTGCTCTTTGATCGACTTGAACAAGGTCCCCGCTGCGACGCCGCCGGCACACACGTCGTCCCATTCCGGCGTGGTCGCGGTCAACCGCACCGGGTACACACTGGTGAACCAACCGACAGTGCTCGACAGGTCCGCCCCGCTGACAGCGTCCTCTTCGCGACCGTGACCTTCGAGTCGGATCAGCACAGAGTCTTCGTGCACGCCGCTGTCATAACGCCAGCGACTGACCGCCGCGGTCAACGCCGCCAACAAGCCGTCCTCCACGCCACCGTGGAACAGCGCGGGCAGTGTGGTCAACAATGCCTCGGTATCGACCGCCGAGAGCTCGACACCGACGCGGTGCACGGTTCCCATGACATCGACGGCCGGATCCAACGGGCGGGCGCCCACCAACGGGTCGGGTCCTTCCAGCGTCGAACGCCACCACGGCAATTGCGCCACCATCGCAGCCGACGCTGCCCGGTCGACCAGTCCGTGTGCCCACCGCCGCATCGATGTTCCCGCGGCCGACAACACCGGCGCCGACCCCGTCGACACCGCCTGCCACGCCGAAGCCAAGTCCGGCAACAGGATTCGCCACGACACCCCATCGATCACCAGATGGTGCGCCACGATCGACAACCTGCCCGGCTGCGCGGGTCCGGCATCGAACCACACGAACTGCACCATCACCCCTGCCGACGGCGCCAACCGACCCGCGGCGGCGGTCACCTGCGAGGCAATCGCACCCTGATCGTCGGACTCTGTTGCGACAGTGTCGATCTCGACGCGGCGGACGAGCCCGTCCACGTCGATCGCCCCGACCGGCGCCACCTCGAGTCCCGCGCCACGTTCGTCCTCGACCAACCGCGACCGCAGCACGTCGTGGCGACCGAGTACCGCCGTCAACGTCGCCACCAGCAGTGCCCGGTCGATACCCACCGGCAGATCCAGCAGCAGCGACTGCGTGAATCGATCGAATCCGGCGCCCGATTCGCGCACGAATCGAGCCGTCGGCAGCAATGGCATCCAGCCCACCGCGCCACCGCTCAACTCCGCCAACGGTGCGTCCGCGCCGTCACGGCCACGTGCGACGGCCGCCAATCCCGCCGCTGTGCGGTGCTCGAACACCTCACGCGGGCTGATCTCCAGCCCTGCTTCCCGCGCCCGCGACACCAGCTGAATCGAGCGGATGCTGTCCCCGCCCAATTCGAAGAAGCTGTCGTCCACGCCCACCCGGTCCAGTCCGAGTACGTCGGCGAACACGGCGGCCAGGATCTGTTCCCGGTCAGTACGCGGCGCCCGATAGCGCGCCGACGCGGTGAACTCGGGATCCGGCAAAGCGGCACGATCGAGTTTGCCGTTCGTGGTCAGGGGGAGCGCGTCGATCACCATCACCACCGCGGGCACCATGAACTCCGGCAATCGGTCGGCGGCGAAACCGCGCACCTGGGCACCGTCGAGTGCATCGCCGGACGGGCCGGCCTCGGCCACCACGTATCCGATCAGCTGATCGCTGTCGGCGACGACCACCGCCTGGGAGACCGAACGATGTTGTACCAGTGCGGCTTCGACCTCGCCCAACTCCACTCGGTATCCGCGGATCTTCACCTGATCATCGACACGGCCCCCGAACTCCAACTGCCCGTCTGTCGTCCAGCGCACGATGTCGCCGGTGCGATACATCCGGCCACCACCGGTCGGATCGAACGGGTCGGCCACGAACCGGGCCGCGGTCAGACCCGCCCGCCCCTGGTAGCCGCGTGTCACCTGCGCCCCGGCCACGTACAACTCGCCGGGCACACCGATGGGCACGGGCGCCAGCCACGCGTCCAGCACGAACACCCGGACGTTGCCCAAGGGCCGCCCGATCGGCACCGTTCCGTCCAGGTCGAGCTCTGCCACATGGTCGGTCACGCATGCTGTCGTCTCGGTGGGGCCGTATCCGTTCACCACCTGGATATCGGCGTACTGAGCGTGTACTCGGCGAACGATCGCCGCTGTCAGCTCGGCACCGCCTGCCACGACCCGCCGCAGACTGCGCAACGGACTGCCCGGCACGGATTCGGCGTGCTCGAGCAGCGCCGACAGCAGCGGCGGTGTGGCGAACATCTGTGTGACCGAACGCGATTCGACCACCTGGACGATCTCGTCCGGATCCGAGCGCTGCTCAGCGGCGATCACCAGCGTCGCGCCACCACACAGCGCGGGCCAGATCTCGAAGCCCGATGCGTCGAAGGCGACCGAGGAATGTGCGAGCACCCGGTCCCCCGGCTCCATCTGCCATGCCCGGGCAACGAGATTGACCACGTTCCGATGCGTGACCCCAACACCTTTCGGCACACCGGTGGACCCGGACGTGTAGATCACCTGCGCCAAATTCCGCGGGTTCACCGCAACGCGATCGAGGACAGAGCGGTCCCCTCGGTCGACACTGTCGAGCGTCGCGACGAGATCGGGGGCGTCGAGGCAGACCTGTGGCACCGTCGTGGGCGGCAACAACGCCGCGGTCCGCGAATCGGTCACCACGACGACCGGTGCGGCGTCGGCGAGGATGAACGCCAACCGATCCGAGGGGTATCCGGCATCGATCGGCAGGTACGCGCCGCCTGCCCGCAGGACTGCCGAGATGGCCACGATCAACTCTGTGGACCGCGGCAATGCCACTGCGACGACGTGATCCGCGCCGATCCCGTATGCGACCAGAACGTGCGCGAGCCGATCCGCACGGGCACCGAGTTCCCGATAGGTCAGCTCGGTGTCACCGCAGACGACCGCGACCGCATCGGGAGTCAGGGAAACTCGCGCCCGGAACAGGTCGATCAGGGTGGTGTCGGGGGTTTCCCCGGCGGTGTCGTTCCAGCGGCGCAGCACCGCATCGCGTTCGTCGGCATCGAGAACGTCGAGCGCTCCGACCACGGCATCGGGCTCCGACACGACCTGATGCAGCAATCGCACCAACCGGGCCACCATCGACTCGACCGTGGACCGATCGAACAACTCGGTCGCGTATTCGACCAGACCACTCCACCGATCGCCCGCGACACTGTCGGCGATGTTGAAGAACAAGTCGAACCGTGACGCCGCAACAGACGCGCCGTAGGGCTCGAATCCCGCGCCCGGCAGATCCAGGGCGGGCAAGGAGTTGTTCTGGAAGGCCAACGACACCTGGAACAGGGGATGGTGCGCCGCCGAACGAGGCGGGTTGAGCAACTCTACGAGCAATTCGAACGGAATATCCTGATTCTCGTAGGCCGACAAGGCCTTCGCTCTGACCTGACCGAGGACCTCGGCGAACGACATCGTCGCCGAGACCCTCGCGCGCAGCACCCAGGTGTTGACGAAGAAGCCGACCAGATCGGCGAGGTTCTCGTCGGTCCGGCCCGCGATCGGCGAGCCGAGCGGAATATCCTCGCCCGCACCGAGTTTCACCAGCAAGACGACCAAGGCCGACTGCAACACCATCGACACCGTCGCGTTCTCACGGCCCGCCAGACGCTCGACGGCGGCACGGAGCTCGGGATCGATGTCGAACGCCACCACATCGCCCCGGTGGCCGGCGACCCGCGGGCGCGGGCGATCCGTCGGCACTGACAACTGTTCGGGCAAACCTGCCAGTTCAGCGCGCCAGTAGTCGAATTGCCGCGACAGCATGCTGTCGGGGTCGGCCGAGGAGCCCAGCATTTCCCGCTGCCACAGTGTGTAGTCCACGTACTGGACCGGCAACGGTGTCCACTGTGGTTCCCGACCGGTCGAGCGGGCCGCGTAGGCCACGGAGAGATCGCGCAGCAGCGGGCCCATCGACCAGCCGTCACCGGCGATGTGGTGGATCAGCAAGACGAGAATGTGCTCGTCGTTGCCGCATCGAAACACGTCGGCACGCAACGGGATCTGCGATGCCAGGTCGAAGGTGTACCGCGCCGCGGAGGTCACCGCCGCGTCGACCTCGGCAAGGTCGGGTTCGGCGACGGTGAAGGGGACCTCGACGCTGTCGGTATCGAGGACCTGCTGGCGGGGCACACCGTCGGTATCGACGAAGACGGTGCGCAGACTTTCGTGGCGAGCGACGACATCGCCGATCGCCGCCCGCAAGGCCGCGACATCGAGCCCACGCAACCGCACCGCCAGCGGGATGTTGAACGTCGCGGAGGGGCCCTCCAGCCGGTGGATGAACCACAACCGCCGCTGCGCGAACGACAGCGGAACCACCTCCGGTCGAGGTAGCGCCGCCACAGGTGGGCGCATCCGAATTCCCGCATCGAGGCGGGTCGCCAACTGCGCCACTGTCGGAGCGTCGAAGATCGTTCGAATCGCGACCTCGGCGCCCAGTTCCACCCGGATCCGGCTCGCCAGGCGGGTGGCCAGCAGGGAATGGCCCCCCAGAGTGAAGAAGCTGTCGTCGACCCCGACCCGGTCGAGCCCGAGCACACCGGCGAACAACTCCGCCAACTTGCGTTCCTCGTCAGTGCCCGGCGCGCGGTAGGGCACCGACGATCCGAGCTCCGGCACGGGCAACGCGGCGCGATCCACTTTGCCGCCTACGGTCAACGGCACCGCGTCGATCACCATCACCACCGCGGGCACCATGAAGTCCGGCAGCCGTTCGGCCACGAACCGGCGCACCTGAGCGCCGTCGAGCCCGTCGTTCCCGTCACGGTCGGCGACCACATACCCGACCAATTGCTTGCCACCGGTGTCGGTGTCACGGGTGACCACCACGGCCTGAGATACCGACTCGCAGTGGGCCAGGACAGATTCGACCTCGCCCAACTCGACCCGGAACCCACGGATCTTGACCTGATCGTCGCTTCGGCCCGCGAATTCCAGCGTGCCGTCGGCGTTCCAGCGCACCACATCGCCGGTCCGGTACAGCCGGCCGTCTCCGGCCGGGTCGAACGGATCGGCGACGAACCGGGCAGCGGTCGATCCGGGTCGTCGGTGATAGCCGCGAGCCAGCTGCGCACCGGCCACATACAGCTCGCCGGCCACCCCGACGGGTACCGGCGCAAGCCACGAATCCAGCACGTATACCCGCGTATTGGCGACCGGCGCGCCGATCGGCACGACCGCGTCCACGTCGCCGGCCGGCACACGGTAGGACGTCACATCGACCGTCGCCTCGGTCGGGCCGTACAGATTCTCGATTCGGATATCGCCGAAGGTGGCGCGTATCGCGCGCACCAGGCCCGGGGTGAGCGTGTCAGCCCCGGTGTTCACCTGCCGCACACTGCGAAACGGGTCACCCGGTGTGGATCGCACCTGCTCGACCAAGGCCGACAACAACGGCGGCGTCGCGAAAAGTTCTGTCACCGAGCGGGTTTCGACCAACCGGGTGATCTCCGCCGGATCCGACCGTTGTTCACCGGCGAGCACCAAGGTCGCGCCCCCGCACAGGGCGGGCCAGATCTCATAGGTCGAGGCGTCGAAGGCGATCGAGGAGTGCACCAGCACCCGATCCCCCGGCTCCACCGTCCACGCCTGAGCTACCAGGTTCACGACATTGCGGTGGGTGATCCCGACTCCCTTGGGCACACCGGTGGAACCGGACGTGTAGATCACATACGCCAGGTTGTGCGCTCCCGGCGCATTCCGGGCGCCGGCACCGGCCGCGTCAGCTTCCGAGGGCTCGACGTCGGTGAGGTACAACTGCGGAATATCTTGGTGCGGCAGCAGATTCGCCGTAGCCCGGTCGGTCACGACGACAACCGGTGCGGTGTCCGCGAGGACGAACGCCAACCGATCCGACGGGTACGCCGGGTCGATCGGCAGATACCCACCACCTGCCTTCACCACCGCCACCAACGCCACGATCAGGTCCGCGCTTCGCGGCAAGGCGACTGCGACGATGCTGTCGGCGCCCACCCCCCGGGCGACCAAAGCCCGCGCGAGCAGTTCAGCCCGGCTGTCGAGTTCGCCGTAGGTCAGCTCGGTGCTACCGCAGACGAGCGCGACCGCCTCCGGTGTTCGGCCGACCCTGGCCTCGATCAACCCCGCGAGGGTGGTCTCGGCGAGGTCGACGGTGGTCTCGTTCCACCGATGCAGCACGTCCTCGCGTTCCTCGGCGTCGAGCACGTCGATCGCGCCCACCGGCCGGTCGGCGTCCACGGCGATCGAGCCCAGTATCCGCACGAACCGCGCCGCCATGGCCTCGACGGTGGTCCGATCGAACAGATCCGTCGAGTATTCGAGGTGCACGTCCCACCCGGGAGCGTCACCGCTGCCGGACACCGAATCGGTGATGGTGAAGGTCAGATCGAAGCGGGATGTCGTGGCGGGCATGGCATAGGGCTCGAACCCGACTCCCGCCAGCTCCAGGGTGGGTGCGGTGTTGTTCTGCATGCTCAGCAGCACCTGGAACAGGGGGTGGTGTGCTGCCGAGCGTGCCGGGTTGAGCAATTCCACCAGTAGTTCGAACGGGACATCCTGATTCTCGTAGGCGGCGAGGGCCTTCGCGGCGACCTGGCCGAGGATCGCGGTGAACGACGTCCCCGGCGAGACCCGCGTCCGCAACACCCACGTGTTGATGAAGAACCCGACCAGGTCGTTCAGTGCGTCATCGGTGCGGCCCGCGATCGGTGACCCGATCGGAATATCTTCTCCGGCACCGAGTTTGAACAACAGCACCGCCAAGGCTGCCTGCAACGCCATCGCCGCGGTCGCGCCTTCTCGGGCCGCGCAACGTTGCAGTCCCGCCCTGATCCGGCCGTCGATGCCGACGACCACCAGATCGCCCGCGTAGCTCGCCACCCGTGGCCGTGGTCGGTCTGTCGGCAGTCGCAGCTGTTCGGGCAGATCGTCGAGTTCGGCTCGCCAGTAGTCGAATTGGCGCGACAGTACGCTGTCGGGGTCGGTCGGCGAACCCAGCAGTTCCTGCTGCCACAGCGTGTAGTCGACGTACTGCACCGGCAGTGGCTCCCACTGCGGCTGCCTGCCCGCTCGACGTGCCGCGTACGCCTGCGACAGGTCACGCAACAGCGGCGTCATCGACCAGCCGTCGCCGGCGATGTGGTGAATCAGCAGCACCAGCACGCACTCGTCGGCGCCACACCGGAACACGGTGGTGCGTATCGGGATCTCGCAGGACAGATCGAAGGCGTAGCGCGTGGCCGCGGTGACGGCCCGGTCCAACTGCTCGGCCGCGACATCGGTGACCGTCACCGGCACCTCGACGCTGTCGGTGTCGAGTACTCGCTGGGTGGGCACGCCGTCGGCTTCGACGAAGATCGTGCGCAGGCTTTCGTGCCGGGCCACGACATCACCCACCGCGGCCGCGAACGCCGATGCGTCGAAGACACCGGCCAATCGAACCGTGACCGGCATGTTGTAGGTGGCGGAAGGCCCTTCCAGCCGATGGATGAACCACATCCGGCGCTGGGCGAACGACAACGGAATCATGACTAGCTCACCTCTCGATTCATCCTGCGCAGAGCTGGTCGCCGAGTGGGAGCCAGTTGGGACCACCTGGCGGCGAGTTCGGCCACGGTGGCAGCCTCGAACATCACCCGGATCGGTACTTCGACGCCGAGCACCGACCGGATCCTGCTGGTCAGTCGAGTCGCCAGCAGCGAATGCCCGCCGAGGGCGAAGAAGCTGTCGTCGATGCCGACTCGGCCCACGCCCAATATCTCGGCGAACAGTTCGGCCAGGGTCTGTTCATGGTCGGAGCGTGGGGCCCGATACTTGCCGGCCGACACCCATTCCGGGGCGGGCAGCGCCGCGCGATCGAGCTTGCCGTTGGTGGTCAGCGGCACCGAGTCGATCACCATCACCACCGCGGGCACCATGTAATCGGGCAATCGCTCGGCGACGAACGCGCGGACTCCGGCAGGAAGCAACGTGTCCTGCGGGTTGTTGGCGTACTCGCCCGGCTCGCCCACGGCGGCCGACGGCAGGTACACATCGGTCAGTGCTCGCCCCTGCGCGGAGGTGGCTTCGAGGAAGACCGCCTCCATCCGGCCGGGCTCGGCCGACCAGGTGACCGCGGTCCGGTATCCGAGTTCCTGGCCCAGCGCGTGCAGGTCTTCGGGCAACAGCCCGTCACCCTGCCGGTCGGCAGCGTCGAGGGTTGCTTCGAAACCGGCGCCGAGCAAGACGGTCCGCTCACCGGCCGACACCGGACACCCGGCCCGGATCCGGTCCGCCACCGCGATCTGACCGATGAGTCCGACGTGCGGGATCCCGGTGACGCGAACACCACCGGGATGTCCGTCGCGCAGCAGCGTGTCGAGTGAATCCCGGTCGCAGAACGCGACTCTCGGGGTCTCGGCGACCGAGAGCGGCTCCTCGGCGGGCTTTCGCAGGACGACGTCGTAGCGGTATCGGGTCAGCTCGTTGACCGAGAAGCCACGCTTGAGCTCGATATCGACAGCGCCGATTCCCAGCTCGCGACCCAGCGCGAGGAAGTACTCCGGTGCCAGCAGGAGTTCCTTCTCCGCAGCGATGTCGCGGCGGACCCGGTCCTCGACCACCGCGGGGTCGTCGCCACCCTCACGGGTGACCTGCACGGCGGTGGTGAACTGCTCCAGCAATGCCAGGTTACGTACGTCGCCGATGAACACCGCGCCGCCGGGAGCGAGCAGTCGCAAAATCTGCTCGATCACTCGCCGCAGATAGCGTTCGCCCGGGAAGTACTGGGCCACCGAGTTCACCACCACGGTGTCGAAATAGTTCTCCGGCAGCCCCGCCACCTCGTCTGCCGCGCGGACGCTGAGCGACACTCGACCAGCGAACTCCGCGTCGAGTGCGTCCAGTTGCTGTTGCAGCGTGCTGATGGTCGCGGCCGAGAAGTCCGTCGCCCAGTACTCGGCGCAGTCCGGCGCCAACTGCGACAACAGCAGCCCCGAGCCCACCCCGATCTCGAGCACCCGATCCGGCCGCAGGGCGCGAATCCGGTCGACGGTGGCCGAGCGCCATTCCCGCATCTGCTCCAACGGAATCGCCGCCCCCGTGTAGCTACTGTTCCAGCCGCCGAAATCGGCGCCGAAACCCGTAGTCGCGCGCTCGAGGTTCGCGCCGTCGGCGGCATAGACGTCGTCGTATACCTGGCGCCACTGCCCCACCAGTTCGTCCTCGCCGATGACCGGGCCCGCCCGGTCGGCGACCACGTATCCGACCAGCTGGGTTCCGCCGACGTCGCCGCCGTGCGCCACCACCACAGCGCGAGACACCGCCGGATGTTGCGCGAGAACAGTTTCGACCTCGCCCGGTTCGACGCGGAACCCGCGAATCTTCACCTGATCATCGACCCGGCCCGCGAACTCCAGCACGCCGTCGGCCTTCCAGCGCACGACGTCGCCGGTGCGATACAGCCGCCCACCACCGTCCGGGTCGAACGGATCGGCGACGAACCGCGACGAGGTCAGCCCCGCGCGTCCCTGGTATCCGCGCGCCAATTGTGTTCCCGCCACGTACAACTCGCCTGCCACGCCGACAGGCACCGGCGCCAACCACGAATCCAGCACGAACACGCGGGTATTCGTCACCGGAACACCGATCGGCACGGCGCCGTCGTCCTCGCCGCCCGCGTGGTAGTCGGTCACACACGCTGTCGTTTCGGTGGGCCCGTAACCGTTGATCACCTGGACGTCGGGGTATTCGGCGTGCAGCCGGTGTACGAGAGCCGCGGTCAGCTCGGCGCCACCGGCGATGATCTCGCGCAGACTCCGCAAGGGGTTGTCGAGCTGGGGTTCGTCGTGATCGAGCAGCGCCGAGAGCATGGGCGGTGTCGAGAACATCTTGGTCACCGACCGGGATCGCACCAGGTGGGTGATCTCGGCCAGGTCCGAGCGCGGCTCGGCGGTGAGCACCACCGTCGCACCGCCGGTCAGGGTGGGCCAGATCTCATAGGTGGAGGCATCGAAGGCGATCGAGGTGTGCACCAGCACGCGATCGGCCGGGTTGATCGCCCATGCCTGAGCGACCAGGTTCACCACGTTGCGGTGGGTGACGCCGACGCCCTTCGGCACACCGGTGGAACCGGACGTGTAGATCACGTACGCCAGATTCTGTGGTGCGGCACCGACGACCCGGCCGACGTCGTCGGGCACAACAGCCGTGTCCGAGCAGAGGAGGTGCTCTGCCCGGTGCGGCAGCACGTTCGCGGTAGCCGAATCGGTGACCACGACCACCGGTGCGGCGTCGGCGAGGACAAAGGCCAGCCGGTCCGAGGGGTAGGCCGGGTCGATCGGCAGATACCCGCCGCCTGCCTTCAGCACGCCGAGCAGGACGACGATCAGTTCCGCGGTCCGGGGCAACGCCACCGCGACGATGCTGTCGGGCCCCACCCCGCGCGAGACCAGGGAATGGGCGAGCCGGTCGGCCCGAAGGTCGAGCTCGGCGTAGGTCAGTTCGGTATCACCGCAGACGACCGCGAGCGCATTCGGCGTTCGTCGGGCCTGTGCCTGGAACAGGTCGACGACAGTGGTGTCGACGATGTTGTGGGCGGTGTCGTTCCACCGCCGCAGTACCCGCTCGCGCTCCTCGGCATCGAGCACATCGATCGAACCCACCGGGCTGTCCGGAGCCGAGGCGATCTGGCGCAGAATCCGAACGAACCGCGCCGCCATCGACTCCACGGTGGACCGATCGAACAACTCCGTCGCGTACTCGACGTAGGCGTCCCACCCGGCGCCGGCCGGCGCGTCGGCGATATTGAAGAACAGGTCGAACCGCGCCGCCGCGATGGACGCGTTGTAGGACTCGAACCGCACGCCGGACAGTTCCATGGCGGGCAGCGTGTTGTTCTGGCATGCCAGCGACACCTGGAACAGCGGGTGGTGCGCTGCCGAACGAGCGGGGTTGAGCAATTCGACGAGCAGTTCGAACGGCACGTCCTGGTTCTCGTACCCGGCCAACGCCTTCGCCCTGACCTGGGCGAGGACTTCGGTGAACGAGGCTGCCGGCGCGACCGCGGCACGCAACACCCAGGTGTTGACGAAGAAGCCGACCAGATCCGACAGGGCGTCGTCGGTGCGGCCCGCGATCGGCGAACCGATCGGAATATCCTGCCCGGCACCGAGTTTGAACAACAACACCGCCAGGGCCGACTGCAACACCATCGACACCGTCGCGCCCTCGCGACTCGCCAATCGCTCGACGGCGGCACGGGTCTCGGGATCTATCCCGAACAGCGCCATGTCGCCGCGATAACTCGCCACGCGTGGGCGCGGCCGATCCATCGGCAATCGCAACTGCTCGGGCAGCCCGTCGAGTTCGGTCCGCCAGTACTCGAACTGGCGAGACAGCACACTGTTCGGATCGGTGGCCGAACCCAGCAATTCCTGCTGCCACAACGCGTAGTCCACGTACTGCACCGGCAGCGGCGGCCACTGCGGTGCGCGGTATTCCAGCCGGGCCGCGTACGCCTTCGCCAGGTCTCGCAACAACGGTGTCATCGACCAGCCGTCACCGGCGATGTGGTGGATCAAGAACACCAGCACGCAGTCGTCGACGCCGTGGCGGAACACGTTGGCGCGGATAGGCAGTTCCGAGGACAGATCGAATCCGTACCGCATCGCCGCGGCCAACTGGCCGTGATCGACGACTGTGGTGTGCATATCGGTCACCGTGACCGGAACGTCGATATCGGTGGCGGCGAGCACCCGCTGGGCCGGGACACCGTCGGTTTCCTCGAATACCGTCCGCAGGCTTTCGTGCCTGGCGATCACGTCGCCGACCGCCGCGGTGAACGCCGAGGCGTCGAACGCGCCGGTCAGTCTGACCGTCAACGGCATGTTGTAGGTCGCCGACGGGCCTTCCAGCCGGTGGATGAACCACAACCGCCGCTGCGCGAACGACAGCGGAACCACATCGGGGCGTGCCCGCGCGGACAGTGCCGGGCGTACCTGGGCACCGGGGTCGAGCCGGGTCGCCAGTTGCGCCACCGTCGGGGCGTCGAAGACGGTCCGGATCGGCACCTCGACGCCGAGGACCGCCCGAATACGGCTGGTCAGGCGGGTGGCCAGCAGGGAGTGGCCGCCCAGTGCGAAGAAGTCGTCGTCGGCGCCGACCCGGTCGAGGCCGAGGACTTCGGCGAACAGATCGGCCAGGGCCCGCTCGCGCTCGGTGTCGGGCGCGCGGTACTGCCTGGTAGCGGCGAACTCCGGATCGGGGAGCGCGCCGCGATCGAGTTTGCCGCCCGCGGTCAGCGGCATCGAATCGAGCACCGTCACCGTCGCGGGCACCATGAACTCCGGCAACCGTTCGGCCGCCCAGCGACGCACATCGGCGGCCAGCAGACCCGCTCGCGGGTTGTTCGCGTATCCGGTGGGAGAGCCCTTGGTGGCCGGTGGGAGGTACACGTCCGTCAGTGGACGGCCCCGCGTCGCTTCGGGTTCGACGAACACGGCATCCATCAGGCCAGGCTCGGCGGACCAGGTCACGGCCGTCGTGTAGCCGTGTTGCCTGCCGAGCTCGTACAGATCCTCCGGCAGCAGGCCCGGCCCTGTGCTGGTATCGAGCAGCCCTTCGGAACCGACGTCGAGGGTGTCGACGCCGGGCAGGCCCGCCTGGATTCGCCGTGTCACTTCGATCTCGTCCGTCAGCCCGGCGTGCGGAATGCCGGTGACACGGATGCCGTCGGAATGGCGAGTGGACAAGAGTGTGCTCAACCAATCCTGATCGCGGAAGTTGACATTCGGCGCGGTGGCGACCGAGAAGGGGTGCGCCGCGGACTTGCGCAGGACGATGTCATACCGGTAGCGCGTCAACTCGTTCACCGAGAGTCCGCGCTTGAGGCGAATATCCACGGCATTGAATCCGCCTGCCACACCGCACAATCCGGAGAAGTACTCCGGCGCCAGCAACAACTCCTGCTCAGCGGCGATGTCGCGCCGAACCCGATCACCCACCGCGACCGGATCGTCCCCTCCATTGCGCCTGACCTGTACCGCCGTGGCGAACTCCGTCAGCAACGCGAAATTTCGCACATCGCCGACGAACACCGCACCACCTGGAGCCAACAACCCCGACGCCCGCTCCAGAACCGTCCGCAGGTAACTCTCACTCGGGAAGTACTGAACGACCGAGTTCAACACCACGGTGTCGAAATAGCCGCTCGGCAGCCCCTCGATGTCGTCGGCCGCCTGCGCGCGCAACACCACGCGGTCGACCCAGTCGGTGTCGAGCTCCCCCAACTGTTCACGCAACGCCGAAATCGTGGCCCCGGACAAGTCTGTGGCCCAATACTCCTCGCACTCCGGCGCCACCTGCGACATCAACAACCCCGACCCCACACCGATCTCGAGCACCCGGCCGAGATCCAACTCACGAATCCGATCGACCGTCACCGACCGCCATTCCCGCATCTGTTCCAACGGAATCGGCGCACCGGTGTAACTGCTGTTCCAGCCACCGAAATCCGAACCGAACTCGGGTGCGGGCTCGACGTCGGACCGGGCGCTGTCGTCGTTGCCGATGTCGGTTCCGGAGTAGAGGTCGTCGTATATCCGACGCCACTGGCCGACCAACTCGTCCTCCCCCACGGCGGGCCCGGACCGGTCGGCGACGACGTACCCGGCCAGTTGCTTGCCGCCGGTATCGGTGTCACGCGCGACCACCACTGCCCGGGAGACCGAAGGATGCTGTGCCAGTACGGTTTCGACCTCGCCTGGTTCGACTCGGAAGCCACGGATCTTGATCTGGTCATCGCTGCGGCCGGCGAACTCCAACTGGCCGCCGGCATTCCAGCGCACCACATCGCCGGTCCGGTACAGCCGACCACCGAGCGGGTCGAACGGGTCGGCGACGAATCTCGTCGAGGTCAGCCCGGCCCGCCCGTGGTAGCCGCGGGCCAGCTGCGCACCGGCCACGTACAGCTCACCGGCCACCCCGACAGGGACCGGTGCCAGCCATGAATCCAGTACGTACACCCGGGTATTGGCGACCGGCACGCCGATCGGCACTGTCGCGCCCGCTTCGTCCGCATCGCTGGGAACGGCGAAGCTCGTCACGTCGACCGTCGCCTCGGTCGGACCGTACAGATTCTCGATCCGGGCGTCGGCGAACCCGGATTTCATCGCGCGCACCAGTCCCGAGGTGAGCGTGTCAGCACCGGTGTTCACCTGCCGAACGCTCCGAAACGGGTTGTCCGGCAGGGTTTGCGCGTATTCGAGCAAGGCCGAGAGCAACGGCGGTGTCGCGAACATCGCCGTCACCGATCGGGTCTGGACCAAGCGCGCGATCTCGACCGGATCCGAACGCTGCTCACCGGCGATCACCACACCGGCGCCACCACACAGCGCGGGCCAGATCTCGTAGGTGGAGGCGTCGAAGGCGACCGACGAATGCACGAGCACGCGGTCACCCGGGTTCACCGGCCATGCCTGGGCAACCATATTCACCACGTTGCGGTGGGTGATCGCCACGCCTTTCGGCACACCGGTGGAACCGGATGTGTAGATCACATAGGCCAGATTCTGTGGTGACACCACGACATCGCAGCGCGGCTGCGCCTCGTCGGGATCGGTGTCATCGAGATGGACGTGCGGCACCCCGGTGGGCGGCAACTCCCGCGCAGTGGCCGGGTCGGTCACGACGACGACCGCCGCGGCGTCGGCCAGGATGAACGCCAGCCGGTCCGACGGATAGGCCGGATCGATCGGCAGATACCCGCCACCGGCCTTCAACACACCGAGCAGTGCCACGATGAGCTCCGCGGATCGAGGCAACGCGATGGCGACGAGGGTGTCGGGCGCCACCCCCTGCGAAACCAGCGAGCGCGCCAACCGAGCTGCACGAGAGTCCAATTCGCGGTAGGTGAGCTCGGTGTCGGCGCAGACCACCGCGACCGCATCCGGGGTTCGACCGACCTGTGCCTGGAACAGGCCGACCAGGGTGGTGTCGGGGACAGCGACGGTGGTGGCGTTCCAGCCATCGAGCACCAGCGCGCGTTCGCGCCCGTCGAGGGCGTCGATCGCCCCGATCGCAACACTCGGATCCGCGACCATCTGCCGCAGCAACCGCACCCATCGGGTCGCCATCGTCTCGACAGTGGACCGATCGAACAACTCCGTCGCGTACTCGACGAATCCGTCCCACCCGGCACCGGCGGGCGCGTCGGCGATATTGAAGAACAGATCGAATCGTGAGGCCGCCAGCGACGCGGGGTAGGGCTCGACATCGACCCCGGACAGCCGCAGGTCGGGCAGCGTGTTGTTCTGAAAGGCCAAGGACACCTGGAACAGTGGGTGGTGGGCCGCCGAGCGGGTGGGGTTGAGCAACTCGACGAGCAACTCGAACGGAACGTCCTGATTCTCGTAGGCGGCCAAGGCTTTCGTCCGTACCCGGTCCAGGATCTCGGTGAACGATGCCGCCGGTTCCACGTGTGTGCGCAGTACCCAGGTGTTGACGAAGAAGCCGACCAGGTCGGTCAGGGCGTCGTCGGTGCGACCTGCGATCGGGGCGCCGATCGGAATATCTTCCCCCGCACCGAGTTTGAACAACAGCACCGCCAAGGCCGACTGCAAGACCATCGACACTGTCGCGCCGGTACCGGCGGCCAGCCGCTGCACCACGAGACGTGTCTCGGCGTCGATCTCGAACGGCACCGTGTCGCCGCGGTAGCTCGCCGCCCGTGGCCGTGGCCGATCCATCGGCAACCGCAACTGCTCGGGCAGACCGTCGAGTTCGGTGCGCCAGTATTCGAACTGATGAGCCAACACGCTGTCGGGATCGGTCGCCGATCCGAGGAAATCCCGCTGCCACAGCGTGTAGTCCACATACTGCACCGGCAGCGGCGCCCAGGCGGGCGCCCGGTCCCGCAGGCGTGCCGTGTACGCCGCCGACAGATCGCGCAACAACGGTGTCAGCGACCAACCGTCACCGGCGATGTGGTGGATCAGCAGGACCAGCACCGACTCGTCGGTGCTGTGCCGAAAAACGCTGGCGCGGATGGGAATCTCGTCGGACAGGTCGAATCCGTACCGCGCGGCGGCGGTCACCGCCGCGTCCAGGTCGGCGCAATCCTGCGTTTCCGCGAACGGCACCTCGACGCTGTCGGCATCGAGCACCCGTTGCGATGGCATGCCGTCGACGTCGACGAAGACGGTGCGCAGGCTCTCGTGCCGGGTGACGACATCACCGATCGCGGCGCGCAACGCCGACGAATCCAGTCCACGCAGCCGGACCGCGAGGGCCATGTTGTAGGTGGCCGACGGCCCTTCGAGCCGGTGGATGAACCACAGCCGCCGCTGGGCGAACGACAACGGAACCACCTCGGGACGCTGCCTGGCCGACAGCATCGGACGCACCCGAACGCCGGTATCGAGCCGCGTCGCCAATCGGGCCACGGTCGGTGCGTCGAACACTGTCCTGATCGGGACCTCGACCCCCATGACGGCCCGGATCCGGCTGGCCAGTCGGGTCGCCAGCAGCGAATGACCGCCCAATTCGAAGAAGTTGTCGTCCAGGCCGATTCGCTCGCGTCGCAGTACTTCGCCGAACAACTCGGCCAGTGCTCGCTCGCACTCGGTGCCCGGCGCCCGATACCCCGCCGAGGACACCAGTTCCGGTTCCGGCAAGGCCGCGCGATCCAGTTTCCCGTTCGCGGTCAACGGCACCGTCTCGATGACCGTCACCACCGTAGGCACCATGAACTCCGGCAATCGATCGGCGGCGAAGCGGCGCACTTCCTCGCCGGTGAGAAGGGCTGGTCCGTTGTCGCCGACAGAGTCGGCCGGTTCGGCGACCACGTAGCCGATCAATTGTTTACCGTCGGTGTCGGTATCACGTGCGATCACGACCGCCTGGGACACCGAGGGATGCTGCGCGAGCGCGCTTGCCACCTCCCCCGGCTCGACCCGGAATCCTCGGATCTTGACCTGGTTATCGGCTCGCCCGACGAATTCCAGCACACCCGCCGCGGTCCAGCGCACCACGTCTCCGGTTCGATACAGCCGGCCACCACCCGCCGGGTCGAACGGATCGGCCACGAATCGCTCCGCGGTGGGCGCGGGGCGGCCGTGATAGCCGCGCGTGACCTGGTCACCGGCCACATACAACTCGCCGGGGACTCCCACGGGCACCGGCGTCAACCATGAATCGAGCACGTAGGCAGCCATATTCGCCAAGGGAGACCCGATCGGCACCGAGGTTCGGCCGGTCGCGCGCCCGTCGGCCGTGAACATCGTGGCGAAGACGGTGGTCTCGGTCGGTCCATAACCATTGGCGACCACGACATCGCCGACGTGGCTCTTCAGGCGACCGACCAAGCCAGAGGGAAGTTCCGCGCCGCCGACGATCACGTGCGTCAGGCTCTGAAAAGAGTTCTCTGGCAGCGATGCCGCGTAGTCGAGCACTGCCGAGAGCAGGGCCGGTGTCGCGAACATCTTGGTCACCGCGTGTTCGGCGATGAGTTCGGCGATCTCGGCCGGGTCCGAGCGCTGCTCACCGGCGATGACCAGGGTGCCACCGCTGATCAGCGCGGGCCAGATCTCGTAGGTCGAGGCATCGAACGCGATCGAGGAATGCACGAGGACTCGCTCGCCGGGACCGGCAGACCACCGCTGCGACGCGAGATTGGCGACGTTACGGTGGGTGACTGCAACGCCTTTGGGCACACCGGTCGAGCCGGACGTGTACATCAGATAGGCCAGTTCGGCTGGACGCACCGTGGTGGACCGGTGGCGCGCAGCCACCTCGTCGATCGCGAGTGTGTCGAGGAGCAAGGGCGGCGTCGCGGTGCGGGGCAGGACCGGTGCGGTGGCGGCATCGGTCAGGACGACGGCGGGGGCGGCGTCGGCGAGGATGAACGCCAGCCGATCCGAGGGATAGGCCGGATCGATCGGCAGATACGCGCCGCCCGCTTTCGACACCGCGAGCAATGCCACGATCAGGTCCACGGACCGGGGCAGCGCGACAGCGGCGACGACACCGTGGCCGACGCCCTGTCCGATCAGTAGCTGGGCGAGGCGATCAGCACGGTCGTCGAGCTCCCGATACGTCAGCTGCCTGTCCGCGCGGACAACGGCCACCGCGTCCGGAGATGCAGCGACCTGCGCCCGGAACAACTCGACGACGGTGGAGTGCTCACCGAGCGGCACGGCGGTGCCGTTGCGCCTGTGCAACAACAATTCTCGTTCGTCGGGGTCGAGAACGTCGATGGACCCCACCAGGATGTCCGGGGCGAACGCGACCTGGCGCAGTATCCGTACCAACCTCGCCGCCAACGCCTCGACCGTGGACCGATCGAACAGTTCGGTGGCGTATTCGATGAAGCCGTCCCAGCCGGTCGGGCCGTCGCCGATATCGAAGGTCAGGTCGAATCGCGACGTGGTGGTGGACGGCGTGCGGGATTCGACCTCGACGCCGGGGAGGGCCAGCGCGGGCAGCGGGTCGTCCTGCAAGGTCAGCAGGACTTGGAACAGTGGATGATGGGCCGCCGAACGGGCGGGGTTGAGCAACTCCACCAGCAACTCGAAGGGTGCGTCCTGATTCTCGTACCCCGCCAGCGCTTTCGCCCTCACCTGGGTGAGAATCTCGGCGAACGAGGCTCCCGGAACGACCGAGGCCCGCAAAACCAAGGTATTGACGAAGAAGCCGACGAGTTCGGTCAGCGCGTCGTCGGTACGGCCGGCAACGGGTGTCCCGATCGGGATGTCTTCGCCGGCACCGACTTTGAACAACAGCACGGCCAAAGCCGACTGCAACACCATCGAGACCGTCGCGCCCGACTCAGCGGCCAAGCGCTGTACCGCGCTACGGATCTCGTCGTCGATCTCGAAGACGACCATGTCGCCGCGATAGCTCGCCACCCGCGGACGCGGCTTGTCGATCGGCAATCGCAACTGCTCGGGCAGGCCGTCGAGTTCCGCACGCCAATATTCGAACTGTTGCGCCAGTAGGCTTTTCGGATCATCTGGCGCACCGAGCAACTCCTGCTGCCACAACGCGTAATCCACGTACTGCACCGGCAACGGCGACCACCCCGGCGCGCGATCCTCGAGGCGCGCGGCATAAGCCGCCGACAAGTCCCGCAACAGCGTGGTCGCCGACCAGCCGTCCCCGGCGATGTGATGGATCAACAGCACCAGCGTCCAGTCCTGCGCACCACACCGGAAGACACTGGCCCGGATGGGCAGCTGCGCGGACAGGTCGAACGGGTATCGCGCCGCCTCGGCGACGGCCGCCGCCACCTCGGCGGGATCGATGTCGATGACGGTTGTCGGCACCTCGACGCTGTCGATATCCATTACCTGCTGGGCAGGGACGCCGTCGGTTTCGACATATACCGTGCGCAAACTCTCGTGCCTGGCAACCACATCGCCGATCGCGGCGGCGAAGGCAGCCGCGTCGAAGGCGCCGGTCAGCCGTGCCACCAGCGGGACGTTGTAGGTGGCGGAAGGCCCCTCCAGTCGGTGGATGAACCACAATCGCCGCTGCGCGAACGACAACGGAACGACCTCGGGACGCTGCCTGGCCGACAGCATCGGGCGCACCCGGACACCGGTATCGAGCCGGGCCGCCAACCGCGCCACAGTCGGCGCGTCGAACACCGTCCGGATCGGGACCTCGATCCCCAGGACCGCCCGAATCCGGCTGATCAGATGAGTCGCGGACAACGAGTGTCCGCCCAGTTCGAAGAAGCTGTCGTCCGCCCCGACCCGGTCACGGCCGAGTACTTCGCCGAACAGCCCGGCCAACACCGGTTCCCGGTCGCCGCGCGGCGCACGGTACCGCGACGACGACACCATCGACGGATCCGGCAGCGCGGCACGATCGAGCTTCCCGTTCGCGGTCAACGGCACCGAGTCGATCACGGTCACCACCGCGGGCACCATGAACTCCGGCAGCCGTTCGGCCGCGAACCGACGCACCTCCCGGCCGAGCGCGACCGCGCCGTCGGCGCCGCGGTCGGTCACCACATACCCGAGCAACTGCTTGCCGCCGTCGATGTCTCGCGCGACCACCACCGCTCGTGACACCGCGGGATGTCGAGCGAGCACGGTGGCGACCTCGCCGGGCTCGACCCGGAAACCACGAAGCTTGATCTGGTCATCGGCACGACCGACGAACTCGAGCACGCCTTTCGCGGTCCAGCGCACGACATCGCCGGTGCGATACAACCGACCGCCTCCGGACGCGTCGAACGGGTCCGCGACGAACCGCGCCGCGGTCAGTCCCGCTCGGTTTCGATAGCCGCGGGCGAGCTGCGCACCGGCGACATACAACTCACCCGCGGTGCCCACCGGGACCGGCGCCAATCCCGAATCCAGCACGAACACCCGCATATTGCCCAATGGCGTCCCGATCGGACTGCCGCCCCGAGTGTCTTGTGCCGCAACCAGTTCCAGTTTCGTCACGTGCACAGTGGTCTCGGTGATCCCGTACATATTGACCAGCGTCGGCCCCTCGCCGCCGTCGGCGGAATACCAACTCCGCAAGTGGGCGGGATCGAGAGCTTCGCCGCCGAACACCACCGTGCGCAGCGCGGAATCGGCGTTGCCGCCGACCGCGCGAGCTTCGGCCAGCGCGTGAAAGGCCGACGGCGTCTGATTGAGGATCGTCACCCCCGCGTCGATCACCAGTTCCCACAGTTGTGCCGGGGTACGCACCACGTCCCACGGCACGACCACCACCCGGCCACCGTGCAGGAGTGCGCCCCAGATCTCCCACACCGAGAAGTCGAATGCCGCGGAGTGACACCACGCCCAGACATCATCGGCGCCGAACTCGCACCACTGCGCGGTACTCAGGAACAGCGACGCGACGTTGCCCTGGGTGACGGCGACGCCCTTGGGTATTCCGGTGGATCCGGAGGTGTAGATCAGGTACGCGAGGTTGTCGGGCCGTGGCGTCACGGTGCGGGCGGGACCGGTCGGGGTCGCCTCCGCTTCCTCGAGCAGGATCCGCGGAACACCACTGTCCGGCAGCGTTCTCGATGTGGCGCAGTCGGTGAGGACCGCGACCGGTGCGGCGTCGCCGAGGACGAACGCCAGCCGCTCCGGCGGATACGTCGGGTCGATCGGCAGAAACGCGCCACCGGCCTTCACCACGGCCACGATCGCCACGATCAGCTCCACCGACCTCGGCAGGGCTACCGCCACGACACTGTCCGGGCGCACACCGTGCGAAATCAGCGTTCGCGCGACCTGTTCAGCTCGGCGGTCGAGCTCGTGATACGACACTTCCACCCCACCGGACACCACCGCCACCGACTCCGGCACCTGGAACACCCGGTCTTCGAACAAGCCGAGCAGGGTGGCCTCCGGTTCGACCGCGACTGCTGTGTCGTTCCACATCCCGAGCACCCTGGCGCGCTCCGCACCGAGCAGGTCCACCGCCCCGATCGGGGCTGCCGGGTCGGCTACCGCCTGCTCGAGGTAGCGAGCGATCGATGCCAGATAGCCGTGCAGATCATCCTCGGTGTAGAGCTGCGCGTCCCCCTCCAACCGCAGGTAGCCACCCCGAGAAGCCTGTCGTTCGTAATAGAACACGATCGACAGATCGCCGCTGCTGCCTGCCGAGAAGAGCTGGAGATCGGCGGCACCGCCCACCATCCGCAATGCACCGAAGAACGACATGATGTTGACGACCGGACCGAGAGCGACAGCCTGAGCGTCGGACAACTTCAGATCTCGGCGGATGTTCGACATCCCGTAGCGCAGATGATCTTTGGCGCTGGAAACGCTGTCCCGGATCCGCTCGGCGAGCTCTCCCAGCGAGAGGCTTCGGCTCGAATTCACCAGCAGCGGCACAGTATCCGAGAGCTGACACGGAGTTCGCCGGGCAATCGCCATCTGATTGGACACCGGCATCTGCACGCAGAATTCGTCTCGCGCCGAATGCCGGGCAATAGCGGCTGCCGCCACCGACATCAACAGATACGGCAGCCGGACACCGATCGATTCCGCGGCGCCCAACAAGTCCTCCAGTTCCGCACCGGAGACACTGCGTGTGCAACCGACTCGCCCTGGCTTCGCACCGTTCTCGGCATTGCCCGGAAGTCGCAGCGGGTCGATCTCGGCCGGGATCTGTCGGCTCCAGTACGCACGATCGACCGACTGCTGGTCGCGACGGTAGGACCGGTCACTGTCGAGGACATCGTCGATGCTCACGAATCCGGCTGGTGCGACGGGGGTCTCGCACACCGAGGCGCAGTAGACATCGAGCACTCGCTGCGCCCAGGTGGCTACGCCGACGCCGTCCATGATGATGTGGTGGAAGCACATCGACAGCAAGTACTGTTCGGCACCGATTTTGAGCAATGCCACTCTCAGCAACGGGTCGAGCTCCAGATCGAAACCCCGCTCACGTTCTCGGGACATGAATTCGAGCGCGGCTGATTCAGGATCGTCTCGGTCGGTGAGGTCGAGAGATGTCGGCGCCCAATCACCGATTTCACGCTGAACCTGCATCGGCCCATCGGCATCGTGGACGAAATTCACTGCGAGCGATTCCGATTCGGCGAACACTCGATGGAGCGCGTCGACAAATCGGCCGAGTTCCAACTCGGCACGGATGTCGACATAAACGATGCAGTTGTTGGGAGTGTCGGAGAGTTCGTGGGCCAGCCACAGTTCTTTCTGAATCGAAGTGAGATTGCGCAGCAATGAATTCTTACCGGGTCGCATGGCAGTTTCCCCTCGCTTATCACCTTGGCTGAGCGATACTGATCGTCGGCCGGCCGATCACGTACGTAGAGCAGGACTCATACGACGGTGGTGGTCTCCGTCCCACACACCGACGGTAAGCAGTGCTGTACACCAAAACTGTTGCGTTGCTTGAGAACCCAGCGGCAGCAGCTCGGATGGCACGGCGGCACGCACTCGCTCGAACCATCCGGGATCCGGTGGATCACGTCGCGGCCACAGGCGGCGACGTCGGGACGAAAAGCCTCGGCCGACACACCCATCGACCGGGTTTCCAAAATGGACACTTGATCACTACTGGCCGAACTGTTGAAAATTGGACAGTCGATCGACCGGCTCTGAAGCCGAAGCCCCGGAATCATGTCGCAGCTCACCCGATCAGTATGTCTCAGTTCGCGCAAATCTCGATGTACTACCGCCTAATTCGCCGGACGAAGTGGTAACTATTCAGCGTCCCGGCGATTACATGACACGTAAATTTCGGCCATACCGAATGGCCGGTTCGCTCACTCTCGCCCAGGCCGTGAAATCGTATCGGCCGACCGGCCCATCGGGCGGCGCACCCTTGTGGAGATGAAACCGGACGGTAACGATCAGAACACCCTCGACCCCTTCCACCACGGCATCCGAGCGCTATCGATATGTCAGCAACTGTGCGGCAGCGGCCCCGATTACCTCGTACACCGCCTCGTGGCACGACCGGAACATCGACTCCGGCCGCGGCACCCACGCCACCGCATCGGCGCTTCGGCGACGGCGTCGCGAGTACCGCGGTGCCGGCGCGGCACACCTCACCGCGCATGGACTCAGCGTAGGCGCGCGGAGATGACGGTGGCGATGTCGATGGTCTTGGCGCACACGTCCCAGTCGACGCCGGTAGCGATCCCCGGCGCGGCGGTCCCGAGGTAGAACGAGCCACCGGAGGGCACCGCTACGCGCACACTGCAGCTGCCGTTTCGGCCATCGGGACGAACCTCGGGTTTCAACACCGCGCGCTGCCCCGTGATCGTGATTTGCTGTTCGGACGGATTCGTCACCCTGCGCTGCGCGAGATCGGTGAGGTCGCTTTCGGCCGGTTCGAATCGGATGTTGAAACTCCCCGACAGCGACGTCTGGATCGAGAACCACGAACACGCGGGCAAATCCTGCGGGGGTGTGTCGGCTCTAGCGGCGGGGTCGAGCACGAAACGCGCGAGATCCTCGCTGTCCAGCACGCTGCACGGATGGTAGGTGAGATCGGCCAAGGTCCACGGCTGCGGTGCCAACGCGGGAGCTTGCGAGGTCGGTGTACTCGCCGTCGTCACTGCCGCCGGCTCCGAGCCGACACCGATGCCACACCCGGCTGTCGCTACGACAACCATCCCCACCGCCGACCATCCCAGCCACCACGGGCGGGCACAGGAACCTATCGCCATCAGACATCCCTCCCACCACAATGAAACCAGAGCTCGCTCCTTGGCGCACAGATCGCCTCTCCGACACCGTTTCCGGTGCGGCAGCAACGATCCCGAAGCAGCCGAATGCCCGAATCGCGCTGCCTGCCGACAGCGCGCGCACCACGACCGCAGCACGTCCGGGACGGACGGCTACCTGAGTCGCTGCACGTTGTCCCGGAAGTGCTGGTTGTTGTCGCCCATCATGTTGCCGGCCGGGTTGTACTGGGCGACGACGTATTGCCCACCTCGTCCGCCGGTGTTGCAGGCGACCCCGACCCCGAGCTTCGTGCTGGCCTTCCAGACCACCTGTGTGAAATGCCCGGTCTGCAGAGAGAACCCGGTCGGTGTGTCGAAGTTGTAGTCCTTGATCTCGTCGTACCAGGCTTTCGTCGCCGAGTATCCGGTGTGCCTACCGCCCCACATAGCAGCGATGTTCTCACCGTTGCCCGAGCCCTTCGAATGCGCGAAATTCTGTGTGTTGGCCAGATTCTCGGCCCACTTCTGGGCCGAAGCCGACACCGCCGGATCGAGCACCATCTTCGGCGAGCCGTGTTTTGCCCGGTACGTGTTGTGGGCGTTGAGCATATCTTGGGCGAACGACGCCCCGCCGCAGGTGGAGTCCACTCCGGCGGTGGCCTCACCCGCCCCGCCGAGCGCGGCGGCCATCAGCACAGCCACACCAGCCGACAAAAACCGTCCACAACGCATACCGATCTCCCGGGTGAGTAGGCGAGACGAGCAGGAAGCCAACGATTCAGCAGAAGACCACCGGTAAATCCGGCAAAAGCGCTCAGATGTTCGGCGATCACCCTACCGTGGCTGCTGGCGGAACCGCCGACGAAACACCGCCCCGATGAAGCCCGGACCGGACACCCGCGGATAACCCTCACCCTCGAACCCGCAGGTCTGCGGCTCCGCACACATCGTCGACGCCGTTAGGTAGCGGGCTGGCAGCAGCGACCCGAACCTGGCAGCGGCAACCGCCCGACCCGATGCCAGTGGATCAACCCGGCCACCCTCGCACCACATCCTCCGGAAAGGGACCACGATGAACACCGACGCACATTCGCTGACTGCCAGAGACATCGAGTTCCTCGGCCGCCCCCTCTACGGGTTTCTGACCGTGGCCGCCGGGCCGACACCGCCCCAACCCCGGCCGGTGTGGTTCGAGGTCACTACCGAGCCCACGATCCAACTGTTCACCCACCCGGATTCGGTGAAGGTCTCGCGATTGCGGAGCGACCCTCGCGCCTCGATCGTCGTCGCCGCCCCCGTGGGTGAACGCGAGCGCTGGGTTTCCGTCGCCGGCCACACCACCGTCTCACCCGACGGAGCCCACGATCTGCTCTCCCGCCTGGCCGCTCGCTACTGGGACCTCGACGACGACGGCCGAGCCGACGACCTCACCGCGATGCTGGCCGAGGACTGGGTGCGCATCACCATCGAGCCGGAGAAGGTCAGCCGGTACATGATGTGACGGCCATTTTCCCGCCACTCACAAGAGCGCCGGCGCAGTTGGGTGCGCCTGGTTGATCGGAGATCGTCGACTGCGGTGGCACCGACCGGTTCGGGGTTCCGAACCACCGACGAAGATGTTGTGGCGGTTGGTAGTGCAGCGCTGCTACGACGAGAAGACAGGACAAGCCCGCAACCATCGACACCTGTCAGTGCGTCCGCCGCAGTGCGCGTTGGGCCGCGTTGGCACCGCACATGCCGTGCGCGCCGGGGCCTGGCGGGGTCGCGGCCGAGCACAGATAGTGACCGGGCAGGCCGATGTCATAGGGCTGCAAGGTTTTTCGGGGTCCGAACAACAGTTGGGGGATGTTCTTGGCGCCGGTCATGATGTTGCCGCCGACGTAGTTGGGGTTGTATTCGGCGAATTCTGTTGTGGTGCGGGTGGTCAGGCCCACTACGCGCTCCCGGAAGCCTGGCGCGAAGCGTTCGATCTGGGCGATGATCGCTTCGGTGGCATCACCGGTGTAACCGTGGGGAACGTGCGCGTAGGTCCACACCGGATGTACCGTCCCCGCGGAGCGCTGAGGGTCTGCGAGGTACTGCTGGCCCACCAGAACGAAGGGACGCTGCGGCATTCGGCCCGCATGGATGTCGCGTTCGCCCGCGGCGATCTCGGCGAAGGAGCCACCCAAGTGCACTGTGCCCGCGCGGCGGGCGGCCTCGCCGGCCCACGGGACGCCACCTTCGACGGCGAAGTCGACCTTGAAAGCGCCGGGGCCGTACCGGAATCGGCGGTAGGCGCGGGCAATTCGTGTGGGGAGTAGGTCGCCGAGGATCTCCGCGACCGCTGTCGGGGCGAGGTCCCAGATGGTGATGTCGGACGGCGGCAGGTCGGCGAGGGAGCGCACACGGACGCCGGTCTCGACCTTTCCGCCGTGATCGGCCAGAACCGCGACCATGCTGTCGGCGATCTGCTGGGACCCGCCGACCGCGACCGCCCAGCCGTATCGGTGCCCCGCCGTCAGGATGCCGAGCCCGATGCTGGCGCTCAACGGGCGCTCGAGGGGGTGGAAGGCGTGTGCGGCGACACCGCCGAACAGCGCCCGTCCCGCTTCGGTGCGGAAGGCTCGCGCCAGCAGCGCGGCCGGCGCGGTCGCTGGAATACCGAAGCGCGCCAGGCGGATCGGATGGCGGGGAATCCGCAGCAGGGGGCGCATGATGTCGGCGCCGATCTCGTCGTAGTTCGCGACCGGGCGTTCGAACAGCGCGCGCCACAGCCGTTCGTCGGCCCCCAGGCCCGTGGCGGTCTCGGCGACCGAGCGATGCAGCACTGCGGCCGTGCCGTCGTCGAGCGGATGGACGCAGTCGAGTTCTGCCCACGCCCACCGCAATCCGTACCGTTGCAGGTCGATGCGCCGCAGGAACGGCGAGCCCACGGCCATCGGGTGGATGGCCGAACAGTGGTCGTGCAGCAGACCGGGCAGGATCGCCTCGCTCGAGCGGGTGCCGCCCCCGATCGTGTCCGCCGCTTCCAGGACTGTCACCGCCACCCCCGCACGGGCCAGGGTGATAGCCGCGGCCAGTCCATTGGGGCCACTGCCGACCACTGTCGCCGTTGTCATCGACTTTCCTTTCGTGTGTTCGAGATACCCTGCGGTACCGGCCTATTCGGCCGGAGCCACCACGTCCTGGTGCGGTGCGGCGACCGCATGGGTGATGTCTTCACGCCGCCAGGTCACGGTGTGCGGAATCGGTCCGTCCGGCAGCCACGGCATCGCCTCGACCGCGTCGGCGACCTTCCATGTCCCGCGTTCGATGACACCGAGAGCCGCGTCGATGACCATGTATTCCTGGGTACTCTTGTGCACCGGCTGCGATTCCACCCACACTACGATCCACTCCCCCGGGGCGAACCCGACCCGGGCCTGGACCGCGTTGATGAGGTCGAGGTTGTGCAGGTGGCCGTCGCCGAAGTTGAAGCCGATCAGCGAGTTGCAGGCGAACTCGGCTTCGCGCACGGTCCGGCGATCGATGTCGGGGAGGTGCTTGTACAGCAGGGAGAACAAGCCGCGGCCCTGACTGTGCATGGAACGCCAGGCGATGGTCTGCTGCATGGTGATCTCGGCGACCGCGGGCGGATACCCCATGGCCAGCAACTGGTCGACCTGGTTGTCGGCAGGGCGGTGCGCGATGGTGTTCAGCTTGGCCTCGGCCCCCGGTGCGAAGGCCCACAGTGCCGAGGCCCAGTTGCCGGCGTACTGGCGCATGGACGGCAGGAACGACACCAGGTCGGGGCGCAGGTTACCCAGTACAGGGAAGAAGGCGAGCCCTGCCGCGATCACCACCGTCAGCCACGGAGACGACATGTCGAATACGCCGTACCCGTGCGAGTTCGGGAAGCCGAGGAACAGGAACACGGTGAGGTAGGCGAACAGGATGTTCCACTCCAGTGGCACGGCCAGTGGGAAGGTGGAGGTGATGAACAGGTGGAAGATCACCATCATCGCGACACCGGCCAGGGTCAGCCAGTGGTTCGTCGAGAACAGCAACACGATCGGGACGATCACCTCGATGGTGGTGCCGCCGACGTGACCCATGAGCGAGGCAACGCGCGAGGGTCGGATATCGCGCGGGAAGTCGCGGTAGTGGGCTCGCTTGATCGACCGGAACGGCATCGACGGGCTGTTGGACACCATCGGGGGCACCACATTGGTGAAGTGCTTGCCGAACTTGGAGGCACCGGCTCCGACCCACACGATCACGATCAGCAGTTTGGCCGCGATGATCATGTCGGTGAACGGCAGCACGGCGAAGAACAGCAGGGCGGGCAGATACTGTTCGCCGCGAGCCGCCAGGAAGATCGTCTTGTCCCGCAGCCCGCACAGGATGTAGAGCGCGATCGGCGCGATCAGCAGCGCGGGTCGGACCAGGCCGGAGGTGTTGTCCGGCAGGGCTTCCAGCAGCGAGGCGGTAGTCCGGCCCGGTGCCAGCAGCGCGACCAGCAGGGATGCGAGGAAGCCGAGATACAGCCCCACATCCAGCAGGGTGCGTGCGTCACCGTTGGTGAACGGCACCCGATGCCACGGTCGCAGGCGGATGCTGCCCGGCCGGGCGAAGTACGCAATGCCGCCGGTCATCGGCTTGAATTTGCCTGCCAGCGGGCCCCACGAGCCGGCGATATTGAGCGCTTCGAGCAGCACGGTCCACAAGACCAGCTTCTGGTAGACGATCGGCTGGTTCCACCACTGCGCCACATCCCAGAACGGGCCGGTGCCAGAGGTGGAGGTAGCGACTAGGACACCGCCGAACATGTACAGCACAAGCAATTTCGCGATGTAGATGGTGTGGATCATCTTCGGTGTGCCGAATCCGTACTCGGCCCAATGCAGTGCCAGTGTCCGAACACGTTCCCGCAGGGGTAGGTCCAGAAATGTGTCGGTGTCCACCGGCGGGAAATCTCCCGTCTTGAATCCCATGGCTCGATCCCTTTCTTCCTGCTTCCGGGCGCGAGTGATCGCGACCGAAAGACTGTCTTTCGTTCGAATCGGGTTGTGCGGATCCGCTCAGGCGCGCGCGGCCATGACCCGTAGCTGCTTCTTGTCGATCTTGCCGACCGGATTGCGTGGCATCTCCGCGGTCAACACGATCGCGGCGGGAACTTTGAATGCCGCGAGTTCCGCACGGCAGTGCTCGATCAGCTCTTCGACGGTGACCGTGGCCTGTGGCGCGGCGACCACGTGAGCGACCGGCACCTCGCCCAGCACGGCATCGGGAACACCCACCACCGCGGCTTCGTGGACGGCCGGATGCCGGTAGAGCGCGTTCTCGATCTCCTTGGGGTACAGGTTCTCACCGGCCCGGATGATCATGTCCTTGATCCGGTCGACCAGGACCAGGTAGCCGTCGTCGTCGAAATAGCCGACGTCGCCGGTGTGCAGCCAGCCGTCGACCACGGTCGCGGCCGTCTCCGTCGGCTTGCCGAGATAGCCGCGCATCACGTTCGGGCCCCGGACTACCACTTCGCCTGGTTCGCCGAATACTGACAGCTGGCCGTCGGGGTCCATGATCGCCACCGTCTGGCCGGGCAGCGCAAGCCCGACAGTGCCCGGCTTCCGTTGGCCCGCTACCGGATTGAGGGTCGACGCGCAGGTTCCCTCGGACAGACCGTAGCCCTCGACGATCGGCACACCGTAGCGCTGCTCGAAGCGGGCGATGAGCTCGGCAGGCATGGGGGCAGCGCCGCAGATCGCCAGCCGCAGCGACGACGTATCAGGACGCTCTCCGCCGGGCTGGGCTACCAGCATCGCGTAGATGGCGGGCACCGCCGAGAAGTAGGTGGGCCGGACCCGGTGGATGGTGTCGAAGAACCCGGACGCGGAGAACTTGCCCGCGAGGGTCGTGCGCCCGCCCGCCAGCAACGGGGAGAGCACGCTGACAACGATGCCGTTGACGTGGAACAGCGGCAGAATCAGCAGGCTGTGATCGTTCTCGTCCAGGACCAGAGCGTCGATGATCATCGTGCACATTGCGGCGAGATTGTCGTGCCCGAGCACCACGCCCTTGGGTCGGCCCGTGGTCCCGCTGGTGTAGATGATCAGCGCCGGGCCGTTGGACGGCGCGGCGACCGCGACCGAGCCCGTCGGCTCTGCCAAGGCGGCGACATCGAGGGTGACCGCGACCCGATCGGGTTCACCGATCACGACCTCGGCGCCGGAATCCTCGATCTGGTAGGAGATATCGTCGTCGGTGAGCCCTGGGTTCACCGGAGTGACCGCGGCGCCGAGCCGCCAGGCGGCGAACAGGGTCACCACCAGTTCCACGCGGTTCGGCAGGACTACCGCGACGACATCGCCGGCCCGTACGCCCGCCTCGCGCAAAATCGAAGCGGCAGCATCGACGCGCACCCGGAACTGCGCGTTCGACAAGGCGACGGTCTCGTCGGCCACGCTGTGCCCCTGCGGGTCGGCGGCGGCTCTGACGTCGGGCAGTTCGGCGATGTGTCGCATGATTCCTCATCGAAGACGTATGTGATCTGGATTACATATCCCAAGCTAGGGCTCGGAGACGAAGCCAGCTACGGGCCACCGAACCAGCGTTGCGGCGACATGTTGTGCCACGAGCACAAACGGCGCCGCCCGACCGCGCACCGGGGGTACTGTCTGCGCCCATGGCTGCCGACAACGATCCGCTCGTGCGGGAGGTGGCGTCCCGGATCAAAGCCGACCTCCACCGGCTGGCACCGACGATGATCGCGATGTTCGTCGAGGTCATCCCCGAATTCCGGCACGACGACGAGGCTCGCAGGCTGATGGTCGCCAGCACCGAGTCCAACCTCACCGCGATCCTGGACATGCTCACCCTGGCCATCGGCCTCGACGACATCACCGTGCCGCCCGCCGCGGCCGAATACGCCCGCCGCTTCGCCCAGCACGACCTGTCACTCGAGGCGCTGCTGCGCGCGTATCGGCTCGGCGAGAACATGTTCGTCCAGTGGACGATGACGCAGCTGATCGAGCTGAACCCCGCCACCGACGTCGCCCTGGCCGCCGCGGCGCGGATGGCCGACGTGGTCAACAGCTATATCGATCAGGTGATCGAAGGCTTGATCGACATCTATGCGAGCGAGCGACGTCGCTGGGACGCGCGGACCGACGTTGCCCGCGTCGCGCAGGTGCGCGCGGTCCTCAACGCTGACGACCTGGATGTGGCCTCAGCCGAACAGATGCTGTCGGTCTCGCTGCGCGGTTGGCACCAGTTCGCGATGTTGTGGACGCCGCCCGAGGCGAGCGATCCTCGCGCATCACTTCGCGCAGGCACAGCACTACTCGCTGCCGCGACCGGCAAGACCCCGATGACTGTCGAGGTCGACGACCACAACCGGTGGGTGTGGATCTCCTCGGTGGCGCGACCGGTGCTCGACACCGAACAGCTCGCCCATGACCTACGCACTCACTCGAAACTGTCCATCGCACTGGGCGATCCCGCGACCGGCCTCCAGGGATTTCGCCAGACCTACCGCGACGCCCAGCAGGCTCGTGCGGTCGCGCTGACTGGGCACGGACATGGCCTCACCGCCTATGCCGACGTGGGATTGGCCGCCTTGTTCGCTGACCGTATCGCCGACGCGCAAGCGTGGGCCGTACGCGTGTTGGGCGCGTTGATCGGCGCCGACGAGACCGCTGCCCGGTTGCGCGAGACCGTTCGCGTGTTCCTCGCGGCCCGCGGCAGCTACACCGATGCCGCCACCCGACTGCACGTACACAAGAACACCGTCCACTACCGGGTACGCAAAGCCGAAGAGCTACTGGGGCATCCGCTCAGTGAGCGCAGACTCGACATCGAGGTCGCTCTACTGACCTGCGCGCAACTGGGCATACCCGCGATGGGCCACACCCACTTCGATCGAGGTCGCAGCTAGCCTGGCGCGCTCACAACCCCGGAGAGCTATCGCATGCAGCAAGCCGACCATAATCCCATCTGCCGAGCGCAGAGCAGAGAATCCTCCTCCGACGCAAATCAGTTCTTCCCCTTCCATCTTCGGATTCGCACCTGTGAACTTGGTGCGGACGACGTGGAAGCGGCGACCCGGTCGTTCGGTAAATCCGGCTGGATCCCAAGCGTCCCCCAGGAGGGCAGGTAGTTGTCTACAGTGCGGAGGTGGCCGTGGACATCGGTCGGTTGACGGCCCGGGGCTACGGACTCGAGACCGGTACTCGCCCCTGAGTATTCAGGACTCGCACCGGCCCCGACCAAATTCCTCATCGACGCGACAGCACCGCGATCTGTCGGCCGGATACTAGGCCGCCTTCTCCACCGGGTGACGTCCGCGCGAAGCGATCGGCGTACCGATCAGCGGCCGTCCGGTAGCGACCGCCAGCGCGGTACCGACGACACCGAACAGTCCGCGCCGACTCGGCGCCGAGATGCTCGACGACAGCACGGTTCGTGTGCTCGGTGGCGCCAAGGGCTCGGCAGCGATGCGGTCCGACAACCAGCCCAGACTCAAGGGGGTCGACAGCGGAAGCAACGTGAAGTGGTCGCTCAAGCGGTCGCGTACGTAGGTGACGTGCGTGCCCGCGGCCCGGTACCGTTCGACCTGCTCGTCCACACTGCCGCAATGGATCACCTGATCATTGACCGGCTGCATCACCAGCAACGGGCAGGCCGGGGCGGACAAACCCAACCGCAGATCGTCGAGCACCGCTCGAACCTTCGGCTCGGCGAGAATCTCCTCGAGCGGGCGTCGTAGATGGTCGTCGAAACTCTGCCCCGACATCCGCAGCAGCGCGACGATCGGCGGTAGCTTCTCGACGGCTGCCAGCAACGCCTGCCCCTCGGGCAAGATATCGGCATCGAGGGCGGCGTCGAGGTCCGGATACAGCCGACGCAGTGCCGCCACGACCATCAGCGGAAAACCGGAATATCGGCTTCCGTGCAGCCGAAGGAACACCTCACCGGGATCGCCTACCGGTGCGCCGAGCACCGCACCGACCAGGTTCAGCTCGGGCGCGTAACTCGGAGCCATCTCGGCGGCCCACGCGCTGGCCATGCCACCACCCGAGTACCCCCACAGCGCGATCGACGTTCGCGGATGCAGACCGAGCGGCGCGAACGACAGCGTGGCCCTTGCCCCGTCCAAGCTGCGATAGCCCGGTTCCCGTGGCGCGCCGAAACTTCCCTTCATGCCGCCGTGATCGGCGATACTGACCGCCCAGCCACGACGGAGCGCGTTCGCGATCAGGGGCCATTCGAGGCGGGTGATCGAACCCGGTGCTCGCGTATGGTGGCGCAACACGTAGGACGGCGCGCAACGCTCGGTCACCGAGTCGATCGCGGACTGGAACAACAACAGCGGGCGGTCCTGGTCGGGGACGGCACCAGCGGGGAGCACAACGGTTGTTATCGCGATCTCCGCCCGGCCGAACAGGTCGTTGCTGCGGTAGGCCAACTGCCAGGCTTGGACCTGCTGGCGGACCGATCCGAACAGCGACAGTTCGACTCGCCTGCTACGGATCAGCGCGCCCGGTGCGTAGGCGGCGATATCGCTGGGACAGCGCATGAAGGGGTCGACAGAGAGCAGCTGCGGGACATCCCACAGCAGTCCTGTAGTTCTCGGCCCTTGCGAATGATCAGTTTCTGACACGATTCCACGGGTCTTCCTGGGTTCGATAAACGAGCTGTGCGATATCGGAGCCCAGGTCCACAGACCTCATCTCACAAACGGCCGAAGGCGACCTTGCCCACTACCGAGCCTAGGCAGCTCCCACCCACTTCGTGGGACGCCTGACATCAATTGTGTTACCTCACAACATGTTCAGTGAGGCACTTGTATCGCGACGCAACGTTCATCCACACAGCGGTCTCGCGTGCCCATTACGCCCCAGGGCGCATGAAAGGCAACGGTTCGCTTCCGGCTGACACGTAGCCCTCGCTGACTCCCCCGCCACGGGCACCCCGGTCGCGGCGTTTCATGACGGCGGACCCGGCCCAGATCATCTGCCGGCGACGGCATCGCCGTGTGGACCGCATCGTGGTCTCCCATCGATCCTCACTCCGGCGGCACCGCCGCCATCCGGGAACGCGCTCACCTTCCCTGTTTCGCCCGGGAGGGCGCCGGACTCACCATGAACTCGACCAAACAACGTCGAGGTCGTCGAAATCGGCACACCCACAGTCGGTACGTGGAGGATCGACGTGATCGCCACCGCCTCTGGCACTCTCGCGCCCGCGAACCTGATGATCATCGCAGCCGCCAGATGTCGCTGAAATCAGCGCTTCCAGTCACACAGCAGTCGGCTGTCATGCCCGCAGTGCTGCGGTCATGGGGGGACTGCCGCAGGGCTAGTGACAACCGAGATGGCTTGCCGAGAGGCAGGCTCGAGAGGATGTCGCAGTGCCCGAGCCGTATCCGAAAGAGTTCCGCGACGAGTCGTGCGGGTCGCCTGAGAATCTGTTCGACGAATCGGTTGTGGAGCGCGACCGGCAGGCCTCGGCGCGGCAAGGACGGCAAACCAGGGCCGCCCGTCCATGACGACACGGGTACAACGCAAATTCCGCAATGGCGCACCGAATCAGTTGTGGCTCAGTGGTATCACCGAATATCAGACCGGCGAAGGCAAGCTGTACTTGTGCGCGATCAAAAGGCGTCTTCTCCGATCGGATGACGTGTCCGGTTGCCCGGTGCACACCGACGGCGGATCTCAGCGCACCTACCGCCGGCGTCGCCGACAAGCCCGACTGGGCCGGTCGACCCCGATCGAATTCGAAACCATCATGTTTCCAGCAGTCCGCCAGGCTGCTTACGCTGTCACCAGATCCTGCAGCAGCCCCACGGCCCCGGCGAGCGTGGCTACTGTGCGAAACTGCCGAGACCAATCCAGGTTGCTGTCATGACGCTTTGTGGACCGGCGGCGGGGTCCAGGTTCCGTCGAGGGCTTCGGCGTCGGGCGCGTAGAGGCGCAAGGTGATACCCATCGGGCCGGCCGGCGCGGGCAGCCAATTCGATTCGCGATCGGGGCCCGGGTTCTTGTGTGAAATGTAGATGTCGAGCGATCCGTCGGAGTTGTAGTTCAGCGGATCGCGGTCGCCGAGGGCGTAGCGGTCGAGTTCATTGGCGATCTGGAAGCCCTCGAGGTCATACATCGTGACCGACCAGAACGCCGCGACCGGCGGCAGCTTCCCGGCATCGAAGTGGAGCACGTAGTCGTCGCCGCCGGCAAGCGGGTTGCCCGCCGCGTCATGTACCAGCAGCGGGTAGATCGCATCCTCGGCGGGATTGGCACCGAGGCCGACCAGAGTGATCGCAGACCTGCGAAAGTAGTCGTTGCCGTAGACGCCGATGGCGTACAGGATGCTCATCCAGCCGTCGATGGGCGGGATCATCGTGGTCCGCGCGGCGAGGAGATCGACACGCGCCGCACTGACGCCCGCGTCGATCTCGGCGAGGTCGGCGGCGGAGAACCGGTTCGCGTCGAAGTCCTGGCCGACAACGATACCGAGCAACGAGATGCGCGCGAGGATGGAGAAGTCGGTCGGGTGAGCGGGGATCGTCTTCAACACGGCGGCAGCGTGGCTGAAGAACTCCGTCGCGGTCATCTCGTTGACCTTGCGCAGCGGTTCGATCTCGCTGACCAGGGCCGGATCGGGTACGAATGGCGGCCGATCGCCGAGCTCGGTAATCCGGAGTCCGGCCTGGAACTCGTTGACCGACGCGTAGTCATCGGGGCCGTTCGCCTGAGTTCGCCCGATCACCCACACGATCGGGGTCGGCGCCTGAATCACCGGGATGCCGGCGGGTAACTGTCCGCGATAACTCGGCCCGACGACGACATAGTCCTGCGCCTCGGTGCCGGTTGTTCGCTTCCCGGGTGTGGCGAACGCGTCCGTCCAGGCGTCGAGCATCGGCATCATGTAGTACCGGCCGTGACTGTCGGGAATATGAATGTGGACCGGACCGGCGGTGAGGTCCAGCCACGCCGACGAGTACAGCGTGTCGAAGTTCGGGCGTACGACCGCGCGGAAAACTACATCAGGCAATTCGCGCATGTGATGGAACTGGTTCGGCGGTCCGAAACCCGGGGTCGAACCGGCCGGAGAGTTCGTCTGCTGCCGCCGAGTGACATCCATCGTCACCAGCGAGTACAAGTAGACATACGCCCCATAGCTCAAGGTTTTCAGATCGCTGGACAACACGCTCATTACGCCTCCATCGCAGATCATGATCCCGGTGAGATCAGCCGCATCCATCGTCGGTGTCGGCCCCGCGAGAAACATCACCCACAGGGGGTGAATTGAGCGAAGGGGTCCGCGCCATCGACAGCTTCTGGTCACTGCGAACCGGGCACCAGCGAGTACACCCGTCCGCTCGCCGCGACGTCGCCGCGGCGAGCAGGTGGGTGAGGCGGGCCGCGACCGCCGACTGGAAGCCGCCGGTGGTGTGCAGGGTCGACGATCCGTTGCGGCAGGCATCCCGCACCTCGCCCAGGAGAGGGCTTCGAGAGGCAGCGCGTCACCAGTCGCACAGCGGCTTCGATGCGATGATCGCGGCTGGCGGGCGTAAGGGGTTCGACGGCGTCCCGGCAGTAGGGCACGTCGCCTTCTGTGGGTCGGCTAGCCCGATTTACCCTGGCCGAGCCCGCTAGCGGTTGTTCACCTCGCTGAAGCACTCCACGACACTGGACCGCGAGAAGCGGCCCTGCGTCGTCACTCTCGGTGACACCGGATTCGCCGCTACCCCGGCCCAATCCGAAGCGTGAGCGAACCGCTCCATCCCGGCATTGAATCTTGTTGCGCTGAAGAGAGCGCGCCGGTTCCGCGTGGACGTGGCGAACATGACTCACCGCGTATACGGCGGCGCCTCAGGGCCAGGCTCAGCAGGTGCCGTTCTGCACCGGAAAGTGGATGACGACCGCACCACCGGTGGCGTAGTTGGCGACATCGGCAGCCGCCTGCTTACCCTGCGGAGACGCCCTCGCCGCAGTCATTGCCGCAGCGTCAGCGAACTCGGCCTCGAAGATCGCGAAGTACGGCGTCTGTCCCTGTGTCGCTGCCACCTCGAAGCTGTAGCGGAACGCCAGCAGGCCGGGCATGAGCCTGACCAGCGGAAGATGGTTGTTCACGTAGTAGTCGCGGAAGTGGTCGGGATCGGCGGGTTGTGGATACAGGACCATCAGCTTGTGCATAACAACCTCCGTTGAGCGGCGAGCGACCAGCACGGTGGGTACGTCGAAGTCGGTGGACAACACCCCCGGAGTGCGCGATCAATGCGAGGTGGACAGTAGGTCAGACTTCACGCCAAGTTCAAGCGCATTGCGAATGAGCCGCTCATCGGACCGGCGGTCATGCCGATGAGCGGGTAGCTGAGCCCGCACTACGCGGCGGTCACGCTCCGGCTCAGGTTGACCAACCACATGACGACAAGCTGGTCATGATCTGGCTGGTATCGGCCAGTGTGTTCCTCGGGGTGTGCGACGGCCCGCTGGATCGCACAAGTTGCTCAGGGCGACTGTTACCGCGTGCGGTTGCATGATCGGTGGAATCGGTGGCGCGTGGGCGGTGACAGGCGGTTGTGGATTCGGCGCGGGCCCTGCCGGTTCTGCGGTTCCCGAGCTCACTGTCTCCATAGCGTCGCTCACTGGATACTGCTCTGGGCTGTCGCTGGGCCTATCCACCGGCAGAGCCCAACCTCGTGAAGCTTGTACGACGGTTCGGTACTGGTGACTTGATGGCCACGCCGCGGTTCGAGTACGACGACGCGGGTTTTGGCGGCGAGCAGGCTGCTGGGTGTCAGGCCGCACATCGCATGGAAGGTATTGCTGAAGTGCGACGGGCCGGCGAAACCCGCATCGGAGGAGGCGGTGGTGAAATCGGCGCCTGCAACGATTGCGCGCCCGACACTGAGCATGCGTGATTCGGTAGCGCCGAAAGCTTGTCCCGGCATGGGCGGAGAAGACCCGGCGACGTAGCTGTACCCCGAAGTCGCGCACAGTCATCATGACTCGACGCAGCCAGGAATCGGACGCTGCCAGCCGATGCCCGACTCGGATGGATCAGCGCGACGTGGTCGCATCCGGGTTCAAGTCGAGACGGCGCAGCAGCTGTGCGTTGACAGCGACAACGACCGTGGAGGCGGACATGAGCAGCGCGCCGACCTCCATGGGCAGCGTGATCCCCCAGGGCGCAAGCACCCCCGCAGCGAGGGGAACGGCGATGACGTTGTATCCAGCAGCCCAGGTGAGGTTTTGGATCATCTTGCGGTAGGTCGCTTTCGACAACGTGATGACCGAGACCACCGAACGCGGGTCGTCGCTGGCCAAGACGACTCCGGCCGAGGCGATGGCGACGTCGGTGCCCGCACCGATGGCGATGCCGACGTCGGCGCGGGCAAGGGCCGGGGCGTCGTTGACGCCGTCACCGACCATGGCGACCTTGTGACCGGCGTCCTGCAGGGCTTGGACTTCGGCGCCTTTGTCTTGTGGCAGAACTCCGGCGAAGACTTCGTCGATGCCGAGCTTCGCGGCCACGGTGTGGGCAACGGGTTCGGCGTCGCCGGTGATCATGGCGACGTGGATTCCGTGATCGTGCAACGCTCGGATCGCCTGAGCGGATTCAGGACGGATCTCATCTGCCAAGGCCAGGGCGCCCACGACCTCGCCGTCGCGCAGGACGTGCAGAACAGTCGATCCCTGCTCAGCCCATTTCGCGGCTTCTGGTGCGGGGCTGAGGTGGCGCTCGGTGAGCATTCCCGGTCCGCCGACGCTGACCGTCGCCCCACCGACGGTAGCCGTGACGCCGATACCGTTGCGGGCGGTGAAGTCGGTGGCCGAGGCCACGTCGAGGCCGCGATTGGACGCGGCGGTGACAATGGCACGGCCCAAGGGGTGTTCACTGTCGCCTTCGGCCGCCGCGGCCAGTGCGATGACCTCGTCTTCGCCGGTTGACGTCGTGGTAGCGGTCGCGGCCACGACGGCAGGTTCGCCGCGGGTCAGGGTGCCGGTTTTGTCGAACAAGACCGCGTCCACGGTGCGCATCTGTTCGAGAGCGCGGCGGTCGGTGATCAGGATGCCTGCCGTGGCCGCCCGTTCGGTCGCGATGGAGACCACCAGCGGAATCGCCAAACCGAGAGCGTGGGGGCAGGCGATCACCAGAACGGTAATGGTGCGGGTGATCGCGGCTTCGGGTTGACCGAGGATCATCCAGGCCACCGCGGTGATGACCGCGGAACCGGAGGCGAACCAGAACAGCCAGCCCGCGGCGCGGTCGGCCAGAACCTGAGCGCGCGAAGTGGAGTTCTGAGCTTCGGCGACCAGTCGCTGAATGCCGGCCAAGGCGGTGTCGTCGCCGACGGCGGTGATACGCACCCGCAGTGCGGAATCGGTGGTGACGGTTCCGGCGACGACGTGGTCACCGGGTCCGCGGCGCACTGGCCGGGATTCACCGGTAATCATGGATTCGTCGACGTCGGCGGTGCCGGATTCGACCTCGCCGTCAGCGGGCACCCGTCCTCCAGGCCGGACCACCACCAGATCGCCGGTCTGCAATCCGCTTGATGCGACGGTGCTGACCGCCCCGTTGTCGTCGACACGTTCGGCTTCGTCAGGGAGCAACGCGGCCAGCGATTCCAGCGCGCTCGATGCCTGCCCGAGCGAGCGCATCTCGATCCAATGCCCCAGCAGCATGATCACGATGAGCAGCGCCAGTTCC
Organism: Nocardia sp. NPDC058633; assembly: GCF_042717045.1. Classification (NCBI taxonomy): domain Bacteria; kingdom Bacillati; phylum Actinomycetota; class Actinomycetes; order Mycobacteriales; family Nocardiaceae; genus Nocardia; species Nocardia sp. NPDC058633. Next base: position 103,392 of record NZ_JBHXRA010000002.1, read on the forward strand.
CACCAGAAGTCCAGCTCGTGAGCCAGCAACCCGAGCGTGGAACCCCAGGACGCGACGAAGGCCACGGTGATCGCCAACGCGATCAGCAACATCATCCCGGGCTGTCGCGAACGGATCTCCGACACCGCACCGGTCAGGAACGGGCGCCCACCCCACAGGTACATGACCGTGCCGAGGACGGGCGATACCCATGACAACGCGCCCGGCACGGTGTAGCCGATCAGGTCGGCGAACATCATGTCCGCGGTCACCACCGGAATCGCGATGACCAGCATCACCCAGAACAGTCGCCGGAACACCGCGACATGGTCACCGTGTCCGGCGTGCTCGCCGTGACCAGAGTGCGAATCATGACCGGCCGAGCTTGTCTCGAGTTGGTGGCCGGTGTGACCAGGCTTGTTGTCGTGAGACAGCGCGGGCATCTCACGACCCTCGTGTCCGTGATGCTCGTGGCCGATATCAGGCGAGTCTGAGCCGCCGCCGGAGGATGAGGAATCAGTGGACATAGTCGCGACTATATACCCTAGGTGGGTATATACGCAGGGATGACCCAGGTCGAGCGGCCTGCCGAGGTCGCTACCTGACTCGCGACGAGAGGAGTCGGTCGCACCCGAAACGGGCGATACCAGTTTCGCTGGTTCACTGCTGTTCCGATAGAAGCCGAACAGTTGCGCAACATCGTGGCGATCAGCACCGCGGCGAGCACGACCAGGGTCGCGGCAACGGTGAGCGCGTAGGCGAACCCTTCGGTCGAGGCCTGCTGGCGTCGATTGCCTCGGGAAAGTGCGTCGCCGTGGCGCGTGGCGAGGTTGACCAAACCCGCCAAACCTACTGCGCCGCCTAGTTGTTGGACCGAGCTCAGCAGGGCGGAGCCGATTCCGGCATTGTCCTCGGTGGTGCCGGTAAGCGGTAACCGTCAGGGCGGGCAGACTCATTCCGCAGCCGAGTCTGGTGACGAGCAACGCCGGAAGCACTCCCCAGGCGTAAGTGTCGGCGCGGTCGATGCCGGACATCAGGAGCAGGCCCGCCGCGCTGATCAGCAACGACATCACCAAGGCCAAGCGGTCACCGAGCCTGTTCACCACCCGGAACGACAGCCACATCCCCGTGAGAATGCCCGCGGCGAACGGGAGATACGCCCAGACCAGCGGTGAACGGCTCGTAGCCGAGGACGGTCTGGATGTGCAGCATCAGCAGGACGCCATGGCGTAGAACGCCGCGGCAAACAACAACGTTGCGCCATTGGCCACGGCTCGAGGCCTGCCCAATACCGAACGGTTGACCGAGACCGAGATCCGCAGGCTCATCGGATCACTTGGCGACGTTCGGCTCGTGCTGGCCAACGGTGCGCCGGCGCACAAGCAGGAGCTCTAGGAAACAATGATGCTCCAGGTGCGGTATTCGCCCCTGGAGCATCGAGTTAATATATGTGCACACATAGTTGTGTTGAGCACTGGTGTCCGGAGGGGGACTTGAACCCCCACGCCCTAATACGGGCACTAGCACCTCAAGCTAGCGCGTCTGCCATTCCGCCACCCGGACTTGCTGGTGTGCCAAAAGATTATCCGACGCACTGTCGGAAACCAAATCGCCTAGATGACCTGCTGTTTTGTGTGCAGCCGGCACACTCCGCCGATCCGTCTATACGCCACCCTCGAGGGCTGCCGAGGAGGGTCGAGGGGCGGATCCGTTCGTCGGATGGGCAGTCGCCGAGCCAGAGCCCCCGCGGGGTGACCTGGCCCGGCAACTGCCCTCAGCCGGCGGCCCTATTCGCCAGGGGCCCCGGGTTTGCCCTTGCCCTTGCCCTTACCTTGCCCCTTGCCCTTACCTTTGCCCTTCCCCTTGCCTTCGGCGTCTTTTCCGGACTTGGCGCCGCCATCGCCTTCGTCCGCACTGATTTCGGTCGCGCGTAGGCCATCATTGCCGTTTTCGGTGCCGACGCTGTGTGGCAGCGGCGGCTGAGCGGGTGTGTGCGGCTGGGCGGTCGCGGTGCCCGCGGCCAGGAGGGCGGCGATGGCGCCGATTGCGGCGGTCGTCGCGATTTTGTGTGTCAACAACGTGTAAGCCCCTTCTCGTCATGGAAGTGCTACGTGTGTGATGAACCGATCCAGCCTACAGACGACAGCGTTCGGCGCGTGGATCTCTCCCGGTCAGGAAGCGTTCCTATATGCCGCGACGACAGGGATGGTTTGCGCGAACACCGAGGCGATATCGGAGGGATGGTTTCCGCCGCGCCGGCCGAAGGATTCGCCGTCGACGGTGACGTCGGGGTTCGAGTAGTAGGGCTTGCGCTGACATTTCGTCGTACACAGGGGTGAATTGTTGTAGGCCATGATGTCCACGTGACCGGCGGCGGTGACATGACCGTGGCGTTCGGGGTGTGCGCCTCCGGTGCCCGGGGTGGTGCCCCAGTCGTGCATCCCCCCGAGGTTGTGGCCCAGTTCGTGGGCGAAGACTCCGGCCTCGCCGCGAGCGAGATCGGGTTCGAGCCAGTCGTTTCCGACGACGCTCCAGGCCGCGCCGGACGATGCCTGGCTCACCGGCACGCTGGGCAGATTCGCGACACCTTCTCCCCCGGTGATAACCAAGGAGACGAGGTCGGCTTTGTACTCGTCCCGGGCTTGCTGAACGGCCGTGTTACCACGGAGCCAATCCAGGGCCGTACCACCTCGGCCGGTGACGGCCTCGCCGCTACCGGCCTTCAGCGCATGCGTGACGCGCACCTGACCGGCGATCTCGCTGCGAGACAGTGCGTCGTTCATCCCCTGCACGCTGCTGTTGATCGCGGTCAGGACGGCCTGCTCGCTGCCACGCGCCGCGAGTACCTCCGGCGTGTAGAAGACGAGCAGATCGATGACCGGTCCGCCGACTACGGGGTTCGAGCTCCCCGGTGACCCCGACCCGGTGTCGAGTCCGCCGGGAGCGGCAGACGCTGCGCCTCCCAGGCAGACCGTGGCCGCCAGCGTCGCCGCCAGCGACGCACCGAACCGGGCTAGATGTGACCTGGAAACATTTCTCATTCGTGACCTTTCGTAGCGATGACCGACAACGGTCGGTTGGCGCACGAAACAGTAGTCGGACCAGGGCACGTCAACGCCAGAATCAGAAACATCAACATTTACAATTCTCGGACGACGCACTTCTGCGCTGGTCAGGGCTCGATACGCACCGATGACCGAACCGGGCGGTCGAATACGTCACGCGCCTGGTTGAGCGCGAAGATCTTGTCGGCGACATCGCTGGCGACGACCCGTTCGGGCAGGGAGAAACCTTCCGGGATGTCGGTGCGCCGCTTCTCGAGTTCGGGGTCGGAGTAGAGCGGCGGATTGTCCAGCGGCAGGTACCCGACAAAGACGCCGGCCGGGCCGAGTTCGTCGTGGAGATGTTGGGCGAGCATGCGCAGCGCTGCCTGCGGGGTACCGATGAGCCCGGTGCCCGCGTACGCGTTCCGGTCGGATCGACCGCTGGTGAACAGGACCGAACCCTTGGCCTGCTCGAGGAACGGACGCCCGGCTTGCACTACGGCCAAAGCGCTGACCACGCGCAGAGTCAGGAAACTCTGCAGCGCCGACAGCGGGGTGTCGATGATCGGGCCGTAGGCCTCGCGCAAGGGCCCTGGCACGTTGTAGACGAGCACGTCGATCCCGCCGAGCTCTCGGCCCAATTCGGTGACCGCCGCGGCCAGTTCCTGCGGCTCGTGCGCGGTGGCGGCGGTCGTTGCGACGTGAACTCCCAGTGTGCGCAACTTTGCAGCGAATGCATCGAGTTGTTCGACGTTGCGGCGGATGAGACCGACCGCGTACCCGGCCCGGCCGAACCGCTCGGCGGTTTCGTACCCGACTCCCGGCCCCGCTCCGATGATGATGATCGTTGGCTGCGACATCGGCTTGTCCTCCTACTGATTCGGATCGAGTGATCGATGATGGCTCTCGACCATCTCCACAATGGCACAACGTGCCAACTAGGCAATTTATGCCTAGAGTGGGGTGATGGACCTCACCCAGCGCCGCAAAGCCGAGACCGAGCAGCACATCGCCCGCGTAGCGGCGGAACTGTTCGCGGCGAAAGGCGTCTCCTCGACCACGGTCGAGGAGATCGCCGCCGGCGCCGGTATCGGCGTTCGCACCTTCTATCGCTACTTCCGGACCAAGCAGGAAGCGGTCGGTCCGCTTCTCGCCTTCGGCGCTCGTCGGTGGCGGGAGCTACTGGCAGCCGTACCGCCCGACGTCGAGTTGCCCGCCGCGCTCGAACAGGCGGCGCGCCGGTCCATGGCGGAATGCGATGCCGACACGGCAGCGTCGTTCGCCCGAACCCGCGGCCTGCTCGCGGCCGCCGCGGCAGACGCCGAGCTGCGCGCGGTGTGGGTGCGGGTCAACGACTCCTCCGAGCGACAACTCGTCCGGGTGATCACCGAACGCGCGGCATCGACCTACGACGCCTTCGACATCGCGCTGCTCGCCGCCGCGGCGACCACCGCGATCCGGGTAGCGATGGAAACCTGGGCGGGCGACCCGAACGGAACCGCCGACACCGCTGCCCAGCTGACCGGCGGGGCCGTGCGGACGCTCACCGCGGGTTTGCGCAGATGAGCGCGACCCGGACTTCCCGCTCGCTGTGTTACCGCCCGTGAGCGGTGCCATGGCGACGCGGTCGCGCCAGGCGTGGCGGGACACCGCGACACCCCCGAGACTCCATGCTCGGTCGATTGAGACGACGATCACCCATACTTTGCCGTGACGATGTCCTGCGTGTCGGTGTCCATCACAGGAACAGCGGAGGAGGTGCCGTGTGACTACGACGTCACCCGCGACCGAGACAGAGCTGGATGACGCGACCCTCGCAGGTCGGGCGCGCGACGGCGATGTCCGCGCATACGAGCAGCTGGTGCTGCGCTACCAGGGACCGATGTTTCGTTTGGCGGCCAAGATGCTGGCCGACCGCGCCGAGGCCGAGGACGTCACCCAGGAGGTCTTCCTCAAAGCCTGGCGAACGATCGGGCGACTACAGGACGACGGCGCGTTCGCCGGCTGGCTCTACCGGATGACGACCAACCGGTGCCTCAACGTGATCCGAGCCCGCCGGCCGGCTTCCGAGGTCGATCCCGAAACGACGGCCTCGACCCACACCGATACCCGCCCCGACCACGCCACCGAGGTGAGCAGTCAGATGGCGGCGCTGACCGAAGCGCTGCAGCTGCTCACGCCCGAACAGCGGGCCTGCTGGCTGCTGCGCGAAGTGCACGGCCGCTCCTATGACGAGATCGCCGAGATCGTCGGCGCCAACAGCACAGCGGTGCGCGGGCGGATCGCGCGCGCCCGAGCCCAACTGGCAGAGGTGATGAAGCCATGGCGGTGACCCACAGCACCGACAACGACTACCTGCTCCCGTGCGGACGCGGGCTGGAACAGGTATGGGAACGACTCGACGACGGCGATACCGACGCCCACGAATCGTCGTGCCCGCACTGCGCGGCGGCCAGGGAAAGCCTGCTGACGTTGCGGTCGGCCACCCGCGAACTCATCGAGGAACCCGATCCGCCACCACCGGACCTGTTCGGGCGCATCATGTCCGCCGTGCGCGCCGACGTGCGCCGCGGGCGAACCCTCGGTGTCGACACCCCACATCCCGGCGCGATCCAGGTCAGCGAACAGGCCGTTGCCGTGGTCCTGCGGTTCGCGGCCGACACCGTCGACGGGGTGCGGGCTCGCGGCTGCCGCGTACAGAGCAGCGACACCGACGAGAACGGCGAGCAGGTGATCGCCGTGGACATGTCCCTGTCCGTGCGGCACGGCGGGCCGAGCATCGACGACATCGTCTCGGTGGTGCGGGCCCGGGTGGGTGCCGCGGCGACCGCCCGGATCGGCGTGCGGCTCGGCGCGTTCGACGTCACCGTGGTCGATATCTACCAGGAGGACCGGTGACCGGCACCCTGCCCGAGACCGAACTGATCGTCGGCGACGCCGTGATCGCCGGGGTGGCCGCCCGGGCGGCGATCCTGGTGCCGGGGGTGGCTCGGCTGGAGCCCGGTGTGCTCGGGCTGGTCGGCCACTTGGCCCGCACCGGCCGCCAACTCTGGATCGGGCAGGAGCCGGTCCCCTCTGCCGGGGTACGGATCCGGCGCGCCGGTGGGCTGCTCGCCATCCAGGTCGATCTGGCGTTGACGGCCTCGGGGCACGTCGGCGAGGTGGGCCGAGCCGTGCAAGAGGCTGTCGCCGGCGCGGTGACCGAGCAGACTGGCGCCGACGTCGACGAGGTGACGGTGTGGGTGCTCGATATCGAACCGGGGCGATCGTGATCAGTGAGACCGAATTGATCGACCGGATCGTGGCCACGGTCGATGCCGTCGACAACGTGTATCCCGCGGTCCCGATGGGCCTGCAGAACAGCCGGTGGTTGCCGTGGAACGCGGGCAGTGCCGCCGTCGACCTCGGCGACACGGTGGTGGAGATCCGAGTCGTCGCCGCGAGCTTGCCGCTGAATCCCCTGCTGGATGAACTCGACGCCGCGGTACGGCCGCTGCTCGACGGGACCCCCTGGGCCACCGCACGATTGCGGATCCACGTCGTCGACCTGCACACCGACGTGTTCGCCGATCGTAGCGATCCAGATCACCATCTCGGCCCGTGACGAATCCCTGGCCGCGGTGTCCTACCAATGTCCGTTCGACAACTGTTGGAGCACAACACAACCGGGAGTAGCTATGAGCAGCACGACCACCGAGAACAGCAGCAAGGCCGTCGAGAAGACCGCCGAGGCGTCGAACCGCCCCGGCGCCCTGGTGACCGATCAGGGCACGACCACCATCGCCGACACCGTGGTCCAGAAGATCGCGGGTCTGGCGGCGCGGGAGGTGCGCGGAGTCTACGAACTCGGCGGTGGCACCGCTCGCGCGATCGGCGCTCTGCGCGACCGCATTCCGGGCGCGTCCTCCAGCATCGGCCAGGGTGTGTCGGTGGAGGTCGGCGAGAAGCAGGCCGCGGTCGATCTGGAACTCGTCGTCGACTACGGGGTCGCCATCGCCGAACTGGCGCGCGCGGTGCGCCGCAACGTGATCACGGCCATCGAGCAGATGACCGGACTCGAGGTCGTCGAGGTCAACATCAACGTCAACGATGTCTACATCGAAGACGACGCCGACCAGCAGCAGCCGACCCGCGACCGGGTGCAGTGACATGAACGCCACCATGATCTGCCTCGTCATGGGGCTGTCGCTCGGATTCGCCGCCGCGTTCGGCGGGCTCGGCGCTTTCGCGGTCGTGCTGATCTTCGGTGGCCTCGGTCTGCTGATCGGGCGCTGGCTCGACGGTGAAGTCGACCTGTCCGGCCTCCTGCGTTCGGCGCAGGATCGGAGCAGGCGATGACCAGCGCCGCCGCCGAGTTGCCCGGCGCGACCACGATCGACGAGCGCGCCGTTCGGCGCATCGCCGCTCGGGCCGCGACCGAGGTGGCCGGGGTGGAGCGGGACGTGCAGGTGAGCGCCCAGGTCATCGGGGCCGGCGCCACCCTGCGCGTCCGACTCCCGATCCGCTATCCGCTGCCGGTCGCGCGCGTCACCGACGAGTGCCGCGCGCATCTGATCGCCCGGACCGAGGAACTGACCGGACTGGCCGTGCCGCAGGTCGACATCGAGGTGTCGGCCTTGGTCCCGGAACCGCCGGAGAGGAGAGTTCGATGACACGCCATCCCCGCCGGGTCGTCCCGGCTGTCATCGTCGCGCTGCTGCTGTGCGCGGCCGCGGTGCTCGTCGCGGTGTCGCTGATCCAGCGGCTCAGCGGCGCCCGGGAGTGGGTCTCCTACGACAGCATCGCCGCCCGGCTGCACGACACGTCGTGGGGCAGTGTGTGGGTGCTGGGCACGGGCATCGTCGTGGTCGTGCTGGGGCTGGCGCTGTTGGCGACGGCGGCGCTCCCCGGTAAGCCGGTGCTGCTCGCGCTGGAGCCCGGCGACGGGATCGACGCGGGTATCGCGCGACGCAGCCTGCGACACGCGCTGGCCGATGCCGCGGGCGGCGTCGACGGTGTCGACAAGGCACGAGTTCGGCTGCGTCGCAACAAGATCCACGTCACCGGACACACCCGGTACACCGCGGAACAGACCGCGCGGGACGTGGGCGAGGCCGTGGCCACCAGGTTGGACCACATCAAGCCTGCCCATGTTCCCCGCCTGCGCACCAGTCTGCGCACGATCGGGCCCGGAGGTGCACGATGACCAGCGCCAACCGGCCCGCCCGCCTGAATCGTGGTCTGCTCGGGCTCCTCGGCATTCTGCTCGCCGGGGCGGGTGGGGTGCTGATCGCGGTGCATCTGGGCGCGTTGGGCGGGGTTTCGCGCGATTCGCCGCTGGTCCCCGGCACCGAGGAGCCACCGCGCTGGGTGTTCTACCTCGCCATCGTCGGTGCCGTCGTCCTCGGGCTGGCGATGCTGCGGTGGCTGGCCGCTCAGTTCACCCGGCTGCCCAAGCGCACGGTGTGGCAGCTCGGGCAGGCGGGCGAGCAGGGCCGCACGCAGCTCGGATCCAGCACGGCCGCCGAACCGGTGGTCGCCGATATCGAGAGCTACGACGGAGTCCGGTCGGTCACCGCCCGGCTCTCCGGCAACGCGCTCGCACCCGATCTGCACCTGCTGGTCAGCACCGACCCCGATACCGATCTGACCGCGTTGCGCAAACAGATTCTCGGGCACGCCGTTTCGCGACTGCGTACGGCATTGGACCTCACCGCTGTTCCGGTGACGGTCGAATTCCGGATCGCCGATCGCGGGCGCACTGCACGCGCGCAGTAGTAGCCGACCCGACCAGCGAAAGCCCCCGTGCTCACCACAACAGTGGGCACGGGGGCTTTCGCCTCGCGCCGCCCTGGCGTCTGTGTCACCTGCTCGCGTCGAGAACTTCACGCAGCGTGCGCGCGAAGGCTTCGGGCTGACCGGGGTATCCGAATTCGCCGCCGGCGAATCCGCCGTGGTGGCTCGGGAACACCGTCGCCTGTTGACCGAGCAACTCGGCCACGGCCACGGCGGTGCGAGCGGTGAAGGTGCCCGCGGATTCCTCCCCGGCGGCGATCACGATCCGGGTCGGTGCCGCGGCGAGTGCGGCGATGTCGGGGCGATAGCTGCTCACCGCCCAGGACAGGTCCGACAGCAGCGGGTCCTCGCGTAGGCCGTCATCCTCGGTCGGCAGCCCGAACTGAGCGGGATCCGGGTCGGGCTGGGCGAAGTAGTCCTCGGTGAACTCCCCCTGCCACGAGGTCATCGCGATGAAGGCCGCCATCCCGGCACCGAAGCCCTTGGCCATATAGGCATCCCGAAACCCCGTGCGAGCCCGCTCGGCCGCCGCAGCGTCGGGAAGTACCGGGATCAGCGGCGGCTCGTGCGCCACCAGCGTCGTCACATCGGCCGGGTAGGCGGGCACGAGCGCGAGCGCCACGATCGCCCCGCCGCTGCTGGCGAACATCTCGACCGAGTCGACGCCGAGCGCCCGGATGACGGCGTGGACGTCGTCGGCGTGGACCGAGGGGATGTTGTCGATCCGCCCGTCGTTACGGGTGCTGCGGCCCATACCGCGGGGATCGTAGGTGATCACCGTGCGATCGCCGAAGTACGAGGTCAACGTGGTGAAGCCGCTGGCGTCCATCGGCAGACCGATCATGAACAGCGGCGGCCTGCCGTCGGTGGTGGGCAGCGGCCCGTGCACGTCGTAGGTGAGCAGGCTGTCGCCGGTGTCGAGCGTCTGTGTGGTCATGTCAGTATCGACGTCTTCCGCGCCCGAAACTCATCGGCGGCTCGGGCGCGTGACTGCCGAGGAACGTCAAGGCCGACTCGGCGGGAGCGGATTTCTCAGACCGCCTCCCGCGGAATCCGGCGGTGCCGGTTCCGGTAGTACGCCCGTCTATTCAGCGCCCTCTGGTCCGAATCGGGGTCCTCGCGCTCATCAGTGGGTGTGCTCGCCTGTTTCGACGAGATGCGCTCGGGTATCGCCCGGTTGTAGCTCGAACCACAGACCGCCACCGGGGACGGGATGGCCGAACTCCTGACCGGCTGGCGAGCGGTTGCCGGAACCAGCGCGTCCTCGCCTGGACGCTGTCCCTGACGACGGTCCCGGCAACCGCTGTCCACCGAGGCCGACCGGGCCCGGATTGAGACCCACGGCTTCGGGTAAGGCCACCTCATACCCGACTAGCCGGAGGGAAGACTGATGGCATCCTCGAATCAGGATCATGGTCCCTTGGACAAGAAGACCGAAGGGGCGGGCGGTGGAGTCCCCGACCACGCTCGCACGACCCGCAGTCACGCCGGTGAGGGCCTCGAAGACGGCTACAACTTCCCCGGCATCATCCTGTGCGCGATGGGGATCATCGCGTTGGCACTGTGCCTGACCGCCACCGGATACGGATTCGCCGGCTGGGCCACCATCGGCGCGATCGCCGCGGTGACGCTCGCCGGAGCGGGCATCACGTGGTTGCTGCTCGAGCATCGGCGCATCAAGGCCAAGGAAGGACTGTCGCTCACCGATCCTCGCGGGCACTGATCTCGACGCTGATCAGTCGGGTGGTTCCTGCGCGCCTTCGGTTTCGGCGATGTCGGCGGCGAGCTCGCGCGTAGCCATCCCGCCTTCCTTGCCCTGATCGGTCGGGCCCGGTCGGCCGCCTTTGGGTTCGGTGGATTCGTCGTTGTGGTGATCCTTCGTTCCTGACATGGGAGTCCTCCTTCGTCCTTGCTTCGCAGTACCCGTTTCCGGCCGCTTCACCGCGCCGCCGCGCCGGGCACGGACCGCGTTCACCATCGCGAGCACCACCCCCGAGCCGACGAGGACGAGGCCGCGCACCCAGACCTCGCCGTCGATGCGTGTGAACAGGAACAGACACGATCCGAGGCCGAGCCAGGGTATGACCGTCGGGATGCGGAAGTGGCCTGGTTCGCCGGGCTGGGTACGCAGCGCCAGCACCGCGGCGTTGACGGCCGCGAAGACGAACAACAGCAACAGCACCAAAGTGGCAGCCAGCGAGTCGACTTCGCCGGTCGACGCGAGGATCAAGGACACGCCCGACGTCGCGAGAATCGCTACCCACGGTGTACGCCGTCCCCGCAGGATCCGGCCCAGAACCGGCGGCAGCAGACCGTCGTTGGCCATCCCGTAGGCCAGCCTCGACGACATGATGCCGGTGAGCAGCGCGCCGTTGGCCACCGCGACCAGGGCGATCACGCTGAACAGCCAGTCGGGGAAGTCACCGGCGACGCGCACGACCTCGAGCAGGGGCCCGCCGGACCGCGCCAGCTGATCGGTGGGCACGACGGCACTGGCGACCACGCCGATCAGCACGTACACCACCCCCGCGGTGAGCAGGGCCCCGAACAGCGCCCTGGGATAGGACCGCCGCGGATCCTCGACCTCCTCGGCCAGATTCACCGAGGTCTCGAATCCGACGAACGAGTAGAACGCCAGCACCGTGCCTGCCAGCACCGCCCCCACGGCGCCGTGGTCGGCGGTGCCGACCTCGGTGAGTCGGTCGAGATCGCCGTCACCGCGCAGTATCACCCAGGCCCCGAGGCCGATGATCAGCAGCAGGCCGCCCAGTTCCACCAGAGTGGCCACCACATTCGCACCGAGGGACTCCTTGATCCCGCGAATGTTGAGCGCGGCGAGCAGCATCAGGAAGACCACCACGACCGCCAGGGTCGGCACCGTGATCAGCGCTTGCAGGTAGTCTCCGGCGAACGCCCTGGCCAGCGCACCCACCGACACCACGCCCGCGGCGAGCATGCAGAAACCGACGAACGACCCCGCCGCGGGACCGAACGCGGTGGTGACGTAGTGGGCCGAGCCGCCCGCACGCGGATATTTGGTGGCCAGTTCGGCGTAGGAGCCCGCGGTGAGCGTGGCCAGCACGAGTGCGGTCAGCAGCGGCAGCCAGACCGCGCCACCGGATTCCCGCGCGACCGATCCGACCAGGACGTAGACCCCCGCGCCGAGAATGTCGCCGAGGATGAAGAAGAACAGCAGGGGCGTGGTCACCGCTCGTTTCAGCACGACAGCCATGCCGGTCTCATACCCCGTTGATCACGGTCGAAGCAGGTTGTGCGCAGAGCCAAGGAGCTGAGAATCAGCGTCTGACGCGGCGCTGGTCATCGGTGGCCTCGCGCGGCGATCGGACGAGCTTGTACAGGGGTCGGCCGAACCAGGTCCCGATGAACAGCGCACCGAACCCGACCCCGGCGACGACCGCCGCTACCCTGCCCGCGACGACATCGAAGAGCAGAACTGATACACCGACCAGCGCGATACCGAGCAGCGTCATTCCGATGAGCGCGAGTCGATTCGACGCCGACACCAGCCACGCGAGCTGATGTCGGCGAAACAGCAGCCGATGCGCCGCGACGGGGGCGACCAGCAGGGCGGTCGCGGCGATCGAGGCCGTGAGTACGACCAGATACAGCGCCCGCATCGAGGTACTCAGCGATTCGAATCTCGACTGGAACGGCAAGATCATCAGAAAGCCGGTCAGTAGTTGAACGCCGGTCTGCACCACGCGCAATTCCTGCAATAACGACGCCCAGTTCCGGTCGAGCCGCTGGGTCTCGGTCTCACCGCGCACGCGGAAGTTCCAGGAAGAGTCATCCATGGGAGGACCTCCTGTCTCGGCCGCCCCGAACCACCGATCATCTGCGACGGCAATACCCGGTTTGGGCGCGCGCAACCGAGGCAGACCCTGTTCGAGTGACATCGCCACCGTTTACCCGGCGCGGCAGCGGGCATGCGTTCGTCATCCAGGCCACTCGGCACTCGCGGGCGGTCGACCCGCCCCGACGAAAGGACAATGCAGTGTCCACTCGTGTGCGCAGTTCTGGGACCGCCCGCTCGCCGATCCAATGGGCCGCGCTGGCTGTCGGTGCGGTCTTCCTGCTGGTGGGTGTCCTCGGATTCATACCCGGGGTCACCACCGACTACGACAGCCTGCGGTGGGCGGGCCACCGATCCCATGCCCAGCTGTTCGGCATCTTCACGGTCTCGGTGCTGCACAACGTCGTTCACCTCGTCTTCGGCATCCTGGGCCTGCTCGCGGCCACCGGCGCGGCAGCCGCGCGGACATTCCTGCTCGGCGGCGGCGTGATCTATCTGGCGCTGTGGCTCTACGGCCTGCTCGTCGACGAGCACAGCGACGCCAATTTCGTGCCGCTCGACGACGCCGACAACTGGCTGCACCTCGGCCTCGGCCTCGGCATGATCGCCCTCGGCCTGATTCTGCCGCGCCGACCGAAAACCACGACAACGACAGGAACTCTCGCCGATGATCGATAAGCACACCATCACCGCCCTGCCCAACGCCGTCATCCGCGCCGCCTTCGAGACCGGCGCGCGGGTCCGGGACGCGCGGGTGTTCCACCCTCGCGGTATCCGCCTCTCCGGCCGGTTCCGAGCGACCCCCGACTTCGAGCCCTGGTTCGGCGCGGGCGATCGAGCCGTGATCGCCCGGCTGTCGAAGGGACTCGGCAGCCCGGTGGGTGTGCCCGACGTGCTCGGTCTGGCCTTCCGGGTCCTCGACCGCGACCAGCACCCCTGGGACTTCGCACTGGCTACCACCGGGCGCAGCACACTGGGCCGATTCGTCATCACCCCCGCCCGCGGCTGGGCAGGCGCGCGCTTCGGCAGCCTGCTGCCCTACCGGTTCGCCACCGCTGCCCCGGTCTGGCTGTTCGCCGAGCCCCTCGACGCCGAAGACCTTCCGAACACGGCGTCGCTACAAGCACTCGACGACTGTCTCGACGACCGGGTGATCCGGTACTCACTCATCGCCGACGGCATCGGCCGACCCGCCGAAGTGATCGGTGAACTGGATCTTCGGCGGGCCGAACCCGGCGAGCACCGCACCGATTTCTTCGATCCGGTGCTCAACCGTCCCGCCGACGTCGCCATGGTCCCGAATGTGGTGAACCGTCTGCGTGAATCCGCCTACACGGGAAGCCGACGCGGCCGCACCGGCGGCGAGGACCAGCCCTCGACGTGATCGACGTGTCGAAGCGCGCCGAGCTCTAGGTCGAGACCAGGTCAGGGCCGGCCGTGACGCGACGGTTCTCGCGGGTGTCCGGCGCGAACGAGGTCAGGCCGACCTTGCGGTACCGGCCGACGAGTTGTTCGTACTTGCGCCGGTTGCGCGCCATCGGGGAATCGGTGAGCGTGGCGGGCAGCCGGGTGTAGGCGATGCGCAGAGCGGTGGTGAGTGCTCGGAACTGCCGGTCGTGACGCGCGGTCCAGATGATCGGCATCTTGGCTCGGACCTCGGGGTGCATGATGCCGCAGCCGAGGATCATCGCGACATGTCCGAGGGCGGGGGCACTCACCCGCCAGAGTGGGGCGGTGACGCCGGGCAGGAAGTCCGGGCGCGGGGAGCGCCGTACGGCGCTGGTGGCGGCCTCGAGCGCCGGGGTGGTGCGCAGTTCGGCGATCATGCGGTCGTAATGGACGGTGAGGTCGGCGTAGTTCGCGATCGGCTGCGAGTTGCCGGGCAGATGTAGGCCGCGTGTCTTGGCGAGGTAGTGCTCCCAGATGGCCTGGTCGGCAGCTGCTGACGGGGTGTCGCCGGTCAATGCCAGGTAGGCACCGCGCTGGACGAAGAAGGTGGAGTAGAGGATCCAGTTCCATGCCTGCGGGTTGAACGCCGAATATCGCTCGCCGTCCGGCCCGACGCCTTTGACATCGCGGTGCAGGAGCATGAGACGCTGCGACTCGGCGTCGCGATCGGCGTCTTCGCCGTGGTAGATCAGCTGGTCTGCCGCCGCAGTGCGCACCGCCCGTGCCCAGGGCTGATACCGCGTACGTCCGGTGGCCTCCAGCGCCGCCGACACCGGCGGCAGCATCGGCTGGTCGAACAGTCCGACACCGAACAGACCGAACAGGACCGATCCGCCGACACGTTCGAATCGTGCGACAGCGCTGCGGGATTCGCTCGAGGACGCCGAGGTGACGTCGACCGAGCGGGCTCCCTGGGGTGACACAGGACAGGTCATCGGTGAACTCCTTTGTTCCGCCGCGAGTTTTGGTGCAGCGTGGCACCACAAACTGATCTGGTGTCAGATTGCACCAGAACTGGCGGCTGGTCAAGAGTGCCGGTGGACTATCCTGACGCGACGACTAGGGAAGGCGGTCATGCACACAGACTCCGATGGCACGACGCCCTCGCGTGTCTACGGCGGTGTGGCCGCGGACGAACGCCGATCCCGCCGCCGTGGCGCGCTGTTCGATGCCGCACTCGACCTGCTCGCCGAAGGCGGGGCGCCCGCTGTCACCAAACGGGCGGTCTGCGCGAAAGCCCGGCTCAACGATCGCTACTTCTACGAGCAATTCACCGATCGCGACGCCCTGCTCACCGCCCTGATCGCGGAACACACCACCCTCGGCATCGCCGCGGTGATCACCGCCACCCACGAGGCCGCACCGGACCTGCACAGTCAGGTGCGCGCGGCCGCGGACGCCTCGCTCGGATTCCTGCTCGCCGACCCCCGCCGACCGGCCCTGCTGCTCAACGCGCACAGCACCGAGTCACTGCAGGACGCGCGACTGGCCACCCAGCACGCGATCGCCCGCGCCATGTCGGCGATGGGCCGCGAGCTCTTCACCGAACCCGCCGATCCACTCGACGCCGATATGACCGCCTACACCGTGGTCAGCGGCGTTCTGGAACTGGTCGCCGCCTGGATGCGCGACGAATTCGACACCACCCGAGAACATCTCACCGACCTCATCGCCGGACTACTGCTGCGCTCGGACCATCGCGCCGTTCCCCCTGCCATCGGGGCGAAGTCGACCGGCTGACGCGCGTCGAGCGAGATCCGTTGCCTCGGTCTCCGTTCGGCCGTCGCCGGTCTTCGCGAAAGTGGCCCACGCACGCACGACCACGATGCCCGCGGCATCGGCGCCGACCAGGGTGACGTCGACCCGCGCTTCGCCGTCCTGCACATAGCTCTGCGTGACACGGCCCGAACAGGACATGACATCGCCGGGCGACAGGGGACGCACCGACCTGGTGCGGAACCGGCGAATCGCCTCGGCGCCGAGCCAGTCGGTGGCGTAGGTCGCCAACAAGGCGGCCGCCTGTGTCGAAACCCGCTCTCCCACAAAGGTTTCGGCCGCCGCCCACGACTCGGCGACGAGACCGCCGGTGCGGTCGAAGTATCGGGTCAGCGCCTCCGCGGCGGCAGGCTGCTCGGCGGTGCCGCCCGCGCGGATGGCGGTCAGCCGGTCACCGGCGCGCGGCGGCGGACCGAAGAACCGATGATCGGTCTCGACCCGCTCCCCCACCCCCTTCCCGAATCCGTCGGCGGGCAGAAAGGTCGGCGGAACCACCGGGCGGTCGGCGAGCCGGTAGGCCGGGTTGTCGGAGCGCGCCGCCTCGGCGAACAGCCGGATGGCATCGGTTTCCAGGAGCACCGCGACGTTACCCATGTTCATTCCTCTCGACCTGCAGATGCCGTCACGGTAAGGGCGCTCGCCCCGCTGTGATCGGTTCCGCTCCCACTGATCGGGACACCGGGTCGACCGCGCCGAAAACATGTCCGCTGACCGGGAACGCGACAGCGCGAGGACCCGCTCACGGCGCGACCATCGGCGCAGATCATCCCCACTCCGTCCGAACATGGAGGTTTCGATGCCGGAGAACCCGCCGAACGGCCGAACACTGGACGCCGCCGATTACCGAAAGATCGAGGCCGCTGCCGCGCCGACCCGCTTCGCCCGCGGCTGGCACTGCCTCGGCCTGCTCTCGTCGTTCCGCGACGGCACCCCGCACGAGGTGAAGGCCTTCGGCACCATGCTCGTGGTGTTCCAGTCCGAATCCGACGGCGCGTTGAACGTGCTCGACGGCTACTGCCGCCACATGGGCGGCAACCTCGCCCACGGCACCATCAAGGGCGACTCGATCGCCTGCCCGTTCCACGACTGGCGCTGGGGCGGCAACGGCAAGTGCACGGCCATTCCGTACGCGCGCCGGGTTCCGCCGCTGGCCAAGACCCGCACCTGGCCGACGCTGGAGCGCAACGGCCAGCTCTACGTCTGGCACGACCCGCAGGGCAGCCTGCCCACCGACGAGGTGACCATTCCCGAGATCGAGGGCTACGGCACCCCCGAATGGACCGACCTGACCTGGAATTCGATCCTGATCGAAGGCTCACACTGCCGTGAGATCGTCGACAACGTCGTCGACATGGCGCACTTCTTCTACGTGCACTACTCGTTTCCCCGCTATTTCAAGAACGTCTTCGAGGGCCACGTCGCCACCCAGTACATGCGCTCGACGCCGCGCCAGGACGTCACCGTCGGCACCAGCTACGACGACCCGGACTCGGCGCTGCGTTCGGACGCCTCGTATTTCGGTCCGTCCTACATGCTCGACTGGTTGTGGAGCGAGGCGCAGGGGATGACGATCGAGACGGTGCTCGTGAACTGCCACTACCCGGTCGACGAGAACTCGTTCGTGCTGCAGTACGGCGCGATGGTCAAGAAGCCGCAGGGCATGTCCGACGAGGACGCGGCCGCGATGGCGGCACAGTTCGCGCAGGGCGTCGAGTACGGCTTCGAGCAGGACGTCCAGATCTGGAAGAACAAGGCGCCCATCGACAATCCGCTGCTGTCGGAGGAGGACGGTCCCGTGTACCAGCTGCGCCGGTGGTACAAGCAGTTCTATGTCGACGTCGACGACGTCACCGAGGACATGACCAAGCGGTTCGAGTTCGAGATCGATACCGAACGCGCGGTGACGAGCTGGGAAGCCGAGGTGGCCGACAACATCGCCCGCGGCGCCGTCATCGACACCATGTCCTGACCCGCCCCCCGAACAGAAAGCACCACCCGAGATGACCAGAGTTCTCGACAACATCGCCGCGATCGCCGATCAGCTGCGCGAGCAGGCTCCCGAGGCCGAACGCCTCGGGCAACTTCCCGATGCCACGGCCCGGCTACTGAAGTCGGCGGGCCCGATCCGCCTG
Organism: Nocardia sp. NPDC058633; assembly: GCF_042717045.1. NCBI lineage: Bacteria > Bacillati > Actinomycetota > Actinomycetes > Mycobacteriales > Nocardiaceae > Nocardia > Nocardia sp. NPDC058633. The sequence continues at coordinate 121,361 of NZ_JBHXRA010000002.1, forward strand.
CTGCAGCCCAAGAAGTACGGCGGGTTCGAGGTACACCCGCGTGAGTTCGCCGAAACGGTGATGGCCACCGCGGCACTGGATCCGGCCAGCGGGTGGATCACCGGCATCGTCGGCGTGCACCCCTGGCAGCTGGCCTTCGCCGATCCGAAGGTGCAGGACGAGGTGTGGTCCGACGACCACGACACCTGGATGGCCTCGCCGTACGCGCCGACCGGTATCGCCCGCCCGGTCGAGGGCGGCTATGTGTTCAACGGCCGCTGGCAGTTCAGTTCCGGTACCGATCACTGCGACTGGATCTTCCTCGGCGCCATGCTCGGTGACGCCGAGGGCAAGATGGCGCTGCCGCCGAAGATGCTGCACATGATCCTGCCGCGCCAGGACTACCAGATCGTCGAGGACTCCTGGAACGTGGTGGGCCTCAAGGGCACCGGTTCCAAGGACATCATCGTCAAGGACGCGTTCGTGCCCGACTACCGAGTGATGAGCGGCGACGATGTCATCGACGGCACCGCGCAGCGCGAGTACGGCGTCACCGAGACCCTCTACAAGATGCCGTGGTCGACGATGTTCCCGCTCGGCATCAGCTCGGCGGTGGTGGGCATCGCCGAAGGCGCCCTGGCCGCGCATCTGGACTATCAGCGCGACCGCGTCGGTGCGCAGGGTACCGCGGTCAAGGACGACCCGTACGTGCTGTTCTCGATCGGCGAGGCCGCCGCCGACATCAATGCCGCCCGCCAGGAACTGCTCGCCAACGCCGACCGGATCTACGACGCCGTCGACGCGGGCAAGGAGATCAGCTTCGCCGACCGCGCCGCGGGTAGACGCACGCAGGTCCGCGCGGCCTGGCGCGCGGTGACGGCCGTGGACCAGATCTTCGCCCGGTCCGGTGGCAACGCGTTGCGGATGGACAAGCCGTTGCAGCGCTACTGGCGTGATGCCCACGCCGGCCTGGCGCACGCCATCCATGTGCCGAGCACGGTGTATCACGCGTCGGCGGTGAGCTCCCTCGGCCTCGAGCCGGCCGCCAATCTGCGTTCGATGATCTGATCGAAACCCTCAGAAGGACAACGGAAATGACAGATATCAAAGGCCTCGGTTACGTCAAGATCCAGACTGCCGACATGGACCGGTGGCGCAAGTTCGCGTTCGAGGTACTCGGCTTCGCGCAGGGCAGCGGCCCCGACGAAGACGCGCTGTACCTGCGGATGGACGAGCGCGCGGCGCGGATCACGATCGTGGCGGGTGACAGCGACGCCATCGTGACGATCGGCTGGGAAGTTCGCGACCACGCCGCTCTGGTCCGCGTACAGGAAGCCGTGACGGCGGCCGGGATCGCGGTGAAGCCACTATCGGTCGAGGAGGCCGATGCCCGCCGGGTAGAGGAGGTCATCACCTTCCAGGATCCGACCGGCGCCACCCTCGAGATCTTCCACGGCGCGGTGCTCGACCACAGTCCGGTGGTGACACCGTTCGGCGCGCGATTCGTCACGGGCGCACAGGGTTTGGGCCACGTCGTGCTGCCCACCATGGACCCCGACGGCGCGTTCGGTTTCTACACCGACGTGCTCGGGTTCTTGCCGCGTGGTGCGTTCCGGATCCCGGCGCCGCCGGAGTTCGGTCCGATGCGGGTGCGGTTCCTCGGTGTGAACGAGCGCCATCACAGCCTGGCGCTGTGCCCGGCGCCGCACGGCGGCGCGCCCGGCCTGGTGCACATCATGGTGGAGGTCGACAGCCTCGACGCGGTCGGTCAGGCGCTGGACCGGGTGACCAAGGACGGCTTCTCGGTGTCCTCCACGCTGGGCAGGCACACCAACGACAAGATGGTGTCGTTCTACGTGCGCGCGCCCGGCGGTTGGGACATCGAGTTCGGTACCGAAGGCATGCGGGTCGACGAGACGTCTTACAGCGCCGAGGAGATCACCGCCGACAGCTACTGGGGCCACGACTGGTCCGGTAGTGAGCCGCTCGCGGCGATGTAACCGCGCAGCCGATTCACGAAGGCCCCTGGCCCGAGCCCATCGCTCGGACCAGGGGCCTTCGTGTTGATATCGGCCTGTCGATTCATGTGACAACGACCACAGCGGATGGTATGAATAGGTATATGCCTAATCGAAATATGCGAGTGGGCATCAGCTCGTAGATCCGAATGGAGAGCTCATGGTCATCCAGGCCGAGGCCACCACCCCGAGCGCGATCCTCGATCGCGCGTCCCTGCTGCTCGACGCCTTCGACGGTCCGGGCAGGCTCACGCTCGCCCAGATCGTCCGACGCACCGGTCTCCCCCGGTCCTCGGCGCATCGCATGCTCGACCGGCTGGTGCAACTGCGCTGGCTACGGCGCGAGGGGCGCGACTACGAACTGGGCATCCGGCTGATGGAACTCGGTTCGCTGGCGGTACACCAGGACCGGCTGCACCGTGCGGCGATGCCGTTCCTGCACGAACTGCACCGGGTCACCGGGTTCGTCGTGCACCTGGCCGTGCTGGACGGTCCCGATGTCGTCTATCTCGACAAGGTCGGCGGTGAGCTGTCGGCGGTGGTGCCCACCCGCGTCGGCGGCAGGCGTCCCGCCGCGTGTACCGCGGTCGGCAAAGCGATCCTGGCCTACTCCGACGAGCACCGCGTCGCCGACGCACTCGCCGGACAGTCCACCGCGCGGACCCGCTACTCCATCGCCACCAAGGCCCAACTCGACACCGAACTGGGCAAGGTGCGCGCGCACGGAATCGCCGTCGAACGCGAGGAATCACTGCCCGGCTTCGGCTGTATCGCGGCACCCATCGGCGATCTCGGCGAGTCTGCCGTGGCAGCGGTGTCGGTGTGCGGGCCCGTGGATCGGATGCTGTTCGATCACCGCCTCAGCGCGCCGGTGCGCACCACCGCGCTCAATATCTGGCGCCATGTCGACGACGGCCGGGTGCGGGTCCATCCGACGCTGCAGCAGCATCCCCGTCCGCTCGGGGCGACTCGGCCGTATGCGGACCAGCGTGGTCCACGCATGGCGTGATCGCACTCCTCGCGCAGTCGCCGCCGGCACGAAGGCGGGCGGCGGCCGCAGTGAGATGCCGGACCGCGCGCCCAGCGGGCGGGCGGCCACGAACGCCTCCCTCAGTGCGGACTGTTCTCGCAGAAGCTGTGGCAGATACGTTCGCGGACAATCACTTCCGGGCATTCGGGATCGAACCATCGGTCGACGTGCGCCCAGTGGACGGGATGCATCAGATAGGGGCCGGTGAGTCCACCCAGATCGGTGAACTCCTGTTCCCAGACGTGTGTCCACGGCGAGGATCCGGTGCCGCGCGTGACCCTGCTCAACTGCCAGGACCGGATGCTCGGGAGATAGCGGGGCATCCGCAGCAGGTCGGCCTCGAACCGGTCGATCGTCGCGCGTGGTGTACTCGCCGCCACCCGTAGCAGCAGGACCCGATACACCGATCCGGTGGCAGCCCGCTCAGCGGCACCCGCTGTGCCGGAATGATATTCGGCACCGTCGACATGGGCGACCGGCCTCTCGCTCAGCAGCGCGTCCACCTCGCCCGCGGGCCCGACTCCCTCGGCGGCACGCTCGAAGCGCAAGTGCACCAGGACATCACCACCGTTGCGTACTCCCGGCAACGTGGGCTCGACCAGCACGCGGCGCGCCGCCGGGGCGGCAGTTCGACGCACCCGAGCCATCAGCCGCTCGCGCGCCGTGGCGTCGGTATCGGGTGCGAGATGGACCAGCCGAGTCACCTCAAACATCGCCGAGCCTGTCGACGTCGTCGGCGAGCGCACCGGTCGAGCGAGTCCGCTCCACGATCAACTCCTCGGCGAACGCCCACCACTGCCGCACCGATTCGTCGGAACGCCCCTGCCAGGTCATCTCCCACCAGCCCTGCGCGCCGGCGAGCACCCAGCTCGCGATGACCGTGTTCGACTCGTCCGGGAACCACACGGGCGGACTCACCACGATCCTTTCCAGTGTCATGCCGCGCTCCCGGGCACCCGGCGCGTAGTCGCGCAGATAGGCGTCCACGAACTCCCTGGCCCGCCCGGGTTTCGTCACAACGGTGTCGATCACGTAGACCTTCGTGGCTTCCATCCGCCGACCGTAGGCAGCCCGCCGACAGGCATCGACCTGGTGTTTCCGCCCAGTGGGAGAACGCGGTTCGGATCGCCGGGCGTCGGTTCTACGGTGAGGGCCGACGACGTGTTCGACCGCTCCGTCGCCGAATTCCAGGAGGACCAGTGACTGTGCGAACCTTTCCGACCACCGGGCCGGGTGCGGTTCCTGATCCGGAAGTCGCGGCGATGCTCATCGCGCTCGACGCCGGATTCCCCGATGTCGCCACGATGGCGGCGGCCGACGTGCGTGCCGCGCTTCGCGCCAGACGCGCTCCGCCGCAACGCCTTCCGGAGATGGCCCAGGTGCGCGACGTCACGATCGACGGCCCCGGCGGCCCGTTGCCGCTACGGGTGTTGCGGCCGCATCACGACGGCGGGGTACTGCCGGTGATCGTGTTCGCGCACGGTGGCGGGTTCGTCTTCTGCGATCTCGACAGCCACGACGAGTTGTGCCGCTCGATGGCGGCCGGTGTCGGTGCGCTGGTGATCTCGGTCGACTACCGGCTCGCGCCGGAGCATCCAGGCCCCGCGGCGCACGACGACATGTTCGCGGCGCTGCGGTGGGCCGCGGACAACGCCGGTGCCTACGGCGGTGATCCGTCGCGGATCGCGGTGGCCGGTGACAGCGCGGGCGGCAATCTCGCTGCCACCGTGGCCATCGCGGTCCGCGACGCAGGGGGCGCTGAAGTCGCCGCGCAGATCCTCTTGTATCCGGTCATCGACGACGATTTCGATACCGACTCCTACCGTCGCTACGGCACCGGCCACTACAACACCACCAGCGCGATGCGGTGGTACTGGCAGCAGTACGCCCCACACGGCACCGACGACGTTCGCCTGGTACCGACCCGGGCCGATTCGCTGGCCGGGCTACCGCCCGCCGTCGTCGTCACCGCCGAACTGGACCCACCCTGCGCGTCAGGCGATGCCTATGCCCAGCGCTTGGCAGCCGACGGTGTCGCGGTCCGGCATCGGCGCTACACCGGGCTGTTCCACGGATTCCTCAGCATCCCGTCCCTGTCCGCCACCGTGGCCGCGCGCACCGAGATCTGGGCGATGGTGCGCGAGATGCTCGGTTGCCACTCGGCGCCGACCGCGAGTCCGTGACGGGATGCCGGATCGAAGCAGGTGATCGCACCCGGCGTGGCAGTTCGAGTTCAGACCGCGGTGAAGTACTCGATCTTGGGCGCGCCCGCCAGCAAGGGAGCCATCAACTTGCCCGCCGCGCGGAAATGCTCCGACCGGCCGTGGGCTTCGACAGCGGCGTCGTCGGAATACAGTTCGAAGAACCGGTAGTGCTCGGCATCGGTGCGCGAACGCACCAGCTGGTAGGTCAGATTGCCCGGCTCGTTGGCCTTGATCTGTTCGATGAGATCGGCGACGACGGATTCGAACTCCGCACCCGCACCGGCCTTGACGGTGACCTCGGCGATGACTGCGATCATGATTTCTCTCCTTTTCCGTGCGACAGTACCGGCCATCGGTAGCCGCTGGTTCGACAAAGATTCGCCCGCCCGCCCCGCTCAGGGTTGGAGGTAGGCCACGATGCTGCCGGTGAGCCCGGCGAGGGCATCCTCGAGGTTGCCGTAGGTGCCGAGTGTGCGTTCGGAGGTGATGCCGCGCATCGCCGCGGGAATCAGCGCGGCCACCTGCCGCACCCTGACGGGGTCGACCCCCAGATCCGCGAACGCGCGGTGGCAGGCATCGTCCCAGTTGGGTTTCCACGACGACAATTCCGCGGCGGTGAGCGGGAACTCGCGCTCGAGCTCGGCGTGCTCACGCGGGAGCGCGGCGCGCAGCGTCTCGATGGCCAGTGATTCCGGCGTGCGCAGGCCGACGGCCATGGCCTCGACAAGGGCACCGACGCGTTCGTGCAATGTCCCGTCCGGCCGCAGGTTCGCCGGCAGGTCGCCGCGTTTGTCGGCGGTGTAGCGCAGCACCGCGGCCCACAGGCCGTCGATATCACCGAACTGGTACTTGACCACACCCCAGGTGGCACCGATATCGCGAGCGATGCGGTTGCCCGATACCGCCGCGGGATCGCCGGTGGCCAACGACGCGACAGCCGCCTTGATCATGCTGTCTCGCGATTGGATACCACGCCTGTTCGCGCGTCGCCCACCGATCGCCGCTTCCGTCACGAGGATCGACTATAGCCTCCCTGAGCTGCGCGATCCAGTTTCATCGAACCCTCTTGTATTTTTTGATAGAGGGTTCTACTCTAATTCCGTTCTGTGGTCGGCATCACACCGAACAGCTCATCGCCACATCGGCACGCGCCGGGTGCCTCTGGAGGATTCCCATGGCCAAAACACCCCTGCCCATGGAACCGACGGGCTGGTTCCAAGTGGCGTGGTGCACCGAGATCACCGTCGGCGCCGTCCATCGGATGAAGTACTTCGGGCGCGAAATGATCGCCTGGCGTTCGGCTTCCGGCCAGATCGCCGTCTTCGACGCCTATTGCGAGCATCTGGGTGCGCACCTCGGTTACGGCGGGCATGTCGAGGGCGAGAATCTCGTGTGCCCGTTCCACGGCTGGGAATGGAACCGTGAAGGCCGCAATGTCTGCATCCCGTACGAGAGCCATCCGAACAAGGGGCGCCGCATCCGCAGCTATCCCGTGGTGGAACGCAACGAGGCGGTGTGGATCTGGTACGACACCCAGGGCCGGGCACCGCATTTCGAGGTGCCCGATATCTTCGCGGACTTCGGCGACGACAAGACCGCCGACGACTACTACCCGCCGGTCCCCGTCGCGACGCTCTATCGGCAGCAGCTGGAACTTCATCCGCAGTACGTGTTGGAGAACGGTGTCGACTTCGCCCACTTCAAGTTCGTGCACAAGACACCGTTCGTCCCGAACTTCACTCGCCATGACTTCTCCGGGCCGGTGTCGTTCGTGGACTTCACCATCGCCTTCGACGCCGGCATCGCCGAGAACGACGTCAACAGCGGAGTCGAATCGATCAACGCGGGCTTGGGCTGCACGGTCACCAAGAGTTGGGGCATGGTCGACAACCGCACCATGCCCGCGGTGACACCGGTCGACGATGCCACCTCCGACGTCCGCTTCACCGTCTGGATAGGACGCGAATCCGGCGACGACAGCCCCGAGATCACCCACTACGGCAAGACGATGGCCGCCTACATCATCGAGCAGTTCGAAGCCGACATCCACATCTGGGCGCACCAGCGCTACTCCGACCCACCGGCGTTGTCGCGCAAGGAATTCGACGGGTTCACCGCGCTGCGCGCGTGGGCCGCCCAGTTCTATCCCGACAACGGCGCAGTCACAGATCCCGACCGACAACCCGCAACACGAGGACGTAGCGCATGAGCACCTCCGGCAAAGTCCGTGTATTCCAAGTGGCGACCGGCAATCTCGGCACCGAGATGATCGGACGCATCCGCCGGCATCCCGATCTCGAACTGGTCGGACTGCATTGCTACTCGCCCGACAAGATCGGACGCGACGCCGGCGAGATCGTCGGTATCGGTCCGATCGGAGTAACCGCTACCGGCTCGATCGATCAGATCATCGCCGCACGACCCGACGTCCTCACCTTTCACGGCGTATTTCCCGACGAAGACCTCTACGAGAAAGTCCTCGAGGCAGGCATCGATGTGGTGACCACCGCGGACTGGATCACCGGCTTCCACCGCGACACCCACCATTTACACCCTTCCGGCAGGAAGGTCAGCGAGGTGATCGCGGCCGCGTGCGAGCGCGGCAATTCCACCTTCTACGGCACCGGCATGAATCCGGGACTGAGCCAGATCCTCGGAATCGTGCACACCGCCGATGTGTCCGAGATCGAGAACATCACCGTCACCGAATCGGTCGACGTCTCGTGTCACCACTCGGTCGACACCTGGAAGGCCGTCGGGTACGGGCGCCCGATCGACGATCCCACGATCGGGGAATCGCTGCACAAGTACACCGCGGTCTTCGCTGATGCCGTCTACCTGATGGCCGATGCCTTCGGACTCGAACTCGACGAAGTGAGGTTCGGGTACGAACTCGGCGCCTGCACCGAGGACGTCGATCTCGGCTGGTACTTCCTGCCGAAAGGGTCGTTGGGCGCCAACTACATCAAGTACCAGGGCATGGTCGACGGAGTCGCGCGGGTGGAATCACATCTCGAATGGCAGATGACCCCACACACCGATCCGGCGTGGAATATCAAGGGCTGCTACATCACTCAGGTGACCGGCGATCCCAACATCTACAGCAAGCACATGATCTTCCCGCGCACAGGGTTCGACCTGTCGGATCCGAGCAACTTCGCCTCGATCGGCATGACTGTGACCGGGCTGCCTGCACTCAACGCCATCACATCGGTGGTCGCGGCACCCGCGGGAATCATCACCAGCGCGGACCTTCCCTTGCGCGCCTTCGCGGGACGCTTCAAGATCTGAACCAGCACACGAGCTAGTCTGCCGGGCGGCCGTGCTGCTCGAGCTCCTCGGCACGCACTCGCTGCTCGATCTCGCGCCAGCGGCCCGGCGTGGGATGGGGGTATTCGGCGCGGTCGTCGTGCTCGGCGTCCGCCAACAGCGTGGCCGCGTTGTCGATATCATCGATCAACTGTTGAGCGAGGTCGCGTTCGGTCGCGTAGTGGCGCTGCGCCCATTGCAGCACGAGCTGGGAATAGGCCCAGCCGGGTTCGGATTTCGCGGCTTCGGCATCGATCGCGGCGCGTTGGGCGAGTGTGTCGACGTCGGCGATATGGTCGTGCAGGATCTGCTTGAGCCGATCCGGGGACCCGAGGTGGCCGAACATGACGCGCAGCAGCACGTGGTGCTTGAGTACCGACGGATCGACGGGTGCCTTGTTCCACCACGTTGTCACCGCCGCCCGACCCTCCGCGGTGATCTGGTACAGCCGCCTGGCACGCGTGGTGTTGTCGGGATCGAGCCGCGAACTCGCGTAGCCGTGCTGCTCGAGCTTCTTCAGCTCGGCGTAGATCTGACTGTAGGACGGGGTCCAGTAGATGTAGCGCAAGCTCCAGTCGGCCCACTTCTTCAGGTCGTAGCCGGAGATCTCCTCCTCGTAGGAGAGCATGGCGAGCACCGCCCAGCTGGTCGGCGGCAGGTTGGGCACGTCGGGGTCGCTGGTCGCCATCGCAGCATGTTAGCAATCGGGCTTGCCGGAATTCGCCCGTCGACAACCACTGACCGGGAGGTCGTCTTGAGTCGTTCCCCGATCGTCACCGATCGTGGGGAGTATCGGATTCCGTTCGGAAGGACCTCTATGAATGCGGACAACGTCGTCGTCGACGCGGGTATCCCAGCTCCCGCGGACCTGCGCAGGGTGCTCGGGCACTTCGCGACCGGCGTGGCGGTGATCGCCGCCCACGACAGCACGCGACCGCTCGGCTTCACCTGCCAGTCGGTGGTGTCGGTGTCGCTGGACCCGCCGTATGTGTCGTTCTGCCCGGCCAAGAGTTCGACCAGCTGGCCGCTGCTGCGCGCGGCGGGCGCCCTGTGTATCAACATCCTGGCGCAGGAGCAGAGCGCGCTGTGCCGTCAGTTCGCGGTGAGCGGGGCGGACAAATTCGCGGGCGTCGAGTGGGACAGGGCGGGCAACGGCGCGCCCGCGCTGGCCGGGGCGCTGGCCCAGATCGAGGTGACGGTGGAGCTCGAGCACGACGCGGGCGACCACACGATGGTGCTCGCCCGCGTCGGTGACCTGCGAGCCCGCGAGGGCGCCGCGCCGCTGCTGTTCTACAAGGGCGGCTTCGGCGGCTTCGCGGCCTGACACGACGACGGGGTGGTCCACACCGGAGCACCCCGTCGTTGTCTCCTCACGCCTCGATGATGTCGAAACCCTTGTACCCGGCGGCCGCGACCTCGGCGATGATCTCGCCGTACACGCCGAAGCCGCCGACGAACGGCATGAACACTCGCGGCCTGCCCTCGATGTTCGCACCCAGGTACCACGAATTCGCCTGTGTCATCAGCGTTCCCGCGGCCCGGTTGGCGCATTCGAGCACCCACTCCGACACCGCGTCCTGGCGTGCCTCCAGCGCCACCGCTGCCCTGCCGTCGAGGAAGCCGATCGCCTCGGCCACCCAGTCGACGTGCAGTTCCGAGTGCAGCACCATGTTGGCCAGCACCGACGGACTGCCGGGACCGGTGAGGTTGAACAGGTTCGGAAAGCCCGTCATCCCCAGTCCCAGATAGGTTTTCGGTCCTTCCCGCCACGCCTGACCGAGCGTCCGGCCACCCCGTCCGACGATGTTCATCCGCGATACCGAGCCGGTCATCGCGTCGAATCCGGTCGCCAGCACGAGGGTGTCGAGCGGGTAGTGCGCGTCGGTGGTGTGCACGCCCGCGGCGTCGATCCGGGTGATCGGTGTCGCCTTCAGGTCGACCAACTCGACATTGTCGCGGTTGAAGGTCTGGTAGTAGTTCGTGTCGGTGCAGATCCGCTTGGTGCCGATCGGATGATCGTGCGGGACGAGCAGATCGGCCACGCGTGGGTCCTCGATGACAGCGCGCACCTTCTCCTCCCAGAATTCCCGGGCGGTGTCGTTGGCGGCGAGTGTCGTCAACTGGTCGGGGAAGGTCTTGCTGAACAGCACACCGCCCAGCGCCCAGCGCTTCTCGTAGGCCTCGCGCCGTTCCTGCTCACTCACCGCGACCGCCGATTCCGGATGCGCCTGATGCGGCGACCCGCCGCCGCTGGCCATCGACAACCGCCTGCGCTCGGGATAGTTCGCCTTCTGCGCCGCTCGGTCCTGCTCGGTCAGCGGCGTATTGCCTGCGGGCACACTGTAATTGGCGGTGCGCTGGAACACGTGCAACCGCTCGGCCTGTTCGGCGATGCACGGGATGGTCTGGATGCCGGAAGATCCGGTGCCGATGACGCCGACCCGGCGGCCGGTGAGATCGACCCCGTCGTGCGGCCAGTGCGAGGTGTGCAGGATCTGCCCGGCGAAGGTGTCGAGTCCGTCGATGGCCGGGGTGTTCGCGTTCGACAGCGGGCCGGTGGCCAGCACGACGAATCGCGCCGAGACCGCGCTGCCGGTGTCGGTGTCGACTCGCCAGCGCAGCGTCTGCTCGTCGAGCACGATATCGGTGACGCGAGTGCTGAATTCGATGTCGCGGCGCAGGTCGAAGCGATCGGCGACGTGCTCGAGGTAGGCCAGGATCTCGGGCTGGGTGGCGTACTTCTCGCTCCAGTTCCACTCCTGCTGCAGCGCGTCGTCGAAGGAGTACGAGTAGTCCACGCTCTCCACATCGCAGCGCGCGCCGGGGTAGCGGTTCCAGTACCAGACGCCGCCCACGCCGTCGCCTGCTTCGAACACCCGCACGGTGAGGCCGCTGCCGCGAAAGCGGTGCAGCGCGTAGAGGCCGGCGATGCCCGCGCCGACGACGACCACGTCGACGTCGGCGGGGCCTTTCGCTGGTGCCGATGAGGTCTCGGGGTTCACAGTGCCTACCTTTCGATGGAGACCGGTTTCTCTGCGGGCGACGCTAAGGACGCGCGCACCGTTCGAGCAGGTCCCCTTCCCGCTGACCGGCACATTCACGTGTCGATGCCCTCCCGGTGATCGGGAGATCCACCCCACCACCACCGGCACCGGGCCTACCGTCGAAGCCACGTCGAGGTGGTATCAGGAGGAAACAGTGGTGGACTGGAACGACGAGGTGGACGTGGTGGTCGCGGGCTCGGGTGGCGGCCTGGCCGGCGCCTACACCGCCGCCCGCGAGGGGCTGAGCGTCGCGGTGGTCGAGGCGACCGACAAGTTCGGCGGCACGACGGCGTATTCGGGCGGCGGCGGGGTGTGGTTCCCGTGTAATCCCGTGCTGGAGCGGGCGGGCACCGACGACACCCTCGACGACGCGCTCACCTACTACCGTGCCGTGGTCGGTGACCGCACCCCGGACGCGTTGCAGCAGACCTACGTCCGACGAGGGCGCGATCTCATCGAATACCTCGAAGCCGACGACCATTTCGCGTTCATGATGCTGCCGTGGCCGGACTATTTCGGTAAGGCGCCCAAAGCTCGGCTCGACGGTCAGCGACACATCATGCCGACTCCGCTCCCGGCCGCCGAGCTGGGCCCGCTGCGCGAATCACTGCGCGGGCCCCTCGACACCGACCGACTCGGCGCTCCCCTCCCGGAGCTGCTCATCGGCGGTCAGGCACTGATCGGGCGGATGCTGCGCGCGATCTCGAGCTACCCGCACGCGCGGCTGCACCTGAACTCGCCGCTGGTGGAACTGGTGGTCTCCGACGGCGTGGTGACCGGCGCGATCGTCGAACGCGACGGCGCCAGGGTGGCGATCCGCGCGCGGCGCGGCGTGATCCTCGCGGCCGGCGGCTTCGAGCAGAACGACGAACTGCGCAAGCACTACGGTGTGCCAGGCGAGGCGCGAGACACCATGGGCCCCTGGGGAAATCAGGGCAAGGCCCACACAGCGGGCATCGCGGCGGGCGCCGATACCGATCTGATGGATCAGGCGTGGTGGTCGCCGGGGCTGACCCATCCCGACGGGCGTTCGGCGTTCGCGCTGTGGTTCACCGGCGGCATCTTCGTCGACCAGCAGGGCAATCGGTTCGTCAACGAGTCGGCCCCCTACGACCGGCTCGGTCGCGACGTCATCCGGCAGATGCGTGAGTGCGGACTGACCCTGCCGTTCTGGATGATCTACGACGACAAGGAAGGCGAGGTGCCGCCGATCAAGGCCACCAACGTCTCCATGGTCGAGACCGAGAAGTACGTCGAAGCCGGTCTGTGGCACACGGCCGACACCCTCGCCGAGCTCGCGGTGAAGATCGGCGTGCCCGCCGCGAACCTGGAATCCACCGTCGAGCGGTTCAACGCGATGGTCGCCACCGGTGTCGACCCCGATTTCGGGCGCGGCGACGAGGCCTACGATCGCGCGTTCTCCGGTGGTGAACCGCCGCTGGTGACCATCGAGAAGGGCCCGTACCACGCGGCCGCCTTCGGCATCTCCGATCTGGGCACCAAGGGCGGCCTGCGCACCGACAGCGCCGCGCGGGTGCTCGGTCGTGACGGCGAACCGATCCCCGGGCTCTACGCCGCGGGCAACACCATGGCCGCGGTGAGCGGCGAGGTGTACCCGGGCGGCGGCAATCCGATCGGCGCGTCGATGCTGTTCAGCCACCTCGCTGTCCGGCACATTCTCGGCGAATGACCTACTCCCCGGTCTCTCCCGCTGGTCGGGAGGGACCGGGCACCCGGGCCACCGGATGTGGTTCGGTTCACCTACTCATCCTTACGACATTTCAGGAGCGACACGATGGCTTCAGCGGACGATATTCGCGCGACGGTGCGCAGGTATGTGGAGGCCGTCGGCAGCGGTACGGCCGCCGACGTCGTCGCCCTCTACCGTGCGGACGCGACGGTGGAGGACCCGGTCGGCACCGAACCGCACGTCGGGCACGCCGCGATCACGAAGTTCTACGAGAACATCGAACCACTGGATCGTTCGACCGAACTGTTCACGATTCGCGTCGCGGGCGACAGCGCCGCGTTCAGCTTCCGGGTGGTCACGAAGTTCGGCGAGCAGACCTTCACCCTCGATCCGATCGATGTCATGACCTTCGACGAGGACGCCCGCATCGTGAGCATGCGCGCGTTCTGGTCCCAGGACGACATGGTCGTCAGCTGAGCGAGGCGAGAATGACTGCTACCGAACAACAGTGGGATCATGAAGTCGGCTTCCTCGTCGTCGGCAGCGGGGCGGGCGGGCTGACCGGCGCACTCGCCGCCGCCGACCGGGGCCTGGACACCCTGGTCATCGAAAAGGCCTCGGTGTACGGCGGCAGCACCGCGCTGTCGGGCGGCGGAATCTGGGTGCCCAACAACCCGACGTTGCTGCGCGAGGGCCTCGGCGATTCCCGCGCCGACGTGCGCGCCTACCTCGACGCCGTCGTCGGCGACCGCGTGCCGACGAAGAACCTCGACGCGTTCATCGACGAAGGGCCGCGCATGCTGGCCTTCCTCGAGACCAGCCCGCACCTGCGTTTCCAGTGGTGCACCGGCTATTCCGACTATCACCCCGAAGCACCGGGCGGACGGCCGGCAGGCCGGTCCATCGAGCCGCTTCCGGTCGACCTCAAGCAGCTCGGCGCGGACGAGGAGTCGCTGCGTCCCGCGGCACTCGCGACACCGCCTGGGCTGTTCATCACCTCCAAGGACTTCGTCCAGCTCAACATGGTGACCCGCACCTGGAAGGCGCGCTGGACAGCCCTGCTGACCGGGCTGCGGGCGATCAAGGCGATCGTGTTGCGCAGGCACATGGACACTCTCGGACGGGCACTGATCGCCCGGCTGCGACTGGCGGTGCGCGATGCCGGGGTGCCGCTGTGGCTCGACACCCCGCTGCGCTCGCTGATCACCGACGACACGGGCGCGGTGCTCGGCGTTCTCGCCGAACGCGACGGCCGCGAGATCCGGATCAGGGCGCGCGAGGGCGTGCTGCTGGCCACCGGCGGTTTCGAATACAACCAGGCCATGCGCAAGAACCACCTGCCCGAGGGTGGGCGCGACAACTTCAGCGCCGCGTCGGCGGACAACACCGGCGACGGCATCGTCGCGGGCGAAAGGATCGGCGCGGCGGTCGATCTCATGGACGATGCGTGGTGGATGCCGTCGTTCCAGCGCCCCGAGGGCATCAACCAGGTGCTGGTCTCGGAGCGCTCGATCCCGCGCTCGATCATCGTCGACGGCACGGGCAACCGCTTCACCAACGAGGCGTCGCCGTACGTGACATTCGTGCACGCCCAACTGAAGGGCAGCCATGATCCGGCCTGGCTGGTCTTCGACGCGAAAGCCAAGAGCCGCTACCCCATCGGCGGCATCGTGCCCGGCCAGAAATTCCCGGCCTCGTGGACGACTTCCGGCCTGATCCGGACCGCGCCCGATATCGAGGGCCTCGCCGCCGCGATCGGCGTGCCCGTCGACGCGTTGCGCGAGACCGTCGGCCGGTTCAACGGATTCGCCCGCGAGGGGCACGACGCGGACTTCGGTCGCGGTGTCAGCGCCTACGACAACTACTACGGCGATCCGACCCTGGCCACACCCGCGCTCGATGTACTGGACAAGGGACCGTTCTACGCGCTGCGGGTACGGATCGGCGACCTCGGCACCAAGGGCGGACTGGTCTACAACGCCGACGCCCAGGTGCTGCGCGTCGACGGCTCCCCCATCCCCGGCCTCTACGCCACGGGCAACACCTCGGCCGCGGTGATGGGCAACGACTACGCCGGTGCGGGCGCGACAATCGGTCCGGCCATGGTGTTCGGCTACATCGGTGCGCGCCACGCCGCCGGCGAGCGATGAGGAAGGCGACCATGCAACCCGTCGAATGCGCCACCTGCGGTAACAGGGTGCTCGCCGAGAAGTTCAGTCCGAGCCACACCAGTATTCAGTGGCTCGACGACGCCGAGTCCGCGTGCCCCGAGTTCGCCCGGCGCGCGGCACTCGGAGAGCACAGCAGCTGGATCCCCACCTGTCCCGCCCTGCGCGATTCCATCGAGAACGCCGTCCGCGCAGGGGCATTGGCGACCGATCAGCTGCGCCACGAGCCGGTTCCCGGCCGGCTCGGCTGACACCGACGACGAGGAGACACCCCATGAACAGACTCGACAATCACCGGACCCTGGTCACCGGCGCCGCGTCGGGCATCGGCCAGGCCACCGCGCTCCGACTGCTCGACGAGGGCGCCAGGGTGGTGGCCGCCGACGTGTCGGCCGACGGCCTCGCCGTGACCGGCGCGCAGGCCGCCGAGCGCGGCACGGCGGACCGGCTCACCACGCTGACCATCGACATCGGCGACGAACAGTCGGTGATCGCGGGCGTGCGGTCCTCGGTCGAGACGCTCGGCGGACTGGACTCGCTGGTGAACGCGGCCGGCATCCTGCGTGCCTCGCACACCGAGCAGACCTCCCTCGACCTGTGGGACCTGATCATCCGGGTGAACCTCACCGGCACGTTCCTGGTGGTCCGCGAGGCACTGCCCGCCCTGCTGGCGAACCCACGCGCGACCGTGGTGAACTTCAGCTCCACCTCGGCCGCGTTCGCGCACCCGTACATGGCGGCTTACGCGGCGAGCAAGGGTGGCATCCAGTCCTTCACCCACGCCATCGCGCTCGAGTACGGCGGCCAGGGCCTGCGCGCGGTCTGCGTCGCACCCGGCAGCATCAAGTCAGGAATCACCGACGCCACACCGGGATACCTGCCCAGCGACGCGAACTGGGCCCTGTTCTCCAAGCTGTCCCCCGTACTTCCGACCGACCGCGAATCCGGTGGCGCGGGCATGGGTGACCCGAGCGCGGTGGCGGGTGTGATCGCGATGCTCGTCTCCGAGGACGGCGCGTTCATCACCGGCACCGAGATCCGCATCGACGGCGGTACCCACGCGTGACCGACCTGAGCTACGAGGGCACACTGCGCGAGATCACCACCGACGCAGGCGTGTTGCGCTATCACGAGGCGGGCGAGGGGCCGCCGCTGCTGCTCCTGCACGGATCGGGGCCCGGCGTCACCGGGTGGCGCAACTTCCACGGCAACCTCGCCACCTTCGCGGACCGATTCCGTTGTCTGGTCCTGGAATTCCCCGGCTTCGGCGTGAGCGACGACTTCGGCGGACATCCGATGATCACCGCGCTCGACGCGGTGGTCCGTTTCGTCGACGCGCTCGGGCTCGACAGCGTCGACATCATCGGCAACTCGATGGGTGGCGGGGTGGCGCTCAACTACGCCATCGCCCACCCCGAACGCGTCGGCAAGCTGGTGACGATCGGCGGCATCGGCCGCAACCTGTTCAGCCCAGGCCCTGGTGAGGGCATCAAGCTGCTGCAGGAATTCACCGAGGAACCCACCCGCGAGCGGCTGGTCCAGTGGCTGCACTCGATGGTGTACGACCCGGCGATGGTCACCGAGGAACTGATCGAGGAGCGTTGGGCCCAGGCCACCGATCCGGCGACCCTCGACAGTGCCCGCCGGATGTACAGCAAGGCCGCGTTCGCGATGATGATCAAGGCGATGGAGGCCTCCGACGCGCCGCCGCCGTGGGCGATGCTGCACAAGGTGGCCGCGCCCACGCTGATCACCTGGGGCCGCGACGACCGGGTGAGCCCCCTGGACATGGCGCTGATCCCGATGCGCACGATTCCGCGCGCCGAACTGCACGTGTTCGCGAACTGCGGGCACTGGGCGATGATCGAGCGCAAGAACGAATTCGAGTCGGCCGTACTGGCTTTCCTCACCCGCGAGGACGCCAGACGCTGACCATGGAAATGCGCGGGCTGCCATCTGGTAGCCCGCGCATTTCCGTGTTCGCGGTCGGCTTCGCGCAACCGACGGGTGGCGGGGCTAACGCTGGGTGCTGCCCGCGTCGACGGGCAGCGTCACCGCGGTGATGTAGCGGCCCTCGTCCGAGCCGAGGAACAGGGCGGCGTTGGCGATGTCGACCGGGTCGACCCACGGGATGGGCAGCATGTTCATCGACACGGCGGCCTGCGCGAACTCCTCGCGGGTGGGATCGTCGAGGTCGGGCCGGAACACTTTGCGCACCATGTCGTTCTGGATCATCGGGGTGTCGACATTGGTCGGGTGCACCGAGTTCACCCGGACATGGTGCGGGGCGAGCTCTTTCGCGAGCGAGCGCATCAGCCCCACCACCCCGTGTTTGGCGGCGGTGTAGTGCGCGACGCCGACCAGGCCGCGCAGCCCGGCGATCGAGCTGGTCAGGATCATCGCGCCGCCGCCGCGCGCGATCAGGTGCGGAGTGGCGGCCTTGCACGTCTGCCACACGCCCGTCAGATTGACGTCGATCATCGTCTGCCATTGCTGTTCGGTCAGCTCCAGTGCGGCACCGCTGGAACTGATTCCCGCGGTCGCACAGACGATATCGAGACCGCCCAACTGCTCGACCCCGGCGTCGACCGCGGCCCGCAACGCCGCACCGTCGCGAACGTCGACCGTCGCGGCGACGATCCGCGCACCGGTCGCCTCGACCGCGCGCACGGTCTCGGCGAGGTCGTCGGGCGTAGCGCCCGGCGACACCACCGTCTCGACCGGTCCGCAGATATCGACGGCGACGATGTCGGCGCCCTCCTCGGCCAGCCGGATCGCCTGTGCGCGCCCGATACCGCGCGCGGCGCCGGTGATCAGCGCGATCTTGCCCGAAACCCGTCCCATGTCACACCTTCTGAGTAAGTCCGGCATCCACCACGAGTTGGATTCCCGTCACGTAACGGGACTCGTCGGATGCGAGAAAGAGCACGGCGTTGCTGACGTCGACCGGGTCCACCCACGGCACGGGCAGAATCGTGCGACGGGCCAGCGCCTGCGCCGCGTCCGCCTGAGTTGGATTCGGCAGGTCGGGGCGCAGTTTCGCGTACACCGTGTCGTTGAGGATCATCGGCGTGGCGACCGAGCCGGGGTGCACCGTGTTCACCCGGATCCCGCGCGGGCCGAGTTCGTTGGCCAGGGTGCGGGCGAGCCCGACCACGGCGTGTTTGCTCGCCGAGTAGTGCGCGGCCGCGGCCGCGCCGATGATGCCGTTGGTGGAGCTCACGATCACGACCGAGCCGCCGTCGGACAGGGCTGGAACGGCCGCGCGCACGGTGTGCCACATGCCGGTGAGATTGATGTCGATGGTGCGTTGCCAGGCCTGATCCGTCAGTTCCCAGGACGCCCCGAGGTCGGTGTAGACGCCGGCATTGGCCACGATCACATCGAGGCGGCCCAGCGCGGCGACGCCGTCGGCGACCGCTACGTCCAGCGAAACCTGATCGCGCACGTCGGCGAAGCCGGTGACGCACTGGCGACCTGTTGTCTCGACTTCCTGTGCCGTCTCGGCCAATTCGGCTGCCGCGGCCTCGATGTCGAGTGCGATGACGTCGGCGCCTTCCTCGGCCAGCCGACGGCAATGGGCCCTGCCCATTCCCCCGGCCGCGCCGGTCACCAGCGCGACGGTGTGCTGCATGCGGTTCATCGGGCGCCCCCGGAATATCTGGTGTCCACGAGCCCGACGCTAGGGTCACCGCCCGCGACATCTGCCCTGGTCCTCCCGGTCAGCGGGCGGTACACGGCGATCTCCCGACCACCGGGAACCCCGGGCTCCGTACCGACGCCGGGCCTGCGACGGTTGCTCCGCAACGCCGGTTCTGTGATCGAGGAGGACACCAGTGACGAGGGCGACTGTCGACGTTTCGCGTGGCTCGCGGGTGGTGACGCTGCGGATATCGGCGGTGATCGAGGAGACCGCCGACGCGCGCTCGCTGGTGTTCGATGTGCCCGACGCGGTCGCGGAGCGCTTCGCCTACCGGCCGGGCCAGTTCCTCACAGTGCGTATCCCGAGCGAGCGGACCGGACCCGTGGCACGCTGCTATTCGCTGGCGAGTTCGCCGTTCACCGGCGATCAGCCGCAGGTCACGATCAAACGCACGGTCGGCGGCTACGGCTCGAACTGGTTGTGCGACAACATCTCCGTCGGCGACACCCTCGATGTCCTGCCTCCGCAGGGCACCTTCACCCCGGCTTCCCTCGACAGCGATCTGCTGTTGTGGGCGGCGGGCAGCGGCATCACGCCGGTCATGTCGATCCTGCGCTCCGCCCTGGCACACGGCGCGGGCCGGGTGGTGCTGTTCTATGCCAACCGCGACCAGGAGTCGGTCATCTTCGCCGATGCTCTGCGCGAGCTCGTCGCGCGATATCCGGACCGAATCAGCGTGACGCACTGGCTCGAATCGCTCCAGGGGCTACCGACCGCGGCTCAGGTGGCCGACTTCGCCGCGCCCTGGTCGGCCTTCGAGTCGTTCGTGTGCGGACCGGGCCCGTTCATGTCGGCGGTGACGGGGGCGCTGTCCGGTGCCGGGTGGCCGCGCGAGCGCGTCACCACCGAGGTGTTCGTCTCGCTGTCCGGTGATCCCTTCGCCGAGCCGGAGCCGCTCGACCCCGTCGACGCCGAGGACGCCGCCCGCGTGGAGGTGGAGCTCGACGGGACGGTGCATGCGCTGAGCTGGCCGCGTTCGCGGACTCTCGTCGACGTCATGCTCGCCGATGGGCTCGATGTTCCCTATTCCTGCCGCGAAGGCGAATGCGGTTCGTGTGCGTGCACCGTTGTCGACGGCGAGGTCACCATGACCGACTCGGCGATCCTCGATCAGGACGACATCGACGCCGGTTACACCCTGGCTTGCCAGGCTCGCCCGCGCACCGATCAGGTCCGCATCCGCTTCTAGGGCGAAAGGTGTTCTGTGGCGACCGATACCGCAAGCTCCGAGGTCGGATTCAGCTCGGAGCGCGGACCGGTGCTCGCTTCGCTGATGCTCGCCACCGGACTCGTCGCGCTCGATTCGACGATCCTGGCGACCGCGGTGCTGTCGATCACCGACAGTCTCGGCGATTTCACACTGTTCCCGTGGCTGTTCACGAGCTATCTGCTCGCCCAGGCGGTCACGGTGCCGATCTACGGCGCGCTCGCGGACACGTTCGGCCGCAAGCCGGTGATGCTGTTCGGGATCGCGGTGTTCGCGCTCGGCTCGTTGCTGTGTGGGCTGGCGAGCAGCATGCTCGCCCTGATCGTGTTCCGCGCGATTCAGGGCATCGGTGCCGGCGCCATCCAGCCGACGACCATGGTGATCGCAAGTGACCTGTACACGCTGGCCGAACGTGCCACTGTCCAGGGCTATCTGGCCGGGGTGTGGGCGGTGGCGTCGGTCACGGGCCCGCTGCTCGGCGGCATCTGTGCCGACTACCTGGGCTGGCGGTGGATCTTTCTGGTGAACCTGCCGCTGGCCGCGCTCGCCGCGTGGATGCTGGTCCGTCATGTCCACGAGTCCGTGCCCCGGCATCACCGCAGAGTCGACTACCCGGGGGCGGTGCTGCTCACGCTGGGCGCGGGGGCGCTGGTGCTCGGGCTGCTCGAGGGCGGTCAGGCCTGGGCGTGGGGATCGCCGGTCGGCTTCGCGGTCTTCGGTTGCGCCGCACTGTCGCTCATGCTGTTCGTCGTTGTCGAAGCGCGGGCCGCGCAACCGATTCTGCCGCTGTGGGTGTTCACCCGGCGGGTCGTGATCGCGAGCAGCGTCGCCGCCATGCTGGGCGGGGCACTGCTGTTCGGGTTCACGACGTACGTACCGATGTTCAATCAGGGTGTGCTCGGCACCAGCGCGCTGGTCGCGGGGCTGGTCACCGGAGCTCTGACCCTCGGCTGGCCGCTGGCCGCTGCCAAGGCGGGAAAGGTATACCTGCGCTTCGGATTCCGTACGTGTGCGGTGCTCGGCAGTACCGTCGCGGCGATCGGTGCGGCGACGACTCTGCTGCTCGACGAGAATTCGACGCTGTGGCAGGTCGCCGCGTCGTGTTTCGTGGTCGGCGCGGGGATGGGTTTGGTTGCCACACCCACGCTCATCGCGGCGCAGACGAGCGCGCGGTGGGCCGAACGTGGTGTCGTCACCTCTGCCACCATGTTCGCGCGGTCGCTCGGCAGTGCGGTCGGCGTCGCCGTTTTCGGCGCGATCGTCAACGAGCGCCTCGATGGTGCGGGCGTGCCGACACCGCAGACCCTCTCTGCCGCAATACATCTCGTGTTCGCGAGCATCGCGGTCACGACCGTCGTGCTGGTGGCCGCGTGCGCGGCGATCCCCGGTCGGGCTTCGGAGAATCCTGTCCATCCAGCGGGAAGGCGCGGCCCGGTGCGCGGTCTCGACCACGAGCATGGGGTGGCAACATCAGACGAGAAGAGGGAACCAGGATGCTGACAACCGGCATGCGCACCGAGCTCGCCGCCGAACTGGCGCGGGCAGAGCTGGATCGGGTGGCCGTGGCCCCCATTCTCGACCGGTATCCGGGGATCGATGTGGTGGACGCGTACGAGGTCCAGTTGCTCAATATCCGGCGCAGGCTGGATGACGGCGGGAAGGTCGTCGGGCACAAGGTGGGGCTGTCGTCGAAAGCAATGCAACAAATGATGGGCGTCGACGAGCCCGACTACGGTCACCTGCTCGCCGACATGGAAATCTACGAAGACGTCCCCGTCGACACCTCGAAGTTCCTGCTGCCCCGGGTGGAGGTCGAGGTCGGATTCGTCCTCGGCGCCGACCTGCCCGGCGAAGACTGCACCGAAGCCGACGTGTTGGCCGCGACTGTCGCCTACGCCCCATCGATCGAGCTGATCGATTCCCGGATCACAGACTGGAAGATCGGGCTGACCGACACCATCTCCGACAACGCCTCCTCGGCCGGGTGGGTGCTCGGCAAGGCGCGTGTCGCGCCCGCTGACATCGATGTCACCGCGATCGACGCCGTGCTCACCCGCAACGGTGAGGTCATCGCCGAAGGCCGCAGCGACGCGGTACTCGGTGATCCAGCGATCGCCGTCGCGTGGCTGGCCCGCAAAGTCGCGCGCTTCGGTGTCCGGTTGAAAGCCGGTGACATCGTGTTGCCCGGCTCCTGCACCCGCGCCATCGACGCCCGCCCGGGTGATGCCTTCCATGCCCAGTTCACCGGGCTCGGTTCCGTCCGCCTGAACTTCGCATAGGCCATCGCTGTGCACAGGTGGACCGCAATGTTCGACACCACACCGTCGCCGCGGATACCGCAGTCGACGTCTTCGGATTCGGTTCCTTCCGTTCGTCTTCCACCTGAGCCGTCCATCTCGCCGGCCAACGCCGGCCGCCCCTAGGAGGCCGACCGTGTCCCACGGGAACGTCACCGCCGCGATCGTCGGATCCGGCAACATCAGCACCGACCTGCTCTACAAACTCCTCCGCAGCGAATCCATCGAACCCCGCTGGATGATCGGCATCGACCCCGACAGCGAAGGACTCGAACGCGCCCGCGGACTCGGCTTGGAAACCTCCGCCGACGGCGTGGACTGGCTGCTCGCCCAAAACGAGAAGCCCGACATGGTGTTCGAAGCGACTTCGGCCTACGTCCACCGCGCCGCCGCACCCCGCTACGCCGAACTCGGCATCCGCGCCGTCGACCTCACCCCCGCCGCTGTCGGACCCGCGGTGGTGCCGCCGGTGAACCTGGCCTCACTGCTGGATGCACCGAACGTCAACATGATCACCTGCGGTGGACAAGCCACCATCCCGATCGTCGCGGCCGTGTCCCGGGTGGTACCGGTGCCCTATGCCGAGATCGTCGCCTCGGTGTCGTCGGTCTCGGCCGGACCCGGCACCCGCGCCAACATCGACGAGTTCACCAAGACCACCAGCCGTGGCGTGGAAACCATCGGTGGTGCCCAGCGTGGCAAAGCGATCATCGTCTTGAACCCCGCCGAACCACCGATGATCATGCGCGACACCATCTTCTGCGCGATCCCCGACGACGCCGACCACGACGCGATCACCGCCTCCATCCACCAGATGGTCGCCGACATCCAGCAATACGTGCCCGGCTACCGGCTTTTGAACGAACCACAGTTCGACGAACCCTCGGTGGTATCCGGGGGGCTGGCGAAGGTCTCGGTCTTTGTCGAAGTCGAAGGAGCCGGCGACTTTTTGCCCCCGTACGCGGGAAACCTCGACATCATGACCGCCGCCGCGACCGAGGTCGGCGAGGTCATCGCCGCCCAGATCCTTTCGGCCCGGGTGTAAGGAGCTTGTGAAACCATGGTCTATTCAGCAGAACTCGACATCCGGATCACCGACACCTCCCTGCGTGACGGCTCCCACCACAAACGCCACCAATTCAGCACCACCGAAGTCCGCGACATCGTCACCGCCCTCGACAACGCCGGTGTCCCCGTCATCGAAGTCACCCACGGCGACGGTTTGGGTGGTTCCTCGTTCAACTACGGATTCTCCACAACCCCCGAACAAGAACTCATCAGCATCGCCGCGCACACCGCCAAGAACGCCAAGATCGCGTTCCTCATGCTGCCCGGCGTCGGCGTCAAAGAAGACATCAAGATCTCCCAGGACAACGGCGCCTCCATCTGCCGCATCGCAACCCACTGCACCGAAGCCGACGTCTCCATCCAACACTTCGGCTACGCCCGCGACCTGGGCTTGGAAACCGTCGGTTTCCTCATGATGTCGCACACCCAACCCCCCGAAAAACTCGCCGAACAAGCCCGGATCATGGCCGACGCCGGCTGCCAATGCGTCTACATCGTCGACTCCGCCGGAGCGCTTGTACTGGAACAGGTCTCCGATCGTGTCTGCGCCGTCGTCACCGAACTCGGCACCGACGCCCAAGTCGGCTTCCACGGCCACGAAAACCTCGGCCTGGCCGTCGCCAACTCCGTCTACGCCGTCCGCGCGGGCGCGACCCAGATCGACGGGTCCACCCGCCGCTTCGGAGCGGGCGCGGGTAACACCCCCGTCGAGGCATTCGTCGGGGTCGCCGACAAACTAGACATCACCACCGGTGTCGATTTCTTCGCCATCGCCGATGCCGCCGAAGACGTCGTGCGCCCCGCCATGCCGCAGGAATGCCTCCTGGACCGGCAATCACTGATGATGGGCTACGCGGGCGTGTACTCCAGCTTCCTCAAGCACGCCGAACGCCAGGCCGAACGCTACAACGTCTCCGCCGCCGAAATGCTCGTCCGCGCGGGCCGACGCAAACTCGTCGGCGGCCAAGAAGACCAACTCGTCGACATCGCCTTGGAACTGCGACGCGAAGCGTCGATCACCCCCTGACCCACCCCGATGCGATGGCCGCTTCGCAGCGGCGCGTCCGATCACGATGTCCCCACGGAGTACCCGCGTGGGGACATCGTGACTTTCCACGAAGAATGTGACACCGGCATAGTGTTGCTCGCGGGATCCGCTGTCCGGCTGGACATTTCGAAACTGTCGGCTAGCGTCTCCTGCACGCCGTTCGGGGCAGGGTCGACGTGCGAACACCGCACACCGTGCTCCGATGAAGTGGGGGATCATGGCCCAGCGGAGTCATCGCGGACGTAAGACCGGTCAGCTGATCACGCCCGAGGCCGCGGCCTCCTACGGTGTGGATCAGGTCCTTGTCAGCGGCGGGGTCTCGCTGCCCGTTCCGGCGGAATCGCTGTGGGCTCTGCTGTCGCGGCCGGAGGATATCGCCTCCTGGATGTCGGAACTCCATACCTGGGCCTGCCCGGCACCGGATCGATTCGGTGCCGGTGACGAACTCGCCGCACAGGTCCAGATGTTCCACATGCTCCACGACGTGCGCCTGGTGGTCACCGAGTTCCGACCGGCTCGGAGCTGGACGATGACGTGCGCCACGGTGTCCGGGATCGCGGTCACCTTCACGGTGGAACTCGAACACCTGCCCGAGATCTCGCGTGCCACGCTTCGCACCGGCCTACACGGTCGGGTTCTCCGGGATACCGATGCGGGCGTGCTTCGTCACGCGATCCAGACAGCGCTGGACGCGAGCGTTCAGCGGCTGGCCGAGATCGCCGACCCCGACAGAATCACCACCCGACTCCCGGTAGCCGCCGCTCCCCGTCCGACACGGGAGCGGGCCCCCGGTTTCGAGTGACGGCCTACCTGCGCCGACGACCGGATGCGACCGAGCTACCCGACGCGCACCGGCTCTTCGACCACCGCGGGCTCAGCCACGGCTTTCGCGGGGCGACGTCGGGTGACCAGGAACAGGACCACCAGCACGACAGCCAGCCACACGTAGGTGTCGCCGATGATGTGCTGATTCCACGTCCATGAGGTCTCGCGGTGTTCACCGTCGGGCAGGAAACTGTGCGGCGCGATCACGAAGACCGCGGCGACGACCACCGCGGTGACGTACCAGCCTCGCGCACCGGCGGCGGGCAGGGTGCGGGCGTGGCAGACCATCGCGAGCAACGCGGGGGCGATCCAGACCCAGTGGTGCGACCACGAGATCGGCGACAGCAACAACGTGAAGACCGCGTTGAGCGACAGCGCGATCACGGGGGCGTCGGCGGCCTTGCGCATCGCGGCGACGACGAGGACGAGCAGCAGCGCGCCCAGCACGAGCCACAGGACGTCGAAGGGCAGGCCGGTGATGTGCAGGCGGGCCATGACGGCCTGGATCGACTGGTTGGTATGGAAGGCCGAGCCGCTCAGGCCCGAGACGTTGCCGAGCCCGCCGAACCAGTAGCGGGTGGACTCGGTGGGGAGCAACGCGAACGACGCGATGGTCGCGATCGCGCCGGTCGCCGCGGCGGTCGCGGCGGCCTTGTAGTCCTTGCGGACCAGGAAGTAGAGCACGAACGCGGCGGGGGTGAGTTTGATGGCGGCGGCCAGGCCGATCAGCATGCCGCGGGGGTAGCGGGTTTTCGGGAGCAGGCAGTCGGTGGCGACCAGCGCCATCAGCAGCAGGTTGACCTGACCGAAGTCGATGGTCGAGCGGACCGGCTCGAGCAGCATCGCCAGCGGTAGCGCACAGGCGGCGACGAGCAGGGCGGCCTGCTTGCGGTCCGGGTGGTAGCGGCGCGCGACCAGGTACAGCGTCCAGGCAACGGCGGCGACCGACACCACGACGTAGAGAATCTTCGCCGCACCCCAGGGCAGCAGCGCGAACGGCGCGAGCGCGACGGCCGCGAACGGCGGGTAGATGAAGGGCAGGCCGATGCCGATCGAGGTCTTGGGCAGCTGGCCGTACATGTCGGCGCCGTCGCGCATCGCCTCGATGCCGAGGCGGTAGACCTGAAGGTCGATGAACCCGTCGGAATAGCGTTCGAAGGGCCAGATCGGCGTCCTGACACAGACGACCGAGACAATGGTGAGCAATACCGGCACCAGCCACCATGCTCGATTGATCGGGCGTGGTGAACGCTCTTGCTCGGGGTGGGTGGTGTCACTACTCATCCGCGGCGACTATACCGACTCGCGCGCGTCATCGGGGCATCGCCCGTCGTCGGGAGTGATGCGCGCAATAGCCAGGTGGATGCCGACCAGCAGAGGTCGCGCACGCGATCCCGGGTTGGTCAGTCGCCGTGGTTGTAGCGGCTCAGGTATCTGGCCATGGCCGCGACATCCTCGTCCGACCAGTCGGCGAAACGCTCCTGGAAGGCCTCGCGACGACGGCGTTCGGCCTCTTGGGCCACCGTTCGACCCGCGACCGTGGCGTGCAGGACGTGATTGCGCCGATTGCCGGGATCGACCGCGCGTTCGAGATAGCCCAGCTTCTCGAGCGCGCCGACCTGCCTGCTGACGGTCGACTTGTCGAGCAGGAACTGTTCGGCCAGATCGGTGGCAAGGCAACCGTCGCGCTCGAGGATCAGGTCGAGAATGCTGTAGGCCACCAGGCTCAACTCGGGGTGCAGTTCGACGGCGCGGCCGCGGGCTCGGCGGGCGAAGGCGGTGAGTTCCCGCTGAATGGTGTCGACAGCCTGGGTTCTTGTGTTCCGCACATTCATAGTTGTACCATACAACCATACTTAGTTGCATTTACCAACTGTTTGGAGATTTCCCTCGATGACTCGCGCACAGTTCCGGCACATCGCCGGCCATCTGCTGACCCCCCTGCTGATGTGCCTCGGGATGGCTTTCGCCTATCTCGGCGCGTTCCACCAGCCCGAGCCGAACAATCTGGCGCTCGCGGTGGTGGGCGACTCCCCGCAGTCGATGGTGCTCGCGCAGACGATGAAGGACAAGGGCGGCGCCGGCCTGGACATGGTCACCGTGCCGACCCGTGAAGCGGCCGTCAGCGCGCTCCAGAATCGCGAACTCATCGGCGCCTACGTGCCCGACGCCGCGGTGCCCGAACTGCTCGTCGCCACGGCGAGCTCCGATACCAGCGCGATGGCCGCGGAGGTCGCGTTCCGATCGGTGTCCGATCATCAGGGCGTGCCGCTGGTGGTCACCGATGTGACGACCAAGGCCGACGGCGATCCGACGGGCCAGGGCATCTTCTTCCTGCTCGTCGCGTTGAGCGTCGGCGCGTACGGCAGCGTCGCCGTGATCGGCGCGGCGGGCGCGATGTTGCGGATGCGGGTGCGCGCCACGATCGGTGTGGCGACCGCGCTGGTCGTCAGCCTCATCGGCGTCCTCGTCGCGGGTCCGGTGTTCGGCGTGATCGACAGTGCTGTCGCGAGCGTGTTCGGCATCGCCTGGCTCTACACCTCGGGCATCATCCTGATCGGCATCGGGCTGCACACGTTCTTGAAGCGCTGGACCACCCTGGCCCTGATCACCCTGTTCGTGATGCTGAACTTCACCACCTCCGGCGGCGTCTACGGACCCGAGCTCCAGAACGGCTTCTTCGGTGCCCTGCACTCGTTCTGGAACGGCGCCGACTTCGTCGAAGGCCTGCGCGATCTGCTCTACTTCGACGGTGGCGCCGGGTTCGGGTCACGCCTGTTCGGGCTGTTCGCGTGGCTGGCCGTGGGTGTGGTGCTGGTCGTGGTGGCGGGGCGGTACGAGGCACGCCACGCGCCGACGCCGATCGCGCCCGCCGCGGTCGAGGAGGAGATCGGCGAATCGGTCGCCGTCTGATTCCCCGCCCGATCAGTCGGGTCGTGCCCCGGCGAATTCCTGTGCCCGACATCCGAACACGCGGATCCGGACCAGGTCAGCAGGCCGCCGGGGGCACTGTCGCATTCCGTGGTGGTGTTGTCGTGAATCGGCCACGCCCGCACGTAGACGCGAGTACGGTGTAGCGCGCAACCGCGGACCGTCTGGCGCCGCGAGGGGGTGTGACAGCGGAAAGGGTGGGTGCCACCGATGAATGATCCCGGCGCGCAACGCCCTGGCGACCCGATTCCGCTCGATCAGCGCTATCACGGCGCCGATCCGATCGAATGGTGTGGCGCGGCGGTGTATCCCATGTACACCGAAGCCCTGCCCGTCGGGACGACGGCGGTACACCTGCGCGCGCTGTCGGTCATGGCACCCGAGGACGTGACGGGGCTCGGCCTAGGGCTGTCCGTGCACGACGGGCACGTGAACCTCGACGGGAGATCGCTGGCGGGCGTCGACATCTGGTACGAAGCCCTCGCCAGGGGCATCGACATCTCGGTGACCGCGCACGCCCCGGACGCGCTGTTCACGCTCACCCCCGTCTGGGTGGCAGGGTCGGGCACGCATCAGTCCTGGACCGGGAACTACGGGATGGTCGTCGACCTGCTCCCCGGCGGGGCATCGACGCTGTGGTGCAGCACCGGACCCGGCACCCCCGATTTCAACGAACTGGTCGTCGAACTCACCACGGGCCCGGCCGACCCGCCGAGGCCCGTCACACCCCTCATTTCCGCCGATACGACTACGCCCGTCGGTCCCACCGCAGTCACTCCCCCGGTGGCTTCCCCCGAGCCGACTGCCCTCATGGTTTCCCCCGAACCGATTACCCCGGTGATTTCGGTATCCGCCGAGCCCGAACCGCTCACCACGGATTCCGGCCCCGCGCCGACCATCTCCAGCACACCTGCCGACCCCCCGCGCTCCCCCGACCACGGTGTCGGCGGCGCCCTCCACGACCTCGGCACCGCCATGCACGCCCGCGGTGACCACGATTCGGCCCGCGCCCTGTGGACCCAGGCCGCGCAGGCAGGCCACAGCGGCGCAGCCTACGACCTGGGTGCCTTGCTTCTGCAACACGGCGAGCGCGCTGCGGCCGAACAATGGTGGAAGGCCGCCGCCCACGACGATCCGCGGGCGGCGGCCTCCCTCACCGCATTGTCCGAGCTGCCCTAGCGAGCCTGATCCGCGAGCACGGCATCAGCGTCCGTACGCAACGGGGTGAAGTCGCGGGCGGCGATGTGCTCCGGGCGGCGCTGGGGGGCCGCGAAGGGCTCCACCAGCGCGTTGTCCACGCTGTTGAACACCATGAAGATGTTCGAACGCGGGTACGGGGTGATGTTGTTCGACGAGCCGTGCATCATGTTGGAGTCGAACAGCAGCGCCGACCCGGCCTGCCCGGTGAACTGGGTGATGCCGTAGCGGGCGGCGAGGAACGTGATGTCGTCCGGCGTCGGAATCCCGATTCGCTGCTCGCGCAACGACTCCCGATAGTGCCCGCTGGGCGTTTCGCCCAGGCACGGCACGAAGGTGCGGTGCGAACCGGGCATCAGCATCAGGCTGCCGTTGAACGGGTAGTTGTCGGTCAACGCGATCGACAGGCTCACCGCGCGTGGGGCCGGCATGCCGTCCTCGGCATGCCAGGTCTCGAAATCGGAGTGCCAGCCGAAACCGCTACCACCGAAACCGGGCATGTAGTTCACCCGGGTCTGATGCAGGTACACCGGCGAACCGAGGATCTGCTCGGCGAGCCCCATGATCCGCGACTCACCGATCAGCTCCGCGATCGGCTTGCTGAGCTGGTGCACCTGGAACACCGAACGCACTTGCCCCGCAACGGGTTCCACAACCACCCGTTCGTCGCCGTAGAGCACCGGGTCGGCCGCCAGATGGCCGACCTCGGCACCGAACGCGGCCACCTCGTCGGGGGTGAGCAGGTCGGGGATCGTCGCGAATCCGTTCGTCTCGAATCCGGCCAGCTCCGGCGAGGTGACCGTGCCGGAGAGCGGGCCACCCGTCAGCGGGTCGGGTGTCGCGGCCCACACCGTCGGATCGGTGCGTTCGATGTGCGGGACCGGTTCGGACAGCCGGGTCGGGTAGCGGTCGAGCTGATCAGACACTGGCGCTGTCCTCCTCGATGATCAGTGGATACACCCCGTTCTCATCGTGTACCTCGCGGCCGGTGACCGGCGGGTTGAAAACACACAGCATCCGCAGCTGGGTGCGGGCGGTGACCTGATGACGTTCGTGGCCGTCGAGCAGGTACATCGAGCCGGGGCCCAACTCGTAGGTGGTCTCGTTGTCGAGATCGAGGAGGCTGCCCTCACCCTCGACCAGCCACACCGCCTCGACGTGATTCTGGTAGTGGAACCGGTGGACGGTACCCGCCTCGATCGTGGTCTCGTGGAACGAGAAGCCGACCTTGTCACCGCCGAGCACGATGCGCTTGCTGCGCCAGCCCGGCCCCGCCACATCCCGTTCGGTACCGGTGATCTCTTCGGTGGTACGCACGATCATGCGGCACCACCACAGACTGTGTCGATCGAGGAAACCAGCACCGACAGGCCCTGGTCGAGCTCGTCGCTGCCGAGCGTCAACGGCGGCAGCAGTTTCACGACCTCGTCCATCGAGCCCGAGGTCTCCACGAGCAGACCCTGCTCGAACGCGGTGCGGCACACCTTGCCCGCCTGCGACGGGTCGTCGAAGACGATGCCGTGCACCATGCCGCGGCCCCGGGTGGTCACCCCGGCGTGCCGGTCGGCGACCGCGCTCAGCGTGCGGCCCACGTGGGCGCCGTTCTCGGCGGTGCGCTGGGCGAGCTTGTCATCGGACCAGTACTCGCGCAGGGCGGCGGTCGCGGTGACGAAGGCGGGGTTGTTGCCGCGGAAGGTGCCGTTGTGCTCACCGGGCGACCACTGGTCGTGCTCGGGCTTGAGCAGCACCAGCGCCATCGGCAGGCCGTAGCCACCGATCGACTTCGACAGCGTCACGATGTCGGGGGTGATACCCGCGATCTCGAAGGAGAAGAACGGGCCGGTACGGCCACAGCCCATCTGCACGTCGTCGACGATGAGCAGGATGTCGCGCGCGGCGCACAGGCCGGCCAGGTGGCGCAGCCATTCGGCGCGAGCCAGGTTGACGCCGCCCTCACCCTGCACGGTCTCCACGATCACCGCGGCGGGGCGATCGAAACCCGAGGAGCTGTCGTCGAGGACGCGCTGCATCCAGCCGAAGTCCTCGATGGTGTTGTCGAAGTAGCCGTCGTAGGGCATCGGGGTCGAGTGCTCGAGCGGCACACCGGCGCCGGCGCGCTTGGCCGCGTTGCCGGTGACCGACAGCGCACCCAGGGTCATGCCGTGGAAGGCGTTGGTGAAGCTCAGGATGGTCTTGCGGCCGGTGACCTTGCGGGCCAGCTTCAGCGCGGCCTCGACGGCGTTCGCGCCGGTCGGGCCGGGGAACTGCACCTTGTAATCGAGGCCACGCGGCGACAGGAGATTGTCGCGGATGGTCTCGAGCAATTCACGCTTGGCCACGGTCGACATGTCGAGCCCGTGGGTGATGCCGTTGCTGCCGATGTATTCGAGCAGCGCCTTCTTCAAAATCGGGTTGTTGTGCCCATAGTTCAACGCGCCGGCGCCTGCGAAGAAGTCGAGGTATTCGCGGCCCTGCTCGTCGCGCAGCCAGGCGCCTTCGGCGGTGCTGAAGATGGCCGGCCAGTCACGGCAGTATCCGCGCACGTTCGATTCCATGGCCTCGAAAATGCTGGTGTCGGTGGTCGTGATCATCGTCGTTCCTCCTGGCGCTGAGCCGGTGAAATCACATACAGCAGCTCTGCCTCGTGTGAATCGGGGAAATCTTTTTCGTCGAACAGGTCGACGGTGCGCAATTCGGCACCGCGTTCCCGGGCCACCGCGGAGAACAAGGCCTGTGAGGCGGTGTTTCCGGGCGAGATCGTGGTTTCCAAGGTGGTGATGCCCGCTTCCGCTACCGAATCGAGCAGCGCGTGCAGGATGGCGCCCGCCAGGCCACGGCCACGGAACTGCGCGTCGACGGCGATCTGCCAGACGAACAATGTGTCCGGAGCTTCCGGACGCACATATCCGATGACGAATCCGACGGGCTGGCCGTTGCTGTCGGCGACCAGCGAGGTTGCGGCGAAATCGCGACACCACAGCAGGTAGGCATAACTGGAATTGACGTCGAGTACCTGCGAATCACGAGCAATCCGCCACAGCTGCGCGCCGTCGCCCAGCCGTGGATGACGCAATCTCGGTTCCGAACCAGGGGCGGCCGTATTCGCTGCCGACTCGATGGACATGGTGGACGTTGTCATATCTCTAAGGTGCCCAGCCGACTTTGCGGTCTTTGTGTCGAGCTCTTTGCGGTTGTATGACGAATCGTTGACTACGACTGCACATCGACGCGATACCCGAGACCGCGCACGGTAACCACGATGCGCGGGTCAGAGGGGTCGCGTTCGATCTTGGTGCGCAGTCGTCGCACGTGTACGTCGACAATGCGCTCGTCACCGAAAAAGCCCTGATCCCACACTCTTTCGAGCAACACGGACCGACTGAGCACCCGGCCCGGCGTCTCCGCGAGTTCGCACAGCAATCGGAATTCGGTGACTGTGAGATGGACCTCCTCGGTGCCGCGGCGCACCGCTCCCGCGTCGGCGGCGAGCACCAGCGGAGCGTGTGGATCGGCGTCGAGCACCGCCTCGACGGCGGTGTCGCGATCGGCGGTGATGCGGGCGCGACGGCGGAGCGCGCGCATCCGGGCAGTGATCTCCTTGATTTCGAACGGCTTGCTCACGAAGTCGTCGGCCCCCGCCTCCAGGGCCGCGACCACGTCGTGGGTGTCGTAGCGGGTGCTGATCACGATGATCGGCACGTCGTGATCACGCCGGATCTCCCTGATGCAGTCGAAGCCGTCGGCCTCGCCCCGCATGAGGTCGACGATCATCAGATCGGGTGGCCCGTCGTTTCGCAGCCGATCGAGGGCGTCGGAAGGCACGCCCGCCTCGGCTACGGCATAGCCTTCGTCTTCCATCGCGCGACGCAGGTCGCCACGCATCTGGACGTCGTCGTCCACAATCATGAGGTTCGCGCTCACTGTGCACATCCTTTGCTGACATGCCGGATGTGTGCCGGTGCGCTTGGGGAGTTCGCGTCCCCAAACCGACACGACATCCCGCCTTCGAGCTTGTTACCGTTCTGTTATGTACCCAGACTGGCCCCGGCGTAAACCCGTCGTAACAATTCGCCCGGTCATCAGGCCGTTCAGCGAGGCCGCTCCGATGGCATAGTCGTGGGCGTGACCACGACTTTTGCCGACATCGACGCCGCCGCGGACCGCATCGACGGATTCGTTCGCCCGATCACCGTCGCACCCGCGGCACCCGGCCCGGATCCGCTCTGGTTCGCACTGGAGTTCTTGCAGTTCACCGGCACTTTCAAGGCGCGCGGCGCGCAGAATTTCGTGCGCGCGCACGCCGCTGCGGGGACGTTGCCGGACGCCGGTGTGACGAT
This sequence comes from Nocardia sp. NPDC058633, assembly GCF_042717045.1. NCBI lineage: Bacteria > Bacillati > Actinomycetota > Actinomycetes > Mycobacteriales > Nocardiaceae > Nocardia > Nocardia sp. NPDC058633. The sequence continues at coordinate 155,416 of NZ_JBHXRA010000002.1, forward strand.
CGCCTCAGGGGGCAATGCCGGGCTGGCGTGCGCGTGGGCGGCACGCGAGGCGGGGGTGCCCGCGACGGTGTTTCTGCCCGAGACCGCGCCCCCGGTCAAAATAGGTCGACTTCGTGACTACGGCGCCGAGGTTCGACTGATCGGTCCGGAATACAAGCAGGCGCTGGCGGCGTGCCGAGAATTCGCCGAGACCAGTGGGGCGCTGGCCGCGCACGCCTACGACCATCCGCTCGTGGCGGCGGGTGCGGGCACGTTGATGCGCGAGATCCAGGCGCGGCTACCCGGCCTGGATACGGTGCTCGTCGCCGTCGGTGGCGGCGGGTTGTTCGCCGGAACGGCGATCGCCGCACAGCACTTCGGGATCCGCACGGTGGCCGTGGAACCGCACGGCGCTCGATCGCTCAACGCGGCCCTCGAAGCAGGCCGCCCGGTCGATGTCACGGTCGACTCGATCGCCGCGGACTCCCTCGGCGCACCGAACGTGTCCGCGACGGCCTTGGCCGCCGCCCGACATCCGAGTGTGCGGTCGCTGCTGGTGCCCGACGAGGCGATCCGCGCGGCCAGGCAGCAGCTGTGGGATTCGCATCGCATCGCCGTCGAGAACGGCGCCGCCACCGCGATGGCGGCGCTGCTCGACACCGGGTCGGGCCCGATCTACCAGCCCGAACCCGGCGAACGGGTGTGCGTGATCCTGTGTGGGGCCAATACCGACCCCAGCGATCTCGTCTGACAGGCACAGACGCGCCGGCGTTGCCTGCCGCGCATGGCCACAGCGAAGCCGGAAGTACGCCTAGCGGACCAGGGCGTTCTTGGTGGCGTAGTTGGTCATCGCGGTGTTCAGGCCGCGCATGGCCAGGGTGTAGCCGTACGGGAAATAGCGCTGCCCCCAGTGCGCGAACTGGATGTCGCGGGAGGTGTAGACCCAGTAGCGGTTGCGCTCGACACCCTTGATCACCGCGGTGGCGGCTTGATCGGGGGTGACGGCGTGGCGCATGAACAGTCCGATCGCCTTCTGCAAGGCGGCATTGTCACGGTCGACACCCGCGATGTCGATGGTGTCGGCCATCGGGGTGGCCATCGCGCCGGGGCAGACCAGGCTCACGCCGATCTTGTGGCGGCGCAGGTCGAACCGCAGCACCTCCGAGACGCCGCGCAGACCGAACTTGGTGGCGCTGTAGGGGGCGTGCCACGGCAGGCCGAAGATGCCCGCCGCCGACGACACGTTCACCAGGTGACCGCCGCGGCCCGCGGTGATCATCGGGCGCACGAATTCCTCGATGACGTGGATCGGACCCATCAGGTTGATGTCGACGGTGCGCCGCCACTGCTGGTGCGTGAGCTTGTCGACGGTGCCCCAGGTGGCGATGCCCGCCACGTTCATGACGATGTCGACATGGCTGACGGCGTCGAAGGTATGGGCGGCCAGGCCGACGACCGCGGAATGGTCACTGACATCGGCCGCGTGCGCGAGGTGCACCGTCGCTCCGGTCGCGCGTAGTTCCTCGGCGGTGGCGGCGAGCGCGTCGGCCGTGATGTCGGTGAGGACGAGAGACGCCCCTTTGGCGGCGGCCGCGAAGGCTGTGGCGCGGCCGAGGCCGCTGGCGGCGCCGGTGATCAGGCAGGTCTTCCCGTCGAACTTCGTCATGGTCCCGACCCTACGGTTTGGTGAACAGATGCGTCTACGGTTCGGTGGTGATCGCGATGGTGGTCCAGCCGCCGACGTGGATCCGGCTGCCTTCACGCAGGGCGACCGCCTGCTGTGGAGCGATCGGTGTTTCGGCGCCGTCCAGGCTGGTCCCGTTGGTGGAACCGAGATCGGTGACGGTGAGCGCGCCGCGCTGATCGACCTGGATCATCGCATGCGCGCGCGAGACACCGATATCGGCGGGGGCGATGCCGAGGTCGATCTCGGGCGCGATTCCTTGCGAAGCCGATCGCTTTCCGATCAGAAACTGACTGCCGCGCAAGATGATTCGACGTTCGGGATAGAAGTCCGGAAATTCGACACGATCGGCATCGGGGCCCTTGCGGGCTTGGACGCGCGCGTAGAACTCGCGGTCGGCGAAGACGCGAGCGACCCATGTGCCGGACCGACCACTGTCCGCGATCGCCTCGGGCGCGACCGGCGTCGAGTCGATCCCACCCCGGTGATCGGGTGGTGCACCGGCCCGTGTCGGATCGGCCGACGAGCCGGACCCGGACGGGTCGCCTCCCGACACAGCGGCGGCAGCCGAATGTCCCCCTGCCCGTACCGGGTCGGGTCGCGCACCAGCGGCCGCGGCGGGTCGGTCCCCCGCGCGTGGCGGCAGGGCCGAGTCATGGCCGCAGCCCTCGCAGAAGCGGCCGCTCGTCGGCGCGTGGCACTGTGCGCACACGCGCAGCGATGCCGGGTCGGGCGCGGGCGCTGCGCCGAATGCCGAACCGCACACATCGCAGTAATCGGTCGACCGCGACTGGTGTCCGTCCGCGCACATCGGCATGTCAGCCGCCCTCCGGCCGCACCCGAGCGGTCTTGGTCGAGCGGATGTCGAGGGCGAGTTCGTCGGCCGCGGCGACCTGGCCGCGCAGCTTCACGGTGCCGTCGTGCTCGACCTCGACCACCCCGCGCAACAGTTTGGCGGTGGACTCGTGGCCGGACGCGGCGGCCAGTTCCACCGCGCGCCGCAGCTTCGCCGTCGCGGTCGTGACGTCACCGCTGCGGCGGGCCGCCAACCCTTCCTGGACGGCCTGAGCCAGTTCGACCTGACCGGTGTAGTGCGCGACGCGGGTGCTGATGCGGGTCGACAGGGTCGAATCGGTGGTCCACACCGCGCGCACCAGCCCCTGGCCGAGCACCTCGGCACCGGCCAGCACACTCAACCGCGCGGCCAGCTTCTCCCGGCCCGGCGCGGCGGGTTCCAGCTCGATCTGCACGTGGTATTCGCGTTCCTCGGCCGCCCACGACGACAGCGGATACTCCCCCACCTGCGCGCCGGCGTCGGTGCGGCGCCCGGTCAGATCCTCGAGCACCGGCGATACCTGCTTGACCATCCGTACCCGCGCGCCGACGGGAGTCCATACCCTCAGGGTCAGCTCCGGAATCACGCGAGCGGCCGACGAACGCATCATCGCGGCGAAATCGGCGGCCAAGTCCTTCGGATCGGCGACGATGTTCGCGTCGCCGGACAGCTTCGAAGCGATCTTGCGCAATTCCTCGGCGACCCAGTCGTCGCCGACACCGCGGCAGTCGCAGACGAAAAGCCCTTCGGCACGGTCGAGTTCGGTCGCGAGCGCCTGCGGCGTCTCGTGTTCGTTCTTGCCATCGGTGAGCAGGATCGCGTGCGCCTGCGCGCCGGGGTGCGCGGCGGCGACCTGGCGGGCCAACGCCAGCCACGACCCCATCGCGGTGCCGCCGTCGGGACGCAACCGATCCAGCGCCCGACGGGCCGCGCCACGGTGCGCGCGATCGGCGGGCGCGGACACGGTGTTGTCGGTCGGGTAGATCATCCGGGCCGATTCGGTGCCCTCGATGATGGCGAACGCGGTCCCGTCGGGGATCTCGTCCAGGGCGGTGCGGGTGGCATTGCGCGCGTTCTCGAATTTGCGCTTGTTGCCCATCGAGCCGGAACAGTCGATGATCAGGATCTCGAGCCGCGGCGGTGGTGCCGCGACGGCGGCGAGTTCGGGACCGGTGGTCACCGTCAGCACCGCGTCCACCACGCTCGCGCCTTCGGAGAGGAATTCGTTCTGGTCGACGGCAATCGCAATACCGCTTGTCTCAGCAGAACTCATGACACTCCTGGTGGTTGCGGGGCGGCGGCGGGCACCGGAGCCAGCGCGACCGTGATGTTGTCGCTGCCCCCACTGTTGAGGGCGAAGTCGGCGAGCGCGCGCGCCGCGGCCTGCGGTGAGGTCTCGACGGTGAAACCGGCGAGCGCGACCGCTTCGGGCAGGTAGTTCCACAGTCCGTCGCTGCACAGCAGCAGCGTGCCCGGTTCGGTGGCGAGCATGCGCTGCAGGCAGTTCGCCGACCACGGCGCTTCGCCACCGTCGGCGCCGAGCCAGCGCAGCAGCGTGTGGGCGCGCGGGTCGTTCATGGCCGCGGCTTCGTCGAGGGCACCCGCGTCGACGAGGGCTTGGGCCCACGAATCGTCGACGCTGAGCCGGCGTGAGGCGGTGGGATCGCCCGCGGCGAGCCAGAAGGCCCTGCTGTCCCCGACATTGGCCACGGTGATGTCGGTGCCCAGGCTCGTCTCGCGCACGATCGCGGAGACGTAGGTGCACGACGGCGCGTACTCGGGGGTGCGTGACATACCGCGTACCGCCGCGGTCGCCGCCGCCAGGCCCGCCATCGCGGCGTCGGAGTCGGGGCGCCCCTCGGCGAGGGCGGCCAGTGCGGCGTCGACACCGGTGCGCGCGGCGTTGCCGGAGGCCGCTTGCGGATCCTGGGAGGTGGAGACGCCGTCGCTCACCACGATCACCCGGATGCCGTCACCGTCGCGCACGGCGGCCGCGACGGCGTCCTCGTTGCGGGAGTGAGTGATTCCGCGGTCGGTGAGCACATACACCGCGCCGAGGTCGTCCTCGAAGCGGTCCGGGATGGGCTTGGGGCTGCCGCACTTGACGCAGTAGCCGCCGTCGTAACGACGTTCGCCGCACGTCGAGCACTGCGGCACCGCGACCGGATCATGCACGGGCAGTGCGACTTTGCGCACCCCGAGCTCGCGACCACAACCTTCACAGAAACGGTGACCCGCCCGCGCCGATCCCGCGCAGTCGGCGCAGCCCGGCGCGGTCACAGGGTGGTCCTCGGGCGCACGGTGTTCGCCTGGTCCACCAGGACGAACCGGGTCCACATGTCGTCGGCCTCGCGCGCCAGTGTCCGCAAGCATCGTTCCAATCCTGTCCGCACGCCCTGCTCGGTGAATTCCACGTCCAACAGCTTGCCTGGTGTACTCGGCCGCTGTCCCGCCCGGATCCAGTTCAGTGCCGCCTCGAGGACGAACATCCGCACCTGCGCGGTGCGTTTGCGCGAGTCGAGGCGCAGTTGGTCCACGCGCTCGCCGGTCAGGCGTAGCAGCGCTTCGTCGACGTCGGCCGGATCACGGTGCCTCAGCAGGGTTTCGACGGCAGCGACCCGTGCCTCGGTGAACATCGAGGAGGTGCGCTCGACCTGGTCGAGGACCGCTACCGCGCCCGCGCGGTCACCGGCGGTGCGGTGCAGTCGTGCGGCCCCGAACGCGGCGGACAGGTAGGTGTGGTCGGTTCGCCAGACCATGTCGTAGAGCGCCAGCGCGCGGCGGAGCTCGAGCGAGCCGGTGTCCGGGCTCTCGCCGTGAGCGTCGGCCCCGAGCTCCAGTGCGGCGGCCAGGGCGAGCTTGGGAGCGGGCTCACCGGGCAGGGCCGCGTAGACGGACTCGAAATCCGCTGCCGCGGCCGCATATTCGCCGGACAGCAGAGCGGCCTGGGCTCGGTACCAGACGGGACGCCAGTCGAAATCGAGCTCGGCGTCCAACGCGGCGAGACGGTCCAGTGCCGCGCTCGCCTCGCCCGCTTCGAGTTCGGCACGGACCAGTCGCAACGGGATCTCGACCGACTCGTTCGACCCGGTGACCACCGCGCGCAGTCCCACCGTGAGTGCCTGCTCGAGTTCGGCGGGGGTCGCGGCATCGGTGGTCGCCAGCAGGGCGGCGCCGCTGTCACCGGGGTCGACCAGCGGGGCGGGTAGACCGGTGACGAGCGCGATGGGTTCTGGTGTGGCGCTGTCGATTCCGAACACAGCGCGAGCGGGACCGAACTGGGTCGACATACCGGGACGCGGGATGCCGTCGCCGGTTGCCAGTACCTCACGCAGGACCCCGGTGAGCTGGTCGGCCATTTCGCTCATGGAGGCGAACCGCGCCGACGGGTCGGGGTCGGTGGCGCGCCGCAAAAACCGGTACAACGAATCGTGTTCGGCCAGCAGCGGTTCGGTGTCGGGGCCGGGTATCGGCCCGAGTCGGCCGTCGACGGAGGGCACTCGCATCATCAACACGGCCAGGGTGCGGCCCGCGGTGTAGATCTCGGTGGCCACGGTCGGGCCGGTGTCGGCGATCTCGGGTGCCTGGTAGCCGAGGGTGCCGTAGATGGGGCTGGTGCGGTCGTCCATCGAGATGACCGCACCGAGGTCGATCAGTTCGAGGCGTTCCTCGGTCTGCATCACATTGTCGGGTTTGAAATCGCAGTAGGCCCAGCCACGAGCGTGCAGATAGCCCAAAGCGGGCAGCATCTCCAGCACATAGGCGATCGCCTGCGCGGGCGGCAGATACCGCTGTGTTTCGGCGCGATGGGTGCGCAGGATCTGCTTGAGCGAGGTGCCGCCGACGTATGCCATGACGATGTAGCCGACGGGTTCGCCGTCAGCGTCGGCGTGTTCGGTGAAATTGTGGATCTTGACGATGTTGGGGTGGTCGACCTCGGCGAGGAACCGGCGTTCGGCCAACGCGGCGGCCAACGCGTCGGTGTCGCCGGTATCGATGAGGCCCTTGAGCACCACCCAGCGCTTGTTGACGGCGCGGTCGGTGGCCAGATAGATCCAGCCGAGACCGCCGTGGGCCAGCGCCCCCGCCACCTCGTACTGGCCGCCGACGAGATCACCCGCCCGCAATCGGGGCACGAACGAATACCTGGTGCCACAGTGCGGGCAGAACCCGGAGGTGCGGCCCGGGGTACCCGATTGGCCGCGGCCGACGGGCTTGTCGCACTTGCCGCAGAAACGATCGGATTCGGGCACCTGGGGGTCGGCGAGCACCGCGGTGGCCGGGTCGACGCGCGGAACCGGCGGTACTTCGACGAGCCCGGCACCGAGCCTGCCGCGCGCGGCCGACCGGGCCGATCCCGACCGGGTCCGGACCGAACGCCCCGAGGCGCGCCCGCTCGCGCTGACCGTCGACGCGGACGGGCTGTGCATCGGACCCGTCATCGTGGCCGGAGCGGTGCCGCAGGTGTCGCAGTAGCCGTCCACGACCGTGCCGCCGCACTCGGGTTCGCCGCAGGCACCGGGGACCGGCACCGGTGACACCGAACGGTTCCCACCGCGCGGTTGCGCTGTCGTTCGCCCCGACCGACCGTGCCCCGCGGGGCGCGCCTGCCGCACCGGCGGCGCGCTCGCGACGGGCGCGGTACCGCACAGCGCGCAGTAGCCGTCCTCGATCCTGCCGCCGCACCCCGGTTCACTACACGTCATGCCGTCCGCCCCGCTTTCTCCCCGATGATCGAACGATAGTCCGCGACCGCTCGCGTGACAGCGGCCAGATCGCACGGTGTGCGGGTGAGCAATCCGGTCGCGATCCGGTCGGCGGCCAGCACGTCACGGTGCTCGCTCACCCCCAGCCGAGATGCCTTGGCGCGGTAGGCCGTGAGTCTGCCGCGGAGTTCGGCGCGCCGATCGAGCAGGCCACGCGCCAATTCGTCGCGTCGCGTGGCTTTTTCGACAGCTCGGTCGGTACGCGCACGCAGCGCGAGCAGACGGTGCACCGTCGGACGGTCGGGGGCATCGCCGACAGCGTCGAGTTCGGCACGCAGCCCGGCCGCCGGTTCGCCGCCGTCGGGTAGCTCGCCGGTCGCGACCTTGTGCTCGGCCTCGGTGGCGGTGGTGTCGGCGCGGCGTTGGTGTTCGTCGAGTTCGGCCAGTCGCGCGCGCAGGGCGGCGACAGCGCCCGCGAAGTCCGCCGCGACTGCGAGATATTCGGCGTGGCGGGCCGATTCGGTGTCGATCAGCGCTGTCAGCGAAGCGAGTGCGGTGTCGATCTCGCCCGGGCCGAAGCCGAGCGGATCGGTGCCCGCGCGACGCAACAGTGCGGTCAGGGGGTCACCGGCCGCCTCCAACGCGCCCCGGGCTCGTTCGACGCGCTGTTGCAGCGGGGCGAGCGCGCCGAGCACCTGCCCGTCGACCGCGGCGACCTCGTCGGCGAACGGGGCGATGAAGGCGAACGCGGCGCGCATCCGGTCCAGGCAATCGGCGATGCCGACCGTCACGACGGTCTCGCTCGGCCCGGTGAGTCCGCGCTGGGCCAAGGGGATCGGAATCCTCGCCACTTCGTGGGGGCGGCCACGCAACAGTTCGGTGAGTCGACCCCGCGACCGGTCGTCGAGCCTGCCGCGCCCGGCACGCACCGTTTCGGCGTCGGCGAGGATCGCACGCACCCGCCCCAGGTCCTCCCACAGTTCGCTCAGCGCCTGCTGCACCGGCACCCAGCGGCGCGCGGTCTCCCCCGTCGGCGGATACCGGCGGACCAGCGCCAGGCCGGGGTGGCGGTCCAGTTCCAGCAGCGTGGTGGTCACCTTCGCCAGTTCCGCTGTGCGCTCGGCCAGTTCACGATCGATCTCGAGCGCGCCGAGCACCGGCCAGGTCATCCGACGTACCGGGGCACCGGCTGACCTTGGGAGGGGCCGAGTGTCGACAGGTGCTGGGTGTAGATCCGCTGCCAGGTGCCGTCGTTGCGGGTGCGGTCGAGTACGCCGTTGACGAACCGCACCAACTCGTCACTGCCGCGCGGCACGCCGACCGCGTACGCCCCGGCCCCGATCGGTTCGCCGACGACCTCGAGGTTGTGGTCCTGGGCGACCAGACCCGCCAGGATCGGCTCGTCACCGCTGATCGCGTCGACAGTGCCCTGCTGCAGGGCCACCAGGCAGTCGGTCCAGTTGGTCACCCCGAGCACCGTGGGCCGCGTCGGCAAACCGAACAGCGGAGCGGCCGCGGTGGTGCCCTTCGCCACGCACACCCGCTTGCCGGCGAGCCCGGCACCGTTGGCGATCCCGGCGCCGCGTGGGGCCGCGATCCGCTGCGCCGCACGGTAGTACACGCTGGAGAAGTCGACCTCGCGACGGCGCTCACACGTCGCCGAGAAGGTGCGCACGATCATGTCGACCTTCTTCTCCTGCAGCAGCGGGATGCGGTCGGCCGCCGTGACGGAGCGCAGTTCGATCTTGTCCGGGTCGCCGAACAGATCGCGCGCGATCTCCCGGGCGAGGTCGATATCGAAACCTTCGAGTCGGCCGGTCGAGGGATTGCGGAACCCGAACATGTAGGTGTTCTGGTCGACGCCCACCCGCAGTCTGCCGTTGGCGACGATCGCGGCCATCGCCGATCCGGCGGGCATCGCACCCGGCCTCGGCTGGGTCGTGGGCGCCAGCGTCGCTTCGGTATCGCAGGTTCCGGTGCCCTCCGCGGTCGGCGCCGAGTCGATCGCTTCGGCGCCGGGCAGCGGCGGCGCGACCGCCGTGGCAGCGATGGTCGACGGTTCGGGGGCGTCGGCGCAGCCCGCGACCAGTGCGACGGCCGCGACGAGCGCGACCAGCAAGGAGCGCCTCACAGGAATTCCTTCAGTCGTGGCCAGAGTCCGGAGATCACCGCGGCGGCCGCGGCCAGGAGCAGCACCAGCGTGCCGAAGGGGCTGAGGGTCAACGACATCGCCGCGGCGGCGACACCGTCGCGCAGGTCGTCGCGAGCCTGGGCGAGGTCCTCGCGCAGTTCCTCGTCGAGGCGCGCGAAGCTGCTCGCCGAGCTGTCGGGGCCGGTGCCGATCGACTGGGTGACCGCGCCGCGATAGTCGGCCTTTTCATAGGCGGTGCGCTGGGCGTTGTGGCCCGCGTTCCAATTGGTCAGCGCCCGTTCGGCATCGGAGTCGCCGCCACCGGCTGCGGTGAGGCGCCCTCGCAAGTCGTCGCTGTGGGATTGGAAGGCCTTCTCCGAGGCGGTGATGTCACCGCGGGTGATCAGCGCCAGGGTTTCGTCGGTGCGGGCCTGCTGGGCAAGGATGCGAGCCCCGGCCAGGTTCTCCACGCGTGCTCCGGCACCGGAACTTCCGCTGTCGAGCAGTTGCGCGGCTGTGAGGGTGGCGCCCACGGTCCACAGCAGTGCCACCACGGCGGCCAGCGCCGCCATGGCCATACCGGTGTTCACCAGCCGGTTGGTCCGGCGCAGCAACACGATCGAGCCGATCGAGCACACCGCGAGGACGAGCAGCAGTGCCAGGATGCTCGTCCACGGCAGTGCGCCGATGCGCTGTTGGTCTTCGCGCACAGCGGCGAAGCGGGCGTCGCTGAGCTGTTCGGCATTGGGCAGCAGCGAGGTCTGCATCAGGTCCGAGGCTTGGCGCAGATAGGCCGACCCGACCGGGAAACCCTGGCGATTGTTGGCACGCGCGGTCTCGACCAGGCCCGTGTAGGTCGGCAGGTCGGCGGCGATGCGGGCCACGATGGCCCGGGTCTGCGCGTCGGTGGCACCGGCGGTCGCTTCGGCCAGTGCGGCGGCGGCTTCGGCGAGCGCCTGCTCGTAAGTGTCTCGCACCTGCGGTGATTCGATCCCACCGGACAGGAAGGCCGTCGCCGCGCCCGCGTCCGCCGCCGAGAGCGACACGTACAGACTCTGCGCGGCGAAGGCCAGCGGCTCCGTCCGATCGAGCACCTGTTCGGTGCACACGATCTTGGCGTCGAGCTGTTGTCCCGCGGTCGGTCCGGCGACCAGACAGGCCACCGTGGTCACGAGGAGGACCACGCCGATCGCCCCCGGCGTCGTCGCGGCGAATCGCCGTAGCCACGTCCCCGCGTCACGGATGGTCGCCGGTAGGCGAGATCCCACACCGTCCTCCTTCATCTCCCCGGGCGGTGTCTTCGATCGCGATAGTACGGGAGCCGCTGAAAGTTCGCCCGGGTGAAGGAAACCGGTTGATCCGGGGCAGCGAAAAGGCCCGCCACGGTTCGGTGTGGCGGGCCTTGTCGGGTTGGTTCGGCTACGCTCCGGCGACCTTCTCGCCGGGCTTGACGGTGGTGCCGGTCTTGCTGAACTGCAGCACACCGTCTTCGATCGGCGCCTTGTGCATCAGCGTGCGATCCCGGTAGTAGTTGTTGACCAGCTTCCAGGCACCCCGCGCACCCTGGCGGGGCATCGCGGCGTTGCCGCGCTGGATGTAGCCCGAGGTCAGCGCGCCGCCCATGAGCGACTCGTCGGCGATGTCCTCGGGGTTGGCGTGCACCTCGAAGGTGGTGTAGCCCCGGTCGCGCATGATGTTGAGTACGCGGCACAGGTACGCGGCGGCGAGGTCGGCCTTCAGGGTCCAGGAGGCGTTGGTGTAGCCGATGATCATCAGGAAGTTCGGGATGTCGGAGTACAGCACGCTCTTGTAGGCGACGGTCTCGTTGAACTTCACCGGCGTGCCGTCGACGCTGAGCGCGATGCCGCCGATCATCTGCACGTTCAGTCCGGTGGCGGTGACGATGATGTCGGCCTCGAGCTCCTGGCCCGACTCGGTCAGGATGCCCTTGTCGGTGAACTTCGCGATGCGGTCGGTGACGATGTCGGCCTTGCCGCTCTTGAGCACCTTGAACAGGTCGCCGTTGGGGACCACGCACAGGCGCTGATCCCACGGGTTGTAGCTGGGGGTGAAGTGGCGCAGGTCCACGTTCTTGCCGAGCTGCAGCCGCACCTGGGCGAGCATCAGCTTCTTGGCCAGCTCGGGGTTGGTGCGCGAGAGCTGGAAGCTGGCGCGCTGCAGGGCGATGTTGCGGGCGCGGCCGATCTTGTAGGCGATCTGGTCGGGAACACGCGACTTCTTGAAGCCGATGGCGACCGGGTCGTCCGACGGCAGTGCCTGGATCCAGGTGGGCGAACGCTGCAGCATGGTGACGTGGGCCGCGGTGTCGGCCATCGACGGGATCAGCGTGATCGCGGTGGCGCCCGAACCGATGACCACGACCTTCTTACCGGTGTAGTCCAAGTCCTCCGGCCAGTGCTGGGGGTGCACGATCTGGCCCTTGAAGTCGTCCTGACCGGGGAAATCGGGCTGGTAGCCCTTGTCGTAGTTGTAGTAGCCGCTCGCGCCGACGACGAAGTTGGCGGTCCAGGTCTCGGTCTCACCGGTCGCCTCGACCAGTGCCTGCAGGGTCCACAGGGCGCTCGCGCGGTCGAAATCGGCGGTGACGACCTTGCGGCCGAAGGTGATGTGGTCGGTGACGCCGTATTCCTTGGCGGTGTCCTCGACGTACTGACGGATGCTGGCGCCGTCGGCGAGCACCTTGGTGCCGATCCAGGGGCGGAACCCGAAGCCGAAGGTGAGCATGTCCGAATCGGAGCGGATGCCCGGGTACTTGAACAGGTCCCAGGTACCACCGATGTTCTCGCGGCGCTCCAGGATCGCGTAGGTGCGTCCGGTCTGCTCGCGAGTGAGGTGACAGGCCGTGCCGATTCCGGACAGGCCAGCGCCGATGATCAGTACGTCGACATGCCGCGTCATTGAGGAAACTCGTTTCATAGGGTCGCCGACCCGAGCACCGTCGCCCGAGCGTCCTTCGAGGTTACGTGTTTCGCATAGTTACGTCTAGTTAGGCGTGGTGGGGCCGTGGCGTGTCGCGGGGTTACGCGCACGCTGAGCGGAAGCCGTGACGGGGGCATGCGCACCGGTCAGCATCGTGGAATGACTGAGCACGGACTGTCGTTGCACTGGTTCCTCCCCACCTACGGCGACTCGCGCGAGCTGATCGCGGGCGGACACGGCAGCTTCATGTCCGGTGATCGTCCCGCGACACTGCGCTACCTGAACCAGCTCACCGCCGCCGCCGAGGACAACGGCTTCGAGGGCGTGCTCACCCCGACCGGCGCCTGGTGCGAGGACGCGTGGCTGACCACCGCCATGCTGGTGCAGACCAGCGAGACGCTGAAGTTCCTGGTCGCGCTACGCCCCGGCCTGACCAGCCCCACCCTGGCCGCGCAGATGGCGGCGACCTTCCAGCGTCATTCGGCCGGGCGGCTGCTGCTCAATGTCGTCACCGGCGGCGAGCAGCGCGAGCAGCAGGCCTACGGCGACTTCCTCGACAAGACCGAGCGCTACGCGCGTACCGGCGAATTCCTGCACATCGTGCGCGAGCTGTGGTCACGGACCGAGCCGTTCAGCTTCACCGGTGAACATCTGCGGGTGAAGGACGCGATCCTCAGCGCCCGCCCCGACCCGATTCCGCCGGTGTTCTTCGGTGGCTCGTCCGGACCGGCCGGGCCGATCGCCGCCCGCTACGCCGACACCTACCTCACCTGGGGTGAGCCCGTGGATGCCGTCGCCGCGAAGCTGGACTGGATTCGCGGACTGGCCGCGATCGAAGGCCGCACGGTCGACTTCGGCCTGCGCATCCACGTGATCAGCCGCGATACCGCCGCCCAGGCGTGGGCCGAGGCCGACCGCCTGCTCGACGGCATCTCCCCCGGCGAGATCGCACGGGTGCAGGCGAATCTGGCCAGCAGCGATTCCGAGGGGCAGCGACGCATGGCGCGGCTGCACAACGGTCGCACCGACGGACTCGAGATCGCCCCGAACCTCTGGGCGGGCGTCGGCCTGGTGCGCGGCGGTGCGGGTACCGCGCTGGTCGGCTCGCACGCCGAGGTGGCCGAGCGGCTCCTCGAATACGCCGCGATCGGGATCGACCAATTCATCCTGTCCGGGTACCCGCACTTGGAGGAGGCGTACTGGTTCGGCGAGGGTGTACTGCCGATCCTGGAGCGTAAGGGTGTGTGGACGCATCCGTCGCGACCGGTCTCGGTACCCACGATCGCGCCGTTCACCGCGGCCGCCAGTAGCTGATGCGCCGGAGCGCGGCCTCGATCCGGTCGCCGCACAGGGCGAGTTCCCCCGTGCCGAATGGCAGTCGCTGCACCGTTGCGTCATCTGCCATCGACCGAGCGGCCTGATGGCTCAACACCTTTCGCCCCCTCTCGATGCCGGCGTGACCTGCAGGTTCTCCGATTACCAACTGGTAGGTCCGAAATGCCATGACGCACAGCATGCTTCGCTGCGCCGCACTGCCCCATCGTTTTCGGCATCGAGTGCAGCCGGGGTTCCACGTGAATCAGCGCGGTTCGGGGCAGGTTCAGGCATCGATCGACAGAGCTGGAGACAGTCGGCGATAGGCTCGGCGCCGTGGCTCTCACCGTCGGCTTCGACCTGGACATGACTCTCATCGACTCACGTCCGGGCGTCGCCCTGGCGATCGACACCCTCGCGCGCGAGTTCGACCTTCCGATGGACGGGTCGCGCTTCGCCGAGCACCTCGGCCCGCCACTGGCCACACTGCTGGGTGAGGCGGGCGCGCCCGATGATCTGATCCCCCATCTGGTCACCCGCTATCGCGAGCTGTACCCGGACGTCGTCGACCACATCGCCGCGCTGCCCGGGGCCGACGAGGCCTTGGCCGCCGTGCGCGCGGGCGGTGGGCGAATCCTGGTCGTCACCGGCAAGTTCGAGCCACACGCGCGACTACACGTCGATCACCTCGGCTGGCACGTCGATCGTCTCGCCGGTGATCTGTGGTCGACAGGGAAGGCCGATGTACTCCGTGCCGAGGCCGCGCATGTCTTCGTCGGCGATCACGCGGGTGACATGCGCGGGGCCAAGGCCGCGGGCGTGGTGGCCGTCGGCGTCACGACCGGACCCTACGACGCCGAGGGTTTGTGGGCTGCGGGCGCCGATGCGGTGCTCGACGACCTCACCCAGTTCGCCGGGTGGTTGGCCGCCCATCCGGCGCTCGAGCGGTAGTTCGTCGAATCAGCTTGTTACGCAGCCCAGTTCCGGAACCCATCCGGGACCCGGCGCGTTGACCGGTCATGTCGACCGACCCCTACTGGAACCACAACACGCACTACCACCCCTGGGTACTCGATCAGGTGCCCGCCAATGCCCGCACGGCATTGGACATCGGCTGCGGTGACGGCCTACTCGCGCGCAAACTGGCGACCCGGTGCGATGCGGTACTCGGGGTCGACATCGACGACCAGGTCATCGCCAACGCGCCTGCCGCGCCCAACGTCCACCTCGAGCACGCCGACTTCCGCGACCTCGATCAAACCTTCGACGTGGTCACCGCCGTCGCCACGCTGCACCACGTCCCGGTGCGGGACGGCATCACCGCCCTGCGCCATCTCGTCGCCCCCGGCGGCACCCTCGCGGTGGTCGGACTCTGGAAGATGCACCCGGTCAGCGACTTCCACTACCTCCCACTGCTCCCCGCGATCTGGGGTATCGACCGCTGGCGACACCGTTCACTCGGCGGACCCGATGTCACGTTGCACGATCCACGGGAAACCCTGGCCGAAATCCGTTCCGCGGCGCGCGAATACCTGCCGGGCGCCGAGATCCGGCGCCGCCTGATGTGGCGGTACACGCTGCGCTGGCATCGGCCGCGCTGAGTTGCTTTTCGGCACCGTGGGGTAGGCGGCTACGAGCATCGCGCCCGCCGACATCGGGGGTGACGACGCAGCCTCGTGCCGGCCACCGACCCGACTCCGCGGATCCCGTTTGTCCGGATCGATGCGGGGTGTTCGTCTGCTCGGGTGATAAAGTCCGGCAGGATTTTTCGATGGGGAGGGACAGACATCAACGCATCACGGACAGTTGTGTGGCGCAGCGGGTTCGGGGGGTCGGGTCGATGAATCGCACCAAATGGATCATCGCGGGCGTGGTCGCGGTGGTTGCGGCGATCGTGACCGTGCTCGTCGGTGTCGCTGTCACGCGCGACGACGATCCGCGGGAGTTCGTCTCCGAGAACTACCAGCGGGCGAAACAACTCGATCAGCCGAACGACGGCGTCGCCTACCTCGCGGCCGGGGCACCGGCGGTCGTCGCCGCGGCGATCGCGAAGGCGACCGACCCCAAAGACCGTCGCAACACCGGCGACAACCACTACCTGCGGTTCCCCACCAAGGATTTCATCGCGGTGACCCCCCACGCGGGCGGCTCGATGGTCCTGCTCGACAGCTATTCGAACGGCAACCGTCGCCATCACGGACACATCAGCGGCTACGGCTGGACCAGCGGTTCGGCGGCGGGCGACTACCGCGGCGGCGGCAGCGACAGCGGCGGCAAGTAGTTCATTCGGGCATCTCGCCCACACAGCACAGGAGGACACTCATGCTCGCCGACCTGGCGGCGGACGCGGGCGCCGCGCTCGCCTATTCCGCGGTGGGAATTGTATTGCTGGCCGTCGGTTTCGGCGTCGTCGACCTGCTCACCCCCGGCGACCTGCGCGCGCAGATCTGGATCGAACGCAACCGCAATGCCGCGATCCTGCTCGCCTCGAACCTGTTCGGGGTCGGGATCATCGTGGCCGCGGCCATCTGGACCTCGGAAGGCAAGATCGCGCAGGCACTGCTGTCCAGCGCGATCTACGGCGTGATCGGGCTGGCCGCGATGGCGGTGGCCTTCGTGCTGCTCGACGCGCTCACCCCCGGTGACTTCCGGGCCGTCGTCGCCGAGGCGGAACCGCATCCGGCGGTGTGGGTCACAGCGTCGGCGCACGTCGCGGTCGCGCTGGTGGTGGCCGCGGGCCTCACCTGATGCCACGACACCGCCTGGCCAGGGCGGCGCTGCTCACGACGGTGTTCGTGTGCGCGGCTTGTGGTTTGGTGTACGAGCTGTCACTGGTCACTCTCGGGAGCTATCTGATCGGCGACACCGCCGCTCAGGCGTCGATCACGTTGAGCGTGATGGTGTGTTCGATGGGTATCGGCGCGCTGGTGGCGAAACCGTTGCGGTCCCATGCCGCTGCCGCTTTCGTGGCGGTGGAATTGGCGCTGGCTGTCGTGGGTGGGCTCTCGGTGGCTGCCCTGTACGCCAGCTACGCGTGGCTCAACATCTATACGGGCACGCTGGTGCTGGCCGCGGCGGTGATCGGCATGCTGGTCGGCGCGGAGATTCCGCTGCTGATGGAATTGCTGCAGGACATCCGTGAGCAGGAGGCCGGCAGCGCGGTCGCCGACCTGTTCGCGGCCGACTATGTGGGTGCGTTGCTGGGCGGATTGGCCTTTCCGTTCCTGCTGCTGCCGGTATTCGGGCAGATCCGCGGCACTCTGGTGGTCGGGGTCGTGAACGCGATCGCGGGGCTCGCCTTGGCGTTCTTCTTCTTTCGCGACAGGATGACGCGCGGCGCCCGCCACACGCTGATCGCCGCCACCGTCGCGGTCGCCTGCGGTCTCACCGGCAGCTACCTCTACGCCGACCGTTTCGAGGCGACCGCGCAGCAGGCCCTGTTCGCGCACCCGATCGTGTGGCAGACGCGCACGCCCTATCAGCGGATCGTGCTCACCGAATCGTTGTCCCCGTTCGCCACCACCGATACCCGGCTGTATCTCAACGGCGGACTGCAGTTCTCCTCGGTCGACGAATACCGCTATCACGAGGCGCTGGTGCATCCGGTGCTGGCAGGCCCACACCGTTCGGTGCTGGTACTCGGCGGCGGCGACGGCCTCGCGCTGCGCGAGATCCTGCGCTATCCCGACATCGCCGAGGTGACACTGGTCGAGCTCGACCCGGCGATGATCGACCTCGCCCGGACCGACGACCGGCTGACCGACCTCAACCAGCACGCCTTCGACGACCCACGGGTCACCGTCGTCAACGCCGACGCGTTCACCTGGTTGCGCAGCGCACCAGGCCTTTTCGACGCGGTGATCGTCGACCTGCCCGACCCCGACCAGACCTCGATCGCGAAGCTGTATTCGCAAGAGTTCTACGCGATGACCGCCAACGTGTTGGCGCCCGGCGCCCGCATGGTCGTCCAGTCCGGCTCGCCCTTCTTCGCCCCGCGCTCCTTCTGGACCATCGACGCCACTGTGCGTTCCGCGGGTCTGCACACCACTCCGTACCACGTGGACGTGCCGAGCTTCGGCGACTGGGGATTCGTGCTGGCTTCGGCCACCGCGACCCCCACCCCCTCCCTACGCAGTCCCGGCCCCCTGCGTTCCCTGGACGACAGCACTCTCACCGCGGCCACCGTCTTCCCCCCGGACCGTCGGGCGGTCGACCCTGAGGTCTCGACCCTGATGCGGCCGGTGATTCTGGAGCTGCAACGCCGAGAATGGCGTTGACCCGCTCACCGTGTTCGGACCGCGGCGCGCGATGACGTCACCGACCGGTCGGGGGCGGTGACGATGCCGAAGGCGATCAAGCTGTCGGCCGTGTCGCGGATGGTGTCCTCGATCGGGCGCATGGTCCAGCCCAGTTCGCGGTGGGCCTTGTCTGCACTGACGTGTTCGGTGCGGCCGAGGACCGGCACGGTCAAGCGGACACCCTTGTCGAAGATCGCGACGAGGCGGACCAACCAGTTCGGCAGGACACGGGTGGGGACGCGGAAGCCCTCGGCGGCGAAGTCGCGGGCGAGCAGATCGGCCATATCCCCCATCCACAGCGGGTCGGTCGCGCAGATGTATCGGTTGCCCGCCGCCTCGGGGACCTCCATCGCCAAGCGGTGCGCGACAGCGAGATCGCGTACGTCGACGGGAGTCCAGCCGGTCTTGACGGAACCGGGCACATCGCGGGCCAGCAGGCGGCGGACCGGTTCGTGGGAGGTGCTGGTGCGGGCCTCGAGCAGCGGGCCAAGGATCATGCCGGGGTTCAGCACCACGAGTTCGGTGGTGGCGGAGGTGGATTCTGCGAATTCCCAGGCCGCCCGTTCGGCGAGGGTCTTGCTCTTCTGGTAGGCGGGGATGCGGTCGACCACCGACCAGTCGTCCTCGGTCCGCACGGCGTCCACCTCGTGGCCGTAGGCGACGGCGGCGACCGAGGAGGTCAGCACCACGCGGCGGACGCCGGCGGCCGCGGCGGCGCGCAGCACTCGCAGCGTGCCCTCGACGGCGGGTTCGATGAGCTCACGCTCGTCGTCGGGCGGGGTCGCGGGGAACGGGGACGCCACGTGCAGCACGGTGTCGCAGTCGGCGACCGCCTCGGCCCAGCCGGCGTCGTCGTCGAGGGAGGCCGCGACGAATTCCAGATCGCCACCGGTGCGGCGAGCGAGGTCGGTGAGGTGGGCGCGCTTGGCGTGGGCGGCGAGGTCGCGCACGGTGGCGCGGACGACGTAGCCGTGGTCGAGGAGTTCGGCGATGCAGTGGCCTGCGACGAAACCTGTCGCGCCGGTGACGAGTACCCGGGTGGTCATGGTGGTCATCCATTCCGTCGATTGGTGAAATCAGGATCTAAGCGATGCTCAATTAATCTAAACACCGCATAGTTTTGCTGTCCAGTGCCAATTTCGACCGGGGTCTCGCCTACGCTCTTCAAGGTGAAGCGCACCCGTTACCACCACGGCGACCTGCGCGCCACGCTGATGGACGCCTGCCTGCGCCTGATCGAGAGCGAGGGCCTGGCCGCGGTGAGCCTGCGCCGCGTCGCCAGGGAGGCCGGGGTCAGCAGCGGCGCGCCCTACCACCATTTCCCCGACCGTGCCGCACTGCTCTCGGCGCTGTCGGTCGACGGATTCCAGCAACTGGCCGGCTATATGGTCACCGCCAGGGCCGCCTCGGCCGACCCGCTGGCAGCACTCACCGAACTCGGCGACGCCTACGTGCGGTTCTCCCGCGATCACCCCGCCCAGTTCCGGCTCATGTTCCGACCCGAGCTGTCCCAGCCGGAAAAGCACCCCGACGCCCACGTCGCCGGTGATGCCGCCTTCGACGTCTTGGTCGACACCGTCGCCGAATGCGTCGCGGCCGGCGCACTGCCCGCCGACCGCGCCGACACCCTCGCTGTCGCGTGGTGGGGACTGGCGCACGGGCTGGCATCACTGTGGCTCGATGGACATCTCGAGAAGCGCAGCGAACAAATGGGCACCCACGCGCCCGAACTCGTCGACGCGATCATGCGCACATTCACCGCGCTGATCACGCCGGGCCCACCGATCGCCTGACGCGCCGACGATATTCCGACGACCGGGCGTGTTCGCTCACCTACAGTGGGTAACACCGTGTTTGTCCGTGCGCAGCCGTTTCGAGCAGGAGGCCCGATGTCTGGCACCGCGAAACTCGATCCCGTGGTCGAGGCGTTCGTCGACGCGCTCAACGCGCAGGACACCGACCAGTTCTACGGTGTACTCACCGAGGACGCGACCATGTCCGACGACGGTGTCGAACGCAATCTCGCACAGTGGACCGAGGCCGAGATCTTCAGCAGCAACGGACACCTCGTCGTGGACACGGTCGACACCGAAGACGGCCTCGCCCTCACCGCCGACTACACCAACAGCCGGTGGGGTTCGATGCGTACCACCTGGCAGTTCGTCCTACGCGACGGGCTGATCAGCCGATTCGAAACAGGGCAGGCGTGAGCGACGATCTCCTACTGACACCGCGTTACGGCACAGCCGCACTCTCCGATCTGCTCCCCTCGGTACTGACCTGCCTCGGAGCGCCCGGTGACACCGACCGACTCGGGCTCGCTCTCGATGTCGACCGGGTCTGCGTGCTCCTGGTCGACGGGCTCGGCGCGCAAGCCCTGGCCGCCGAATCCGCTGCCGCGCCGTTCCTGTCGAGCTTGCCCGAGGCCACTCTCGATGCCGGTTTCCCGAGCACCACGGCCACGAGCTTGACCACCCTCGGCACCGGCCTACCGTCGGGCGAGCACGGCATCGTCGGCTACAGCATGCGGCTGCCCGACGAACAGCGCCTGTTCAACTCGCTGCGCTGGCAACTCATCGGTGCCGGACCGAAGGTCGACGCTCTCACCGCCCACCCGCCCGAGCGGATTCAGCCGTGCCGCACCATCTTCGAGCGCGCCACCGACGCGGGCATCGCCGCGATCCAGGTGGCGCCGAGCTACCAGGACGGCTCCGGCCTGACCCTGGCCGGGTGGCGCGGCGGTGGTTTTCGCACCGCGTATTCGGTGGGCGATCTCGTCGACGGAGTCCTGACCGCGCTCACCTCGGCACCGAAAACCCTGGTCTACACCTATCATTCAGAACTCGACACCACCGGCCACGCCCGCGGGCCCGCCAGCCGGGCCTGGCGGTTCGAGCTTGCCAACGTCGACCGCATCGCCGCCGAGATCGCCGCCCGTCTGCCCGCGCGCTCGGCGCTCGTCGTCACCGCCGATCACGGCATGGTCGAACTGGTCGAGCGCGTCGACTTCGACACCCACCCCCACCTGTCCGACAACGTCGCGGCGCTCGCCGGTGAACCACGCGCCCGCCACGTCTACACCGACAGCAGCGCCTCGGTCGCCGACACCTGGCGGGGCGTTCTCGGGGACCGGTTCCTGGTGCGCACCCGCGACGAGGCGATCGAGGCGGGCTGGTTCGGTCCGACGGTCACCCGCGATGCCGCCGCACGTATCGGCGATCTCGTCGTGATCGCCCGCGGCGACGGCGGTGTGGTGCGCTCCGGCGCCGAACCACTGCAATCGCTGATGGTGGGTCATCACGGCTCGCTCACCCCCGCCGAGTTGTGGGTACCCCTGCGAATCCATCGGACCTGAGCACCACCGCATAAGCTGTCACCGACGCGCAGGTGCGCGACTCGAACCATTCCAGGAGGAAACATGGCTGCCAACACCCGAACCGGCGCCGTGGCGGTGGGCGTCGCGGTGCTGGCGGCACTGGCCACCGGTTGCGCCGAGGTCGAGCGAGTGCTCAACCAGGGCGGCGACACGAGCTGCCGCGACTACGTCAACCAGGACGCGAACACCAAGCGGATCACCATCACCAAGGCGATCAAACAGCAGAGCGGCAACGACAACGAACCGGCGGGCACCGTGGTCGATTCGATGATCGTGCAGGTCGACCTGTTGTGCGCCACCCAGCGCAACGTCGACACCCCGATCAAGAACGCCGACATCGCCGGAATCTTCCTGAACAAGTAGTCGGCGTCAAGGCCGCGCGACAGGCCGGCCACCGGCGCCCTCGTCGACCTCGACACAAACGTTCCCACGGCGGTGGCACAGCTGATAGACAATAAGCGCCACACCCGTTCTCGTCGCAGGAACGGTGCGTCACCGACGAGCAGGGAGCGAACGTGGGCGAGAATTCAGGAAGGGCTCGTCCCGGCGCCCACGACGACCCGATCGCCGGACCGCAGCGCCCCGAGCAACTGTCGGACTACCGCGTCGAGCTCGAGAAACAGTGGAACCGGCTCGCGGCGCCGTCACGGCCACTGACCCTGCCTCGCGACACCGGGGCCGTGCGCAACGACGTGGCCAAATCCTGGCAACGCTCGCTGCACACCGTCGACCCCGCCACCGAAGTCGCGCCCGGACTCAACGACATCAGCGACCGCTGGTCGGAGTCTCCGCTGCGCAGGCCGGTCACCGAACTCGCGGGCCAATTGCGCGGAATGGCCGAGGAATCGGGCTATCTCGCTGTCGTCAGTGACGAATCGGGCACCATCCTCTGGACCGCGGGTGATCGCACGCTGCGCCGCCAAGGTGAAGCGGTGAACTTCGCGCCGGGCGGCGTCTGGGACGAAAGCCACATGGGCACCAACGGGTTGTCGCTGGCCCTGCACGACGACAGGGCCGTCACGGTGTTCTCCGCCGAACATCTGGTCGCCGCGTTGCACGGTTGGGTCTGCTACTCCGCGCCCATCCACGGGCCCGACGGACGCACGGTGGGCGTGCTCGACCTGTCCTCGACCTGGGAACGCTCGCATCCGATGGTGATGACCTCGGTCCGCGCGCTGGTCACCGCCGTGGAGACGATGCTGCGCGCCGAAGCACCCACCCCGGCGCCCGGTGTGCGGCTCGAATGCCTCGGCGCGGCAAGGCTTTTGCGCGACGGCCGACCGGTGCCGCTGCCGCCGCGCCAGCTCGAAATCCTGGCCTTGCTGGCACTAGAGCCCGACGGGTACACCCCCGAACAGTTGCACGCCGCGGTCTACGGCGAGCGGTCGGTGTCGCTGAACACGCTCAAAGCCGATGTGTCACACCTGCGCCGCGCCACCCGCGGCGAGATCGCGAACCGGCGCTACATGCTCACCGGCGCGGTGTCCTGCGACGCGGTGGACCTGCTCGCCGCCATCGAGGGCGGCGACCTCACCTCGGCGCTGTGGCTCTACCGCGGGCCGCTGCTGCCCGGTTCGGAACTGCCCGGCGTCGAACAGTGGCGCGCCCACCTCGACGTCGGCATCCGCAACGCGGTGCTGGGCAGTGACCGTCCCGAACACGCCGTCGCCTTCGGGCAGCGGTGTCCCGGCGATGTCGCCGTGCACGAGCACGCGCTGCGGCTACTGCCCCGCGACGATGTCCGCCGCGCTGTCGTCACCGCCCGACTTTTCACCGCACGACAGAGCTGACCAGCACAAACGTGCTCACCAACCTCGTACCAACCTTCTCCGACAATAGTGTGGGACACCACGCAGAGGTCGCGAGGAGCGAGACGCATGATCTACGGCAAACCCGGATCGGACACCGGCATAGTCAGCTATGCCCCCCGATACGACAACTTCATCGGAGGTGACTGGTCCCCTCCTGTCGAAGGCCGCTATTTCGACAACACCTCACCGGTCGACGGTGAGACCTTCTGCGCGGTAGCCCGTTCCACCGCCGCCGACATCGATATGGCACTCGAGGCGGCCCACCGTGCCACTGAGCGCTGGGCCGCGACCTCGGCCACCGAGCGCTCCGACATCCTGCTCAAGATCGCCGACCGGATCGAGAACAGTCTCGAACCGCTGGCGGTGGCCGAGACCTGGGACAACGGCAAACCGGTGCGCGAGACCCTGGCGGCCGACCTACCCCTTGCCATCGACCACTTCCGCTACTTCGCGGGGGTGCTGCGCGCCCAGGAAGGATCGCTGTCCCAGATCGACGCCGAGACCGTCGCCTATCACTTCCACGAACCGCTCGGGGTGGTCGGGCAGATCATTCCGTGGAACTTCCCGATCCTGATGGCCGCCTGGAAGCTCGCGCCCGCGCTGGCGGCAGGCAACTGTGTGGTCATCAAACCCGCCGAGCAGACTCCGGCCTCGCTGCTACTCGTCGTGGAACTCATCGCCGACCTGCTGCCCGACGGAGTTCTCAACGTGGTCAACGGGTTCGGCGTCGAGGCGGGCAAACCGCTGGCGCAGAGCCCGCGCGTGGCCAAGATCGCGTTCACCGGTGAGACCACCACCGGTCGGCTGATCATGCAGTACGCCAGCGAGAACATCATCCCGGTCACCCTCGAACTCGGCGGCAAGAGCCCCAACATCTTCCTGCCCGATGTGATGGCCGCCGACGACGACTACCTCGACAAGGCCGTCGAGGGGTTGGTCATGTTCGCCCTGAACCAGGGCGAGGTGTGCACGTGCCCGTCGCGGGCGCTGATCCACTCGTCGATCTACGACGAATTCCTCGCCCGCGCCATCGCCCGCACCGAGGCCATCGTGTCCGGTCATCCGCTCGACACCGAGACGATGATCGGCGCGCAGGCCGGCAACGACCAGTACGAGAAGATTCTGTCCTATTTCGACATCGGCAGAGCCGAAGGCGCACGCGTGCTCACTGGAGGGGAAGCACGCAAGGTCGAGGGCCTGCCGGGTGGGTATTACATCGAACCCACCATCTTCGAGGGTGACAATACGATGCGGATCTTCCAGGAGGAGATCTTCGGCCCGGTCGTCGCGGTCACCCGCTTCGATACCGTCGACGAAGCGATCCGCATCGCCAACGACACTCTCTACGGTCTCGGTGCGGGCGTGTGGACCCGCGATCTCAACACCGCCCACCGACTCGGCCGCGCCATCAAGGCGGGCCGGGTGTGGACCAACTGCTACCACGCCTACCCCGCGCACGCCGCGTTCGGCGGCTACAAGAAGTCGGGATTCGGCCGGGAGAACCACGCGATGATGCTCGAGCACTACCAGCAGACCAAGAACCTGCTGGTCAGTTATTCGACGACGAAACTCGGGATGTTCTGATGCAGAATAGGATCCACCGGGTCGAGATCACCGAGCGCGCCCAGACCCTGCTCCGCCGCCTCATCGAGGACAACGGTCCGGTGCTGTTCCGCCAGGCAGGCGAGTCCTGCGACGACGACACCGCACCGGTGTGCCTGTCGACCAAGCAGTTCCAGATCGAGAAGGCCGACATTCTGCTCGGCCGGCTGAGCTGGCACACCGAATTCTGGATCAGCCCGCGACAATTCGAGTGCTGGAAAGATACCCACCTCACCGTCGATGTCGCGCGCGGTGAGGCCGCCGAGGACTCGCTAGAGGCAGGCCACGGCATGCGCTTCGTGTTGCGCGCCAGGCTGCTGACCGAGGCGGAGAACGCGGCGCTGGCGGCCGCACCGCCGCCACGCACCGGCGCCGACCGCACACTGTAGCGGCGCCGTCGAAAACCTGATCTGGCAGCATCTTTCCCGGCGCTGCCAGGTCGCGGCGAGCCCCCGCCGACTGGGCACATCGAGGCTCAGCCGGCGGGGTGAGCTCGCCGTTTTTTCGTCTTGGCCCCATATAGCAAAGGTGTTCCAGCACAGACCAAATCGCGTCTCGCTCACTGAGACACACACGGCAACAGTGCAACGATTCCGTTACGTTATGGCGATGTTCTTAGCGAGACTCGGTGTGCGCACCCGGATTCTGGCGATTGCTCTCATCCCGAGTTTAACTTTGGTGGTCGTCGGCGTCGGTACCGCAGGCTATCTGGTCAACGAGAGCAACAAGGCCAAAGCGTGGGCCACCGAGCTCCAACAAGCCGGCCCCTCGACGCAGGAGATGGTCGAGTCGATCCAGTCCGAGCGCCATCTCACGATGTCGCTGGTCGCGGGCGACACGACCGCGACACTCGCGCTGCCCGCCGCGCGGACGCGGACGGACGCCGCGTTCGCGAAGCTCAATCAGATCGTGCAGCAGATGCAGGCCGTCGACAACGCCGATATCGGCGACAGTCAGGCCGAATTCGCCGCCTCCCAGCAGCATCTCAAAGCCATGCGCGGCGGCGCCGACGCGGGCATGCTGCCTGCCCCAGACGCCTACATGTTCTTCAATCTGGTGGTCGACAAGTTCATCCAGGGCACCAAGGTCGCCGTGCTCGCCGCGCCGGACGCGACCGTGTCCTCCGGTGTGGGTGAGGGTTTGCGCCTGCTCAACATCATCGAGGCGATGTCGCGCGGGAACGCGCTCGGTTCGGCGTTGGTCGCCTCCGACGGTGACTTCGCTGTCGGGGTCGACGAATTCATCCGCCAGAGTGGCTTCTACCGGACCGAACTGGCCAACCTCACCTTCGAGCTCCCCGAGGCCGAGCGCAATGCTGTCGTCGCGCTGACCGCCTCGGCGCAGTGGCAGCAAATGACCCAGATGGACAACGCGATCATCGCGCGTTTCGCCACTCCCGCGGTCACCACGAGCACCGCGAGGGCGGCCACCCCACCCGCGCTGCCGATGCCCGCGGCCGAATGGCAGAGCGCCGCGGCGGGCGTCAACCGGGCGCTGCTCGATATCTACACCGGTCACAACAGGTTCATCCAGACCCTGGCGAAGGATTCCTCGCAGCGCGCCGAGGCGACCGCTGCCGCGGCGGGCGGCGGCGTGATCGCCCTCAGTGTGCTCGCCTTCCTGGTCGCGCTGATCCTCGCCAATCGGATCATTCGCCGGCTGCGCCGCCTGCGTACTGCCACGCTGCAGCTCGCCGACGAAAAGCTGCCTGCCACCATGCGCAGCCTGCGTGATGGTGGCGAGGTCGACGCGAGCGATACCTCGCCGACCCTGGACTTCGGGCACGACGAGATCGGTCAGGTCGCCAAGGCCTTCGAGCACGCCGCCGCGGCGGCGATCGGCGCCGCGGTCGACGAGGCCCGCACGCGCGAAGGTGTCCGCGCGGTGTTCCTCAACATCGCCCACCGCAGCCAGATCGTGGTCCACCGCCAACTCGAGATCCTCGACGAAGCCGAACGCCGCCAAGAGGATCCGGCGCTGCTCGAGACGCTGTTCCGGCTCGACCACCTGGCCACCCGCGAACGCCGCAATGCCGAGAACCTGATCATCCTCGGCGGCGGACGGCCCGGGCGTCAGTGGCGTCAGCCCGTGCCCGTGATGGACGTGGTGCGCAGCGCCATCGGCGAAACGCTCGACTACGCGCGCGTGCGGGTCACCAAGCTGCCCGAGGTCAGCATCGTCGGCACCGTCGTGGCCGACCTCGTGCACCTGCTCGCCGAGCTCGTCGACAACGCCACCGCGTTCTCCCCGCCGCAGTCGCGGGTCGAGGCGGGCGGCAATGTCGTCGGCAAGGGCGTGGTCGTCGAGATCACCGACCAGGGCATGGGTATGAGCCCCGACGACCTGGTGCGCTACAACAACATGCTGGCCGATCCGCCGGACTTCGGTGTCGGCACGCTGTCCTCGGACTCGCGCCTCGGCCTGTTCGTGGTCGCCCGCCTCGCCCTCGCGCACGGCGTGTCGGTACGGCTGAGCGAATCCGACTACGGCGGCATCCGTGCCATCGTGCTGATCCCCCAGCAGCTGCTGGCAGGCGAGCCCGACGTGGCGGGAACACCGCCCGCGACGACCGGCCCGCTGCGCCGCGGTCTGCCCACCGCGCAGGAGTCGGCATCGGTCACCGCGCTCGACGCGGCGCCGGCGCCCGTCGCGACCTTGGTCGCCGATCCTCCGACACCGCGTCCGATGGCACCGGCCCCCGAATTGCCCGCCGCGCCCAACCCGCGCTACGACACCGGCTCCGATGAACGACCCGCACTGCCGCGGCGCAGCAGGCAGACGAACCTGGCGCCCGAACTGGCCGAGCCCGCCGCCGAGCCCCCGAGCGCGCCCGAGCGCCCCCGCTCCGCGGAACAGGCGCGCGACATCATGTCCGCGATCGAGAACGGCACCCGCCAGGGTCGCAAACCACAGACCACATCGAATCAGGACGAACAGGAAGGCTGAGGTGAACTCTTCCCCCGGTGATCTCAACTGGCTACTCGACGATCTCGTCGACCGGCTGGCAGGGGTCCGCTACGCGGTTGTGCTGTCCACCGACGGACTGCTGCTCGGACGCTCCTCGCAGATGAAGCGTGAAGATGCCGAACACTTCGCCGCCATGTCCTCGACCCTCTACGGGCTCGCGCGCAGCGCGGGTAACCGGTTCGACGGTGGCGGCGTGCGCCAAGCGGTGATCGAGCTCGATCGAGCCGTGCTTTTCGTCACCTCGGCAGGCGAGAACGCTTGCCTGGCACTGCAGGCCAACGAGTCGGCAAATCTCGGCATGGTGGCGTACGAAATGAATCTCACTGTGCAGCGGGTCGGCAGCTATCTGTCGACGGAGCCGCGGCACGGGCATGCGCAGCTATAGAAAGTTTCGACAATGACTCGACTCGGCGATCCGTGGTTCGACGACGCGGCAGGACCCCTGGTCCGGCCGTACGCGGTGACCCGCGGCCGCACCATGGGCGCGGCGCACGACCTGGACATGCTCACGGTGGTGGTAGCAGTACACCCAGCCCCCACCCTGCGCAGACCAGAACCCGAGTACACGACGATCGCACGGTTGTGCAAGCGTCCCCAGTCGGTGGCCGAGGTCTCGGCCGTGCTGAAACTGCCTCTGGCGGTGACCAAGATCCTCGTCGGTGATCTCATCGCCGAGGGCCACCTCATCTTCCGGGCTCCGGTAGCGGCCGAGGCCGGTGCCGGTGACCTCAACATATTGCGAGCGGTTCTGGATGGCATCCGAAAACTTTGACCCGATATCCGTAGGCGACCAGCACATGGCCGCCTCGGTCAAGATCCTCATCGCCGGCGGCTTCGGCGTCGGCAAGACCACCATGGTGGCCTCGATCAGCGAGATCGCGCCGCTGCGAACCGAAGAGCTGATCACCGAGGTCAGCACCGGTGTCGACGACCTGTCGGGGGTGGAGCAGAAGCACACGACCACGGTCGCGTTGGACTTCGGGCGCATCACCATCGACCAGGATCTGGTGCTGTACCTGTTCGGCACGCCCGGGCAGGACCGCTTCTGGTTCCTGTGGGACGAGCTGTGCCGTGGCGCCCTCGGTGCGATCGTGCTGGCCGACACCCGGCGGTTGAGCAATTCGTTCGCCGCCGTCGACTTCTTCGAGCGGCGCGGCTTGCCGTTCCTGATCGCGGTGAACTGTTTCGACGGTGCGCCGCGCTACACGGTCGACGAGGTGCGCGACGCGTTGGACCTGGATCCGAACACGCCGGTGATCCTGTGCGACGCGCGCGATCGGCCCTCCGCCAAGGCGGTGCTGACCCACCTGGTCGAGTACCTGATCGATCGCGCCGCACGGACGCCCGTCACCACCTGAGCTCTCAGGCCGAGCCCGGCGCGGCTACTGCCCGCTCCGCGGCTCGGCTGGTCTGCTCCCATGCCGACCAGGTGGCCATCTTCGCGCGCGCCAAATCGAAGGCCAAGTCGTACACCATGTTTCCGAGCAGCAGGCGCAGCGGCGGTTCCTCGGCACCGACGAGCGTGAGCAACGCCTCGGCGGCGAGGGCAGGCTCGCTGTCGACCGAACCCTCGGCCCATTGCGCCTCGAGCTGGGCCCGCAGCGCGGCGTAGTCCTCGATCGGCGTGGTGTTCGCCATCGCCGAATACAGGTCGGTCCAGTAGCCTCCGGGTTGCAGGATACTCACGCGTACACCGAATTCCGCGGCTTCCATGGCCAACGCCTCGCTCATTCCCTCGAGTGCGAATTTGCTCGCGGCGTACATCCCCGACAGGGGGAACCCGGCGAGGCCGCCGATACTGGAGACCTGCACGATGTGGCCGTGGCGCTGGGCGCGCAGATGCGGGAGCACAGCCTGGCTCACCCACAGCGCACCGAAGAAGTTGACCTCCATCTGGGCACGGGCTTCGGCTTCGGTGAACTCCTCGATCATGCCCATCGACAGGGTGCCCGCGTTGTCGACCACGATGTCGAGCCGGCCGAAACGAGTGACAGCGGCGTCGACCGCCTCGTGCACCGCACCGCGATCGGTGACGTCGACAGTCACCGGTAGTACCCGGCCCGGATACGCCTCGGCGAGTTCGTCGAGCGCGAATCCGGTGCGAGCGGCGGCGGCGACCCGGTCCCCCGCCGCCAGCGCGGCCTCGGCGAAGGCGCGGCCGAGACCGCGGCTCGCTCCGGTGATGAACCAGACGCGGGATCCGGTGGTAGCAGCGGCGGTCATGGCGATCCTCCTTGCTTAGACAAGACGTTGCGTCTCGCCTCATGCGTCGAGGGTGCCACCCCCGCAGGGTTTCGTCAAGACGCAACGTCTCGTTTTGGTGATTGCTACCATGACCTCATGAGTCAGCAGATCCACCCCACACCCCGGCCGTCGGCCGACGCGACCCGGCGCAACGAAGGGTCCCGGCGCGCGATCCTGTCCGCCGCCTTCGAGTTGGCCGGCGACATCGGTTACGACAAGCTGACCATCGAGGCGATCGCCGCCCGAGCCGGCGTCGGCAAGCAGACGATCTACCGATGGTGGCCGTCCAAAGGCGCCGTCCTGCTCGACGCCTTCCTGATGCTCAGCGAAGCCGACGACACGGCGCCGGGCCTGCCCGACACCGGAGATCTGGAAGCCGACCTGAAACTCGTCCTGCGCGCCACCGTCGCCGAACTCGCCGACCCCCGCTTCGACCTGCCCCTGCGTGGCCTGACCAGCGCGATCATGCACGACACCGCCCTGGCCGCCACCTACGTAGAACGCCTGCAGGGGCCCGTCGACGAGCTCAAGCGCCGCCGATTGGAAGCCGCCCGAACAGCGGGCCACATCGCCGAAGACACCGACCTCGACGTCGCGATCGCGATGATCTGGGGGCCGCTGATGGAGCGATGGTTGCTCCGCAACGGCACGCTGACCACCGAATTCGCGGATCGCGTCGTCGAGACCGCCCTGCGCGGTTTGCGCGGCTGATCACATCGTCAGCCCCGGGTCGCCGGATCGGGGACCGGGCGCCCGGCTGCGCGGAAGCGGAAATCCGCCCGTAGACGGATTGCCGGGCCCGCCGATCGCGATACCGTGGCGTGAGGGGTTCGGCGAAAGTGGGAAAAGCTGTGGACAGCACGACAATCGCACGACAGTGCACACTGTGCGAAGCGCACTGCGGGATTCTGGTGACGGTCGAGGATGCGCGGGTCACCCGCATCGAAGGCAACCCGGACGACGTGCTGTCGAAGGGCTACATCTGCCCGAAGGCGACAGCTATGGGCGGCCTGCACCACGATCCGGATCGCCTCCGAACACCGATGCACCGCGTCGGCGACACCTTCCAGCCGATCGGCTGGGACGAGGCATTCCGCGAGATCGGGCAGCGCTTGCGCGCGGTGCGGTCCGCGCACGGTCCCAGCGCGATCGGGATGTACATGGGCAACCCGGCGGCGCACAGCTCCTCGGTGATGTACGGAGCGCTGCTGCGGGCCGTGCTGCTGACTCGCAACTTCTTCACCGCGTCCTCGATCGACCAGTTCCCGCAGGAATTCGTCGCGTGGCGGATGTTCGGTTCGAACGTCCTCATGCCGATCACCGATATCGACCGCACCGACCGGCTGGTGGTGCTCGGCGCCAACCCCGCGGTATCCAACGGATCGATCACCACCATGCCCGGGGCGAAGCTGCGCATCAAGGAGGTCCGCACCCGGGGCGGGACAGTGGTCGTGATCGACCCGCGGCGCACCGAAACGGCCCGGCTGGCCGACGAGCACATCGCGGTGCGTCCCGGCGGCGATGTCTATCTGCTGCTCGCAATGCTGCATGTGCTGGTCACCGAACAGTTGTGTGACGAGCGAGCGGTGCGCGCGCTCTGCACCGGGTGGGACGAGCTCGCCGAGCTGGTCGCCGATACCACCCCGGAACGCATGGCGCCCCTGGCCGGCGTCGATGCCGAGACCCTCGCACGGCTGGCCCGTGACCACGCCGCGGCGCCGTCGGCGGTGCTGTACGCGCGGATCGGAGTGTGCCAGCAGGTGACGGGCACGCTCACCCACTGGCTGGTCAACACGATCAACGCCGTCACCGGAAACCTCGATCGCGCGGGCGGTCAGATGTTCGCGAGCCCCGTCGTCGACGCCGCCCGATACGCGAAATACCTGCCGATGGGACACGGCGCGTGGACCGACCGCTCGGGCGCGCACAAGTCGTTCCGCAGTGAACTCCCGGTCGCGGTACTCGCCGAGGAGATCCTCACCGGCGGGCCGGGCCAGATCAAAGCGATGATCACCTACGCGGGCAATCCGGTGCTCTCGACACCGCAGGCGGGCAAGCTCGATGCCGCGCTGGAATCGCTGGACTTCTATGTGGCCGTCGACATGTACATCACCGAGACGACCCGCCACGCCGACATCATCCTGCCGCCCGTCTCGGCGCTGGAACGCGAGGAACTGGGCCTGCTGTTCCCGGTGTTCAGCGTTCGCAACAACGCCCGCTACGACGCCAAGGTCTTCGAACCACCGGCCGACGCGCTGGAGGACTGGCAGATCCTGGCGCGGCTGGTGACCGAACTGGTCCCGCTACCGGTCCGACGATTCACCGGACGGGCGCTCACTGCCGCGTTCGAACAGCTCAGCCCGCTGCGGTTGACGGCAGCGGCCGTCGCCACCGGCCCCTACGGCGTCCTGCGCCGCGGACGAAACGGGCTGACGATCAAGAAGATTCGTGACACGGCGGGCGGTGTCGACCTCGGGCCGTTGCGACCACGACTGCCCGAACTGATCGGCACCAGCGACCGCAAGACGCACCTGGCGCCCCCGGATTTTTTGGCGGCGGTCCGCACGGTCCTCGACGACACGAACGCGGCGCCCGAGCCCGGCTACGACCTCCAGCTCATCGGGCGACGACACCTGCGCAGCAACAACTCCTGGCTGCACAACATCCCCTCGATGGTGAAGGGCCGCGACCGCTGCACCGTGCTCATCCACCCCGACGACGCCGCAGCCCGTGGTCTCGCCGACGGCGATCCGGCGACGATCGAATCGCCGGTCGGTTCGATCGTGGCGCCGGCGGAGATCAGCGCCGACATTCGGCCCGGGGTGGTCGCGATCCCCCACGGATGGGGACATCGCGAACCCGGGGTCGGCTGGACCGTCGCGGCCGCGCTGCCGGGCGTCAATGTCAACCTGCTGCACGACCCGGCCCGCACCGACCCGCTCTCGGGTACGTCGGCGGTCAACAGCACGTGGGTGCGGGTGAGCCCGGTCGCGGCCGAAACCGCCTATGCCACACCACGATCCGAGGCCGACGCCGCGACGCGGTGAACCCGTCAGGAAGTCGGGTCCACCGCGGCGGGTTCAGCGAAAGCGCAGGTTGGCGGTGGCGAGGCCGAAGATCTTGCGACCGCCGGACTTGGCGATGACGGCGATGACGGCGCTGCGAGTGGCCGGGTCGAGCGACTTCACACGGCCGGTGTACTCGATCTGGCCGCCCTCCCTACCGACAAGGGTGTAGTTCGACAGGCGCACGCCGTAGCGGGTGACGGCGCCGGGGTCGCCGGACCAGGTCGAGAGGACGCCCGCGCCCAGACCCATGGTCAGCATGCCGTGGGCGATGATGTCGGGCAGGCCGGCCAGCTCGGCGATCTTCTCGTCCCAGTGAATCGGGTTGCCGTCACCGGAAACGCCCGCGTAGTTGACGAGGTCACCGCGCGAGACGCGGGCGTCGCGGAGCGGGAGCTCGTCGCCTACGGTCAACTCGTCGAACGACATCGTGGTGTTCGGGACGCGCGCGGCACCGTCGACGGACAGGCGCACCTCGCCCTCGGGGCGCAGCGTGGTCTCCACCGCGGCGCCCTTGTCCTGGCTGAACACTTTCACGCCGTGGAGCATGATGTTCTCCACCGCGGCGGTGATCGCGGGATCGACACCGTCGTCACCGGTGATGCCGACGACGGTGGTGTGCATGATGTGCACCGTCTCGCCGGACTCGTCGACGAAGGTATTGGTGACGGTGATCAGGTCCTTGCCCGCGATCGTGCGCACCGAGGACAGCTCCACGTCGACGACGAGGCGGTCACCGGCCACGATCGGCTTGTGCTGTTCGAAGACCTGCTCGGTCTGCACGAACATGTCGTAGCCGACGACCACCGTTTCGAACAGCAGTTTGTTGGCCGCCATAGCCGGGATGGACACGAAGGTCAGCGGCGCGACCAGACCGGGGTAGCCGAGCGCGGCGGCGGCCTCGTCCTCCCAGTGCGCGGGGTGGAAGTCCTGGACGGCGCGAGCGTATTCGCGGATCTTCTCGCGGCCGACCTCGTAGACGCCCTCTACCCGGTAGTAGTGCCCTACCTTCGACGCGACATCAGGGCCATCGACGGGCGGAGCATCGACTACGGAAGTCACTATGTATCACCTTCGTTCGGGGAACGGACACCCGGCAGGCTAGTCGACGCGCAGGCGGACCGGGCATTCCTTGGCACAGTTCACAGTTCTGACGCGCCCGCCGCGGTCAGAAGGAGGGTACGTCGCTGGTGCTGGCATTGCCACCGATCGAGGGCTGCAGCGTGATCGTCCAGGAGGAATCGGCATCGAAGGAGTCGTCGAACTTCTGGAAGTCACGGTCGCGGGTGAAGCCGAGCGCGGCCTGGTCCCAGTCTTTTCCGGTCTTCATGTAGACGTAGTAGGTGCCGTCGATACCGCTGAGCGTGGCCGTGGAATCGCCCTGCACATAGATCGTCGCCTGTGGCCGCTTGGGATCGCCGTTGGTGACCACCACCGCGACATCGCTGCTGTTGCCGTTTTCGATCTCCAGCGTGCCCGAGCCCACCAGCCCGTCCTGCTGGACCACCGCGCCGTTCTCGGCCCGGCGATTCTGCACCGGCGCCGCAGCGGTGGTCGTGGCCTTCGCCGTGCTGCTCGTCGGCGCCGCGTCGACGGACTGCCCCGACTCGCATCCGCCCACCAGAAGGGCCGCGGCGATCGCGGACACGGCATACCACTGACGATTCGACATTGTTCCCACCCCGAGTTCATGGACCGGGCTCCCCGCGCCGGTCTGCTCCGCCAGTATTGCGCGAAGTGTCCGATATGTCATCACGAAAACATCGCGAAACCCTTCCGTAGTTATCTGGAATGAGTCATAATTTGGAATGTGTCCACACAATCGGACTTCGAACAGATGCTGCGCGCAGCCTCCCTGCGCGTCACCGCGCCGCGCCTGGCGGTCCTCACCGCCGTGCACCAGCATCCGCATGCCGATACGGACACCATCCTGAGCCGAGTCAGAACCACCCTCGGGGCGGTGAGCCAGCAAGCCGTCTACGACGTACTGCGGGCACTCACCAACGCCGGACTGCTCCGGCGGATCCAACCGATGGGCACCGTCGCACGCTATGAGACCCGCGTCGGTGACAACCATCATCACCTGGTGTGCCGCTCCTGTGGGGTGATCGTCGATGTCGAGTGCGCTGTCGGCGACGCGCCCTGTCTGACTCCTCTCGATGATCGCGGTTTCGTCGTCGACGAGGCCGAGGTCATCTACTGGGGCCGGTGCCCCGATTGCACGACATCACCATCACCCTGCTGAAAGGATCCACCGTGCCCGAGGAACACCCACCTATCGCGGAAGCCCAAACGGAATACGGTGACAGTGGCTGCCCCGTCATGCACCGTCCGTTCGCCGCCACCGACGCGCGTGGCAGCAACAGCGACTGGTGGCCGAACCAGCTCAATCTCACACTCCTGCAGAAGAATCCGCCCGCCGCCGACCCGATGGGCGCCGACTTCGACTACGCGGCCGAATTCGCCACCCTCGACCTGGCCGCGGTGAAGGCCGATATCGAGCAGGTCATGACGACCTCGCAGCCCTGGTGGCCCGCCGACTTCGGCCACTACGGCCCGTTCTTCATCCGGATGGCCTGGCACTCCGCGGGCACCTACCGTGTCGGCGACGGTCGCGGCGGCGCGGGCGCGGGCCTGCAGCGCTTCGCCCCGCTCAACAGCTGGCCCGACAACGCCAGCCTCGACAAGGCGCGCCGCCTCCTGTGGCCGGTGAAGAAGAAATACGGCCGTAAGCTGTCGTGGGCCGACCTCATCGTCTACACCGGCAATGTGGCGCTCGAATCGATGGGCTTGCCGACCTTCGGGTTCGGTGGCGGCCGCGTCGACGCGTGGGAGCCCGAGGAGGACGTGTTCTGGGGTCCCGAGCGCACCTGGCTGGGCGACGAACGCTACACCGGTGACCGCAACCTCGAGCGGCCGCTCGCCGCGGTCCAGATGGGGCTGATCTACGTCAATCCCGAAGGCCCCAACGGCAATCCGGATCCCCTCGCCGCCGCCGTCGACATCCGCGAGACCTTCGCCCGGATGGCGATGAACGACGAGGAGACCGCCGCGCTCATCGCGGGTGGCCACACCTTCGGCAAGACCCACGGCGCCGGCCCCGCCGACCACGTCGGTCCCGAACCGGAAGCCGCGCCGCTGGAGGAGCAGGGGCTGGGCTGGAAGAGCAGCTTCGGCACCGGCGTCGGGGAGCACGCGATCACCAGCGGCCTGGAAGGCATCTGGAACAGCACGCCCATCACCTGGGACAACAACTTCCTCGAAACCCTCTACGGGTTCGAGTGGGAGCTGAGCAAGAGCCCGGCGGGTGCGCACCAGTGGATCCCCAAGGACGGCGCGGGCGCCGACACCGTGCCCGATCCGTTCATCCCGGGTAAGAAGCGCACACCGGTCATGCTGACCACCGACCTGTCGCTGCGGTTCGACCCCGTCTACGGGCCGATCACCCGGCGCTGGCTGGACAACCCCGCCGAGTTCGCCGACGCGTTCGCCCGCGCCTGGTACAAGCTCACCCACCGCGACATGGGACCGGTCGTCCGCTACCTCGGCCCGCTGGTTCCGTCCGAGGAACTGCTGTGGCAGGACCCGGTTCCCGCCCAGAACGGTCCGGTCATCGATGAGTCCGAGATCGCCTCGCTCAAGGGTCAGATCCAGGCCTCCGGCCTGTCCATCGCCCAGCTGGTGTCGACCACCTGGGCGGCGGCCTCGTCCTTCCGCGGCAGCGACAAGCGCGGCGGCGCCAACGGTGGCCGGATCCGGCTGCAGCCACAGGCGGGCTGGGAGGTCAACCAGCCCGACGAACTCGCCCAGGTGGTGCGGGTCTACGAGGCCATCCAGGACACGTTCAACGCCGGCGGCGGTGCCCAGGTGTCCTTCGCCGACCTGGTCGTCCTCGGCGGCGCGGTCGGTGTCGAACAGGCCGCGCAGGCCGCCGGTTTCCCGGTGACGGTGCCGTTCACGCCGGGCCGCACCGACGCGACCCAGGACCAGACCGACATCGAGTCGTTCGACGCGCTCGAGACCCCGGCCGACGGATTCCGCAACTACGTGGCCAAGGACGCGCAGGTTCCCGCGGAGTTCCTGCTCATCGACAAGGCCAACCTGCTCACGCTCAGCGCGCCGGAGATGACCGTGCTGATCGGTGGGCTGCGGGTGCTCGGCGCGAACTACCAGTCCTCGCCGCTCGGCGTGTTCACCGAGACCCCGGGCGCGCTGACGAACGACTTCTTCGTCAACCTGCTCGACATGGGTACCGAGTGGACACCGTCGGCCACCGACGACGGTGTCTACGAGGGCCGCGATCGCGCCTCCGGCACGGTCACCTGGACCGGCAGTCGGGTCGACCTGGTGTTCGGCTCCAACTCGCAGCTGCGGGCCCTCGCCGAGGCCTACGCCACCGACGACGCGAAGGAGAAGTTCGTGCACGACTTCGTCGCCGCGTGGACCAAGGTGAGCAACCTGGACAGGTTCGACGTCGCCGCCTGATCCGGACGACACAACACCCTGCGGCTCATCGTGAGTCGCAGGGTGTTTCGCTGCCCCCCAACGCCCTGTCCACGGCATATGCGCCGAAGTCGTGACTTACTCTAACGTTGCGGGGTGCTAGGACATTCACATGCGACGAGTGGGGCGCTGGCCTGGGCAGGTACTGCCGCAGCGTTACCGCTCACGGTTGCCGCGTTCCCTCTGTTCGACAGCGAGACAACGAAATTCGGCATCGCCGAGCTCATCATGGGCACGCTGCTCACCGCGGGGGCGGCGCTGCTGCCGGACGCGGATCATCCCAGTGGCACCATCTCCCACGTGCTCGGACCGGTGTCACATCACCTGTGCCGGTTGATCTCCTGGGCCTCGGGCGGGCATCGTCACGGCACGCATTCGCTGCTGTTCGTCGTGGTCGCGGTCGCGGCGACCTGGGCAGGCGAGCACTATCTCGGTAGGCCGTTCACGTTGGGCCTGGTGTTCTTCCTCCTCGCACTGGCCGTGCGTTCGCTGCACCTGTGCCCGCCGGGTAAGAGCTTTCGGACCTACGGGACGGTGATCGTGCTGGCGACGGCGGGGACGTTCGCCGTGGACCACTGGATCGTCGATCGGCCCGCGTGGCTGCCGATCTGCGTGGGCCTTGGGTGCTTGGCACACCTGCTCGGCGACTGCCTGACCGATCGGGGCTGCCGATTGCTGTGGCCGTTTCCGTTGCGCACACGGGTGCCGCTGATCGAACGGACCGGGAACCGGGTGGAGACCTGGGTCCTGTCTCCCCTGTTCGTCCTCGGCGCGATGGGCGCGCTCTGGTACGCGATCATGCACCGGCCGTGATCATCGGGACGGCGGGGGCTCCCGCCGTCCCGAGCTCGGCCGGCGCAGCCGGTTCTCCTTATCCATGATTGACGCATTGTCATGCATTAATGCGCATATCGCTGTAACCAGATGATTATTTGTGATCGATCCCAGCCCCGGACGGCCAGTTGTCGTCGCAGGTCTCGAAGCCGCCCCGATCCCGCCACTTTTCAGTGCACAGTTGTACTCTCAAGTCTGTGACGGAGCAGCTCCCCCAACCTCAGGCCGAAGTACAGGCGCTCACACGGCTCGCCGGTGACGAGTTCGTCGGCGCGGTCGACGGGATCGCGGCGATCCACCGCGCCGTCTCCGACCGCATTTTCGCCGCGGTGCGGTGGGGCATCGGACCTGCCGCGGCTCCGGTGAAGACCGTGCACGACGCCATCACCGACAGCGTGTACGCGGCCGTCACCGGCAGTGGCTTCGTCGTCGGCGAGGTCGCGAGCGCGGTCCACCTGCCCGGCACCACCGCACCATCGCGCACCGTCTGGGGTGCTGGGATACTGGCCGCGATCCAGGGACTGATCGGTGACACCCTGGAAGACCAGACCCCGATCCTCGCCTCCCCCATGACCTTTCGCGTCGACGGCGCACCCGTGCCGCCCGAGGAGTTCGCCGCCCACGTCCCGGTGCCGACCACCCGGCTGGTCGTGCTCCTGCACGGACTCGTGGAGACCGAACACTCCTGGCGCCTCGGTGGCCGACCCACCTATGGCGAGCGACTGGAAGACGAGCTCGGCTACACCCCGGTCTTCGTCCGCTTCAATACCGGCCTGCACATCTCCGAGAACGCCGCCCAGCTCAGCGCCCTGCTGACCCGCCTGGTCGACAGCTGGCCGATGCCGGTGCACGAGATCTGCCTGATCGGACACTCGATGGGCGGCCTGGTCATGCGCAGCGCCTGCCATCAGGCCCAGGAGTCGGGCCACTCGTGGGTGCGATCGGTGCGACAGGTGGTGTGTCTCGGTTCGCCGCACCTCGGTGCGCCGCTCGAGCAGTTCGTGCACTACGCGTCGGCCGCGCTCGATCTACTGCCCGAGACCCGGCCGCTGAGCACCCTGCTGCGCAGGCGCAGCGCGGGCATCCGGGACCTGCGGTACGGCTCGCTGGTCGACGAGGACTGGCGCGACCTCGACGTGAACACGCTGCGCGCACGAGCGGTCAAGGAAGTACCGCTGCTGCCCGGCGTCGATCACTACTTCGTCACCACGACCATCACTCACAGCCCCAAGCACCCACTCGGCGTGATCATCGGCGACGGCATGGTCCTCACCGGTAGCGGGTCGGGGCGCGGGCGGACCAGGCGCCTCGATTTCGACGCCGTCAACGGCCTGCACGTGCCCGGGGCAAACCACTTCAGCCTGCTCAATCACGACGCTGTCTACGATGCGCTGCACGGCTGGTTGACGAGCTCGCCCCGCCGCTCGCGTCCGGTGGATACGCTGTGACCATGACTCTCGACCACGGCGATCCGGGCGACGCACCTGCCATTCCGCTGCCGACCGCTCCCCTGGCCAACGAGGCCCGCCCCTCGCCGGCCGAGGAAGCCAGAACCATTGCGGCGGGCACCAATACCGGCACACTGGCCAGCCTCACCGCCGACGGCGCACCGTGGGCGTCGTTCATCACCTACGGACTGCTCGACGGCGCTCCGGTGCTGAGCGTGTCGCGCCTGGCCGAACACGGCCGCAATCTGGCGGCCGATCCGCGCGCCAGCATCGCGATCGTCACGCCCGATATCCCGGCCGATCCCCTCGCGGGCACCCGGATCACGCTCGCGGGTTTCGTGGAACGCCCGACCGGCGCGGAGGCCGAAGCAGCCCGCGCGGCCCACTTGGCGGCGATTCCGGCGGCCAAGTACTACATCGACTACAGCGACTTCACCCTGTGGGTGCTGCGGATCGAACGAGTGCGCTGGGTCGGCGGCTACGGCCGGATGGATTCGGCCTCGGCCGCCGAATATCTTGCCGCACAGCCGGACCCGATCGTCGCGCACGCCGCACCCGGCATCGCGCACCTCAACGCCGACCACGCCGAAGCACTGCTGGCGATGGCCCAGCAGCTCGGCGGCTTCCCCGACGCGATCGCCGCCACCTGCGAGCGCGCCGACCGATACGGTCTCGACCTGCGCGTGGAATCACCACGCGGAGTGGCCCGCACCCGAGTCGGCTATGCCGCACCGCTGTCGGAGATCAGCGAGTTGCGCGCGGCGACAGTGGAACTCGCGCGGCGGGCCCGCGCGACACCCTGATCACCCCTGGTACAGCTCGAGCGGTAGGTCGTCCGGATCGAAGAAGAAGGCCATCTGCTTGCCGGTGTGTTCATCGGTGCGCAACTCCTCGGTCCGCACGCCCCGTGCCCGCAGCACCTCGAGTGCGGCGGGCACGTCCGCGACAGCCAGGGCCAGGTGCCGCAAGCCCGCCGCTTCCGGTCGAGTCGGTCGGGCAGGTGGGTCGGGGAACGAGAACAGTTCGATGCGAACTCCGCCGGCCAATTCGACGTCGAGCTTCCACGAATCGCGATCGCCACGATAATTCTCGTCGAGGACGACGCCTCCGAGGATTTCGGTATAGAAGCGTTTCGACCGGGCGTAGTCGGTGGCGATGATCGCGATGTGGTGGACGCCGAGAAATCGCACCCGGGTCAGGTCCACAGCACGGCGACGAGCACGTTCACGATCGCGAGTCCGCCCGCGGCATCGGTCATCCAGTCGATCTGCTTGCCCCGCTTCGCATCACCTCGGCCCATCTCGGCGAACGCGGCCACCGCGACCGCGACGACGAGCTTCACAGCCAGCTTCGTGGTATCCGGATCCTTGTCGAGCGAGTCGATTCCCGAAGCCATCCCGGCCAGGATCACGCCGGTGATCAGCTGCGCGCGAGCACCCCACACCATCAGCTCGGAGACCACCGGACGCGACGCGACATAGCCACCGACTACCGCGGCCATGCCGAGCAGATGGCTGACGACCACCAGGTT
Source organism: Nocardia sp. NPDC058633 (assembly GCF_042717045.1). Lineage (NCBI taxonomy): Bacteria > Bacillati > Actinomycetota > Actinomycetes > Mycobacteriales > Nocardiaceae > Nocardia > Nocardia sp. NPDC058633. The sequence goes on from NZ_JBHXRA010000002.1 coordinate 196,684, forward strand.
GTAAACCAATTCCATGGGTGGCAAGCGTAGTTCAGACGACACCGGCCGGTGCCCGAAGGCACCGGCCGGTTCAGACGAACTCTCCCGTGGGGAAGTCAGCCCATCTGCTGGTCCAGCAGATGGGCGTCCTTGCGGACACCGAAGGCGGTGATGACCTCCATGACACCGATGATGATCAGGAAGATGCCGACCACCCAGACCAGGGTGGCGATGGACGAGATCGGCCACACGATCAGAACGACACCGGCCAGCGCGCTGATGATGCCGTAGAAGATCTGCGCGCCCCGGCCGGGCACGCCCGGCTCCGAGAGCGCCGCGAACAGCACGGCGACGCCGCGGAACAGCCAACTGATGCCGATCCACAACCCCAGCAGCACAATCGAGGCGAGGTCGTCGCGGAAGCAGAACACACCGATGATCAGCGACAGCACACCGCTGATGAAGGACAGCACGCGAAAGCTGGTGCTCGGCAGATGGGTGAAGGCGGCGATCAGCTGGAAGATGCCGCTGGCCACCATGTAGATACCGAACAGCACGCCCGCCACGAGCAGCGACGGACCGGGCCACACCAGCACGATGATGCCGAGAACCACCGCGAGCAGGCCGGTGACCAGAATTGTTTGCCAGGTCTTCTTGGCAAGAGCCGTCAACGGGCTCCCTACCACGGTATTTGTCGTCATGACGAGATGTTATGCCTGCTCGCTCCGGTTTTCCCGAAATTAGCTGGGGTGGATATCGTGTCGCGACCGGGACTGGTGCGGCCGGCGGGCATCGAACCGGTCCGCCACATCGTTGCGCTCGCGAAAGTTTGGTTCGCGCCAGTCTCGGGTAGATGAAGAATGTGTCGGTTGTACTCGTGCTGCAAGCTCGGGGCCTCGGTGAGCTTCTCGCCGCGGTCCCGGCTCTGCGTGCCCTGCGCCGGGCCGAACCACAGAGCCGGATCGTCCTGGCGGCGCCGCATCGGCTGGAGCAGATCGTCGACCTGATCTCCTCGGTCGACGAACTCGTCGCCACCGCCGATCCGGCCGCCTTGATCTGGGACGGTCCCGCGCCCGAACTGGCGGTGAACCTGCACGGCGCCGACAGCGCCAGCGCGCGGGCGCTGGCCGATACGGGAGCCGCCCGGATCATCGGTCATCGGACGCCCGCCCTGCCCAAACTGGCCGGACCGCGTTGGGATCCCGACGCCCATGTGGTAGACCGCTGGTGCCGACTACTCGAGAGCGAGGGCATCGACGCGGATCGGCGCAACCTCGGGCTGGTGCCGCCGGTGGCCTCGATCAGCCGTCGGGACAGCGTCGTCGTCCACATCGGCGCGGGTTCGCCCTCGCGCCGGTGGCCGCCGGAGCGATTCGCCGCGGTGGTGCGCCATCTACTGGTCCTCGGCCGTGACGTGGTGCTCACCGGCGACCCGTTCGAGCACGACATCGCTCGTCAGGTGGCCGCGCAGGCGGGCTTGCCCGACGACCGGGTCCTCGCGGGTCGGCAGAACCTCACCGATCTCGCGGCGACGGTGGCCGAGGCCGCGCTCGTGATCAGCGGCGATACCGGTGTCGCGCATCTGGCAACCGCGTTCGGCACGCGCACGGTGTTGCTGTTCGGTCCTACGCCACCGCGCCGGGGCGGTCCGCCCGCACACCTGCTCGGCAGGCACGCGGTGCTGTGGGCCGGACAGGTCGGCGACCCGGACAGCTTGTCGCCCGATCCCGGCTTGCTGCGCATCGGCGTGCCCGAGGTGATCTCGGCGGTCGATATGCAGCTGGACAAGCAGGCATGGGCCGAATCCGGCCGGTCGCGTTACCGCCGGGTGGGCTGAGCCGGGTCCGCACCGGCCGCGTCCCGCAGCGCGGCGGCGTGGGCGGCCAGGGCGCTGGGCCGGAATTTGTCGAGATAGTCGCGAGCGTCGCTGAGGCCGCGTGGGTCCAGGGAGTAGAGGTGCCTGTTCCCGTCTCGGCGCATGCGGACCAGATGGGCTTCGCGCAGCACACGAAGGTGCTGGGAAGCGGCTGAACTGGTGATTCCGGTGGCGGCGGCGAGGTCGGCCACCGAGCGGGGCCCCTGCGGCAAGGATTCGAAGATCGCGCGCCGGGTGGGATCGGACAACGCCGCGATGGCCCGGACTCCGTTAGCGTCCACTGAATCAGTGTCCCCGGGTCGCGGGGTTTCGGCAATGATCTTGCCCTCCGGAATTTCGCCCGGTGAGTACCTGGATGCCGACTTTCGTTAGAGTATCGTTATAGATCAACTGGGGTTATAGCGCTTCGTGATCGCAACCACAGGATTGGCTGCGAAGGTTACGGTTTAGCTACGTTCATATCCATGTTCGTGACCAACCCGTTATCTGCTCGAGTCTCCGACGCCTTCGCAGGTCGTTGGGGAGGCGTGGTCGCGGGTGCGGTGGCTTTGTCCGCACTCGTGGGTACCTCCGTCGCCACTTTCGGTGCGCCCGAGAGCCCTGTTCCCACTACCACGATCGCCGCGGACGCCACCGAGGCCATCAACGCCGGCCAGTCGCCGTACCGCTTCACCGCGTACACTCCCGCCGAGGCCCAGGGCCCGCAGGGCGAGATCCCCGCGTCCGCTCCGATCCCGTGGGAGGAGCACCGCGAAGCAGTCGGCCTCGAGCTGCCGCCGCTGCCGTTCATCGCTCCCCCGCCGCCGCCGCGCCCGCAGACCGTTCGCCCCGTCAACGGCAGGCTGACCTCCTACTACGGCGCCCGCTGGGGCACCGCGCACAACGGCATCGACTTCGGTGACCCGATCGGCGCGCCTGTCTTCGCGGTCACCGACGGTACCGTGATCGAGACCGGCCCGGCCTCCGGCTTCGGCCTGTGGGTCCGCGTACAGCAGGACGACGGCACCATCGGCGTGTTCGGCCACGTCAACGACATTCTGGTCGTCCCCGGCCAGCACGTGAACGCCGGTGACACCATCGCCACCGTCGGTAACCGCGGCAACTCCACCGGCCCCCACCTGCACTACGAGGTGCACGTGCCCGACGGCTCGCAGTACGGCGCCCCGATCGACCCGCACCCGTGGCTCGCCGCGCGTGGCGTCGACGCCGGCGTTGCCCAGGACTGACACTCACCCGCTGATCGCCGCCCGGCGCGCGATCAGGAACTGCCGAAGCCGCGCGACCGCGAGCGTCGAGTCATGGTCTCCCGAGACCAGACCGACCTCGCGGTCGCGTTCGCCATCGATGGGTACCACCGCGAGGTCGGGGTTCTCGACCTCGGCGGCGGGCAGGAGCGCGACGCCCTGACCGAGGGCGACCAGGGCGCGCAAGGTCTCGAACTCGGTGATCTCGAATACCACCCGTGGCGTGAAACCCGCTGCGGCACACCAGCTGTCGAGCAATGCGCGCAGCTGATAGCTGGGCGGGTTCGCGATGAAGGCCTCGTCGGCCAGCTCGGCGAGGTCGATGCGGGCGCGACCGGCCAGTGGATGGGTGCGCGCCACGTGCAGGTCGATGCGTTGTCGTCCGAGGTCGACCGTCGGCAGGTCGGGTGGGGGCGGGATCATCACCGCGAGGTCGAGCCTGCCGTCGCGCACCTGCTCGGCCAGCGCCTCCCCGTGTGCCTGCACCAGGTGCAGCCGGATCCGCGGCGCGCGCGTATGGAACTGCGCGAGCAGCGAGGGAATGCTCACCGGGCCCAGCGTGAGCGGGAACCCGAAACGCACCAACCCGCTGTCGGGGTCGGCGTCGGCACGCACCCGGCGCACCGCGTCGTCGAGTGCGCGAACCAGGCCGCGGGTGTGCGCGTAGAGGTCGCGGCCCTGCGGCGTGAGGGCGACGCCGCGCCCGACCGGCTGGAACAACGCCACTCCGAGCAGGTGCTCGATCGTCTTGATCCGGCGACTGAGCGAGGACTGCGGCACCCCGAGTCGCTGCGCGGCCCGGGTGACATGGCCTTCCTCGGCCGCGGCGTCGAAGGCCGCCAGCAGCGGAGCCAGCGCTTGGGCTCCCCCTTCCGTTGAATCATCCATATTCGGATCATATAGTCGGCGATTCCGTGTTGGACGGATCACTGCTCCCGGCGTGAGGATGGCGGTACACAGCTCACGGGAGGTTCGACAATGAACGACACCACAGCCCCACGGCCCGAATCCGGCAGTGGCGAAGACATTCTCGACGCAGTGCTGATCGGCGGCGGCATCATGTCGGCCACACTCGGCGCACTGCTGAGCACGCTGGCGCCGGACTGGTCGATCGCACTGTTCGAACGGCTCGGCGAACCGGCGGCCGAGAGCAGCCATCCCTGGAACAACGCGGGCACCGGGCACTCCGGGTTGTGCGAGCTCAACTACATGCCCGACCCCGGCGACGGAGCCAAGGCGGCCGGGATCGCCGACGAGTTCGCGCTCTCGCGACGGTTCTGGTCCGCGCTGGCCCACCGTGGCGAGCTCGCGCCCACCACGTTCCTCACCCCGACACCACACATCACGGCGGTGTTCGGCGAGCGCGACATCGCCTACCTGCGACAGCGGTACGCCACGCTGCGGGCACTGCCCGCGTTCGCGGGGATGGAGTACACCGAGGACCGGGCGGTGATCGCGGAGTGGGCGCCGCTGCTCGTGCGCGGCAGAGCCGACGGAGAGGCGATGGCGGCCACCCGGCACACCGCGGGCACCGATGTCGACTTCGGCGCGCTGACCAGGTCGTTGTTGTCGACGATGAGCGCGGCGGGCAACGCGGTTCGGATGCATCGCGAGATCACCGGGCTCACCCGCGGCAAGGACGGCTTGTGGACGGTACGCGGGCGCGACCTCGACAGCGGGCGGCGGTTCCGGGTGCGGACCCGGTTCGTCTTCGTCGGGGCGGGCGGATACGCGTTGCGCCTGTTGCAGCGCGCCGGTCTGCCCGAGGTGCGGGGCTACGGGGTGTTTCCGTTGGGCGCGCAGTTCCTGCGCACAGACGATCCCGCGGTCGTCGCCGAGCATCACGCCAAGGTCTACAGCCAGGCCGCGCTGGGCGCCCCGCCGATGTCGGTGCCACACCTGGATCGACGTGAGGTCGACGGCGCGGGCGCTCTGCTGTTCGGTCCCTACGCCACCTTCAGCACCCGACTGCTGCGCCACGGCAAACTCACCGACCTGTTCACCACCCTGCGCCCGCACAATATCGTCCCACTGGTCGCGGTCGGCTTGCACAACTTCGATCTGGTCCGCTACCTCGTCACCGAACTACTGGCCTCACCCCGGCGCAAGTTCGCGCAACTCCAGCGCTTCTACCCGACCGCCGACCCCGCCGATTGGACCCTGGTCCAAGCCGGGCAACGCGCGCAACTGGTGAAGCCCGATCGTCGGCGCGGTGGCGTACTCGAATTCGGCACCGAACTGGTCACCGGTGCCGACGGCAGCGTCGCCGGCCTCCTCGGCGCCTCCCCCGGCGCTTCGATCGCACCCTCGATCATGCGCGACCTGCTCGAGCGCTGCTTCCCCGCACGTCGCTACGAGTGGGCTCCACTGCTCGCGCAACTGCTGCCCGCCGACGCCTCGACCACCGAGGTAGCGTCCTGAATCAGTTGTCGGACAAGCAAATCCGCACCTCGGCCCGCAGCCGGGGTGCGGACCGCGTTCACCGGGGGGCCGTCACGAGCGCGCCGATCAGGCGATGGCTGCGCGCGGTCATCTGCTCGGCCGTCTGATCGGGGTGGCGCAACCACCACAGGACCAGCGAGGTCACCGCACCCATCCAGACATCGGTCAGTGCGGACACGTCGGTCGGGTCGCTCAGGTCGACGGCACTGATGGCGTCGGCGACACCGCGCGCGGCTTGGGCGGCGATCCGGCGGCGGGCGGCGCGGACGGTGTCGGCGGCGGGCCCGTCGTCGGGGTGGGAGCGGTCGAAGAGCACGGTCCAGTCGTGTGGGCGCGGCTCGAGGGCGACGAAGATCGCGTCGAGGGTGCGTTCGGCCTTGCTGAGTCCACCCGCCCCGGCTATGGCGGATTCGATCGCGTCGAACAGAAGCGTTGCCGCGCGATCGACGCAAGCGATGTAGAGCCCGTCCTTGGACTGGAAGTAGGTATAGACCAGCGGCTTGGATATTCCGGCGCGCTGCGCGACGTCGGCGAGGGAAAGCCCCGCGTACCCCACGCGGCCGATCTCGGCGACGGCCGCGTCGAGGATCTGCTGTTCGCGCTCGGGGCGCGGGACGCCTTTGGTGCCGGCTGTGCTCACCGGTCCATCCAACCATCGACCCACGCGCCGGTTGACACTCAATCGGCCACTTTGTAATTTACTATTCAGTCAATTACCTGCTCGCCCCGCCGCACGATCGACAGGAGTCCCCGTGTTCACCGAAGTCGCACAATCGGTGCTGCTCAACCCGCCCGCGCTTCCCCGCCTGCTGGCGCGGGTGTTCGGGGGTGAGGTCCAGGAGATCGCGGGCAAGACCGTGGTGTTGACGGGGGCCTCCTCGGGAGTCGGCAAAGCCGCGGCGCACGCACTCGCCCGCGAAGGGGCGCGGGTCGTTCTCGTCGCCAGGAACGCCGAGCCACTGGCCGAGGTTCGCGACGCGGTCCGCGCCGAAGGCGGCGACGCCGAGATGATCACCTGCGATCTCGCCGACGGCGAGCAGATCGACGCGCTGGCGAAAACCTTGCTCGAGCAGTTCGGGACCATCGACGTGCTGGTGAACAACGCGGGCCGATCGATTCGCCGCAGCGCCGCCGACACCACCGACCGGTTCCACGACTACGAGCGCACCATGGCACTGAACTACTTCGGGGCCACCCGGCTCACGATGGGGCTGTTGCCGTCGATGCTCGACGCGGGCGCCGGGCACATCATCAATGTCGCGACATGGGGTGTGGCCGCCGGGTCGATGCCGCTGTTCACCGCCTATCACGCGTCGAAGGCGGCGATCGGCGCGTTCGGGCGCAGTCTCGGCGCGGAGACCAGGGGACGCGGCGTGCACGTCACCACCGTCGGCTACCCGCTGGTGCGCACGGAAATGATCGCGCCCACCGGTAAGTACGCCGACGCTGCGGCGCTGACGCCCGAGGAGGCGGCGGACTGGATCACCACCGCGATCCGCACCCGTCCGCTCGAGCTGTACCCGACCTACACCCGCGTCCTGCAGGCGCTCGCGCTCGTCTCGCCCCGCGCGGTCGATGCCGCCGTCTGGCGCATGGGAATCTGACGACACCCCTAGAACCCGAGTAGGCCGACCCGTACCCCGGTATCGGAGTCGAACCGTTCCGCAGCGGGACGTGGTGTGGCGCACCGAATTTCTATTTTCGATTCATGGCGACGATCGACCTCACCCACACGCTGTCCCGCTTCAAGGTGCGCACCGCGCACGAGGGCACCGACCGTGCCCCCTGGCACGGCCCGCTGCTGGTGAATTCCGCGCTCATGGCCGCACTGGTCGTGGTGTCGATCGTCGGGATGGCGCTCGACGATCGGTTGCTGCTCGGCGAATCGGTGTGGCTCAAGCCGGCCAAGTTCGGCCTGGCCTTCGCGCTCTACGGCATGACACTGGCGTGGATCCTGCGGCTGCCCCACCGCGGTCGGCGCGCAACCTGGTGGCTGGGCACCGTCTTCGCGATCACCGGGATCGCCGATGTGGGTTTCATCGCGCTGCAAGCCGCCCGGGGGACGTTCAGCCATTTCAACGACTCCACCGACCCGATCAACGAGATCGGCCAGCAGGTGTTCGCCTCCGGCGTACCCGGCCTGTTCGTCGCGAATCTTGTTCTGGCGGTGATCATCTCCTGGCAGAAATTGGCAGACCGGCCGACCAGGATCGCGTTGAAGGCGGGGCTGTGGCTGGCGGTGACCGGGATGGCGCTCGGCTACCTCATGGGGTTCACCGGACCGCAACTCGTCCAACGCTCCGACGGCACCGTGGTCGGGCTGGTGGCCGGGCACACCGTACGGCCCGGCGATACAGCACGTGACAGTGCCGCGGGCATGCCGATCACCCACTGGAGCACCATCGGCGGCGACCTGCGCATCCCGCACTTCGTCGGCCTGCACGGCATCCAGGTGCTGCTGCTGCTCGCCGTCGTCTTGGTCGCTCTCGCGCCTCGCTATCGCTGGTTGCGCTCCGAAACGACGCGCGCGGCCCTGCTCGTGGTCGCCGTCCTCGGCTACTTCGGCCTGCTCACGCTGGTGGCCTGGCAGGCCCTGCGCGGACAGGCTCTCACCAGTCCCGACCTCGCGACGGCCGGCGCCGCCGCGGCCCTCGCGCTGCTCGTCACCGGCGGCGTGACGGCCGTCTACCTGCGTGCTCGCGAGGCACTGCCCGCCTAGTGCCGACGTCGCCTACCGATGCCGAGGCCCCGGGTTTCCCGCCGATTCACGCTGGGAGACACGGGGTTTCGCACGTTCAGCGGAGCCGTTCGGCCTCGCGCGCCAGCTGGACCAATGTCGCGCTCAACTGCGCCAACTCCGCCGGGGAAGCCTGCTCCCCCACCGCCGTGGCCACATCCTCGGCCGCGCACCGCGCCGCGAACCACCGATCGGCCAGATCCGCGGCTTCCTGCGCGGTCAGCACCACCGCGTCCTCGGGGATGCCGGTCCCCTTGAGACTGCTGCGGTGCTCGTAGGCACGTTGGCGACACGACTGGCGGCAATAGCGGCGACGCCGACCCGACTCCGAATCCACGATCTCCCGCCCGCACCAGAGGCAGGACAGCAGGCGACTGCGCGACATGATCGGAAACCCTATCGGCCCGCGAAACAATTCGCCGGTTCAGGTCTCGCTGAGCGGGCACCCTCCCGATACCGTCCGGCCGTTACCGCGGATTCGGGGGTCGATCCCCCCGTATTCCCGTACGACTACAATGGAACAGTTCAGACCTCCCGCGCGTTGAGGTAGTACTACGTCCTGTTCTCGGCGCGCCTCCGCCGTTGGACTGACCGAAGGGTGCGACGAAGGAGTGCCCGTAGGGAGGGAAGAGGTGGAGTTCAGCGCCGAGAACTGCGGCCCCGGCCGCCAAAATTACAGGAGCACACATGGCAGATCGCGTACTCCGGGGCAGTCGGCTCGGAGCGGTGAGCTACGAGACCGATCGCGACCACGACCTGGCCCCGCGCCGGATCGCCCGCTACCGCACCGACAACGGTGAGGAGTTCGACGTCCCGTTCGCCGACGACGCGGAGATCCCGCCCACCTGGCTGTGCCGTAACGGCCAGGAGGGTCAGCTCATGGAGGGCACCTCCGTGGAGACCAAGAAGGTCAAGCCGCCGCGCACCCACTGGGACATGCTGCTGGAACGTCGCAGCAAGGAGGAGCTCGAGGAGCTGCTCAAGGAGCGCCTCGACCTCCTGAAGACCCGCCGCCGCGGGTAACAGTTCGAGGGCATGACGCCGAAGGCCGCCTCCCCACTGGGAAGGCGGCCTTCGGCGTTCGCAGCCAGTTCAGTGACTGGCGACCTTGCGGTACTGCAGTAGCGCCGCGGGCATGGCGATCGCCAGGATGACCAGCGAGCAGATGATCGCGTAGAGGATGCAGTTCTCCGCGGCCCACCCGGTGGCCGGGACGAAAGCCGGCGGTGAGTCGTTCTCGAAGAGCTTGCGGCCCGCGGCCGAGACCGCGGTGATCGGATTCCACTCGGCGATGGCGCGCAGGGGGCCGGGCAGGGTTTCGGCGGAGATGAACGCCGAGGAGATGAACGTCAGCGGGAACAGCCAGATCAAGCCCGCGCTCTGCGCCACCTCCACCGTCGGGGAGACCAGGCCGGTGAGCGCACCGACCCACGACATCGCGAACGCGAACAGCAAGATGATGGCGAAGGCGATCACCGCGTCGCCGAAGCTGCCGTGGATGCGCCAGCCGACGATGTACCCGCAGATCGACATCACGCCCAGGCTCACGATATTGACGACCAGGTCCGAGAGTGTGCGGCCCATCAGCACCGCCAGCCTCGACATCGGCAGCGTGCGCATCCGGTCGATGATGCCCTTCTGCAGGTCGCCTGCCAGCCCGACGGTGGTGAACGCGGCGTTGAACGCCACGGTCTGGGTGAAGATGCCCGCCAGCAGGAACTCCCGGTACTGATCCCCGCCGAGGGAGGCGCCGAAGATGTAGGCGAACAGGAACACGAACATCAGCGGCTGGATGGTGGCGGTGACCAGCAGCGTCGGCACGCGCAGGATGGTCAGCAGGTTGCGGTAGGCCACGATCGCACTGTCACGCACGAACCGGGCCCGCGGTTCCGTCTCCTCGGGGGCGGACGGCCGGGGGGTGGTCGGCGAGATGGGCAGGTCGCGGGTTTCGTACTCGTCCACCGTGACATCGGGGGCACTCACGACAGGACCTCCTCTTGCACGTCGTCGGTTTCGGGTTCGGGGATCGGTTCGGCCGGGGTGCCGGTGAGCGAGAGGAACACATCGTCGAGGGTCGGGCGCACCACGTTCGCGTCGAGGACGCACACTCCGGCGTCGTCGAGGCGGCGCAGCGCTTCGACCATCGTGCGTGAGCCGTTGCCCACCACCACCGACACCTCGTCGCTACCGGGTTCGTGGATGGGTTCGCCGACGCCGACCTGCTGCAGGACCTGCACCGCGGGCCACGGACTCTGTCCCGCGGCGAGGGTGACCGTGAGCCGGTCGCCGCCGATCGAGCTCTTGAGTTCGTCGGCGGAACCGCGGGCGATCACCGTGCCCTTGTCGATCACGGTGATCCGGTCGGCGAGCAGGTCGGCCTCTTCGAGGTACTGGGTGGTGAGCAGGACGGTGGTGCCGTCGTCGACGAGATCACCGATCACCTGCCACATGTCGAGGCGCCCGCGCGGGTCAAGGCCCGTGGTCGGTTCGTCGAGCACCACCACCGGCGGCCGCGCCACCAACGCACCGGCCAGGTCGAGTCGACGCGCCATGCCACCGGAGTAGGTTCCCGCTCGCCTGCCCGCCGCGTGGTCGAGCCCGAACGCGGTGAGCAGTTCCTCCACGCGGGCGACGGATTGCTTGCGCCCCATGCCGTACAGACGCGCCACCATCCGCAGGTTCTCGTAGCCGGTCAGATTGGCGTCGACCGCCGCGTACTGGCCGGACAACCCGATTCTGGTGCGCGCGGTCGCCGGGTCGGCCAGCACGTCGATACCGGCGACGCGCACCGAACCGGCATCGGGTCGCAACAGCGTGGTGACGATCCGCACGGTGGTGGTCTTGCCCGCGCCGTTGGGCCCGAGCAGGCCCAGCACGGTACCCGCCGGGATCTCCAGGTCGATTTCCTTCAGTACGCGCACCTTGCCGTAACTCTTGGCAAGACCGCGCACTTCTACCGCGAGGCTCACGGTCGCATCTCCTTCTGGCCGCCGCCGCATACGGTGATCTCCGGGACGGCGTCGAGGTGGCGATGCAGCACGGGGCCGATCGCCGCCAACGATTCCGGGGTGGTCATCGCCGCGTGCCTGCAGGGCAGGTCGTGGTTGTGGATGTTGCCGGTGACGAACGGCTGCCAGGCCTGCGCGCACCGGCTCGGGTCGGCGGCGTTGATCTCGTCCGCCGCGGCGGTGAAGAACACGAGGTCACCGTCGAAGGTGCGCGGCCGGAACCGGTTGGCCATGACGGTGCCGTCGGCATACCCGGTGTAGAGGCGTTGCAGGTGGTCCACCGAGAGCGCGGCGAACGGGCCCGCCTGCGCCCGTAGCAGATCCGCCGCTTCGTGCAGGTCGAGGTCGGCGGGCAACGGTGCGCCGTCGACCACATCGGCGCCGAACTCGCCGAGGATGTCGGCGACGCTGGGCATCGAGGTGTCGAGCCAGCGGTCGCCGAGTTGGTAGCTGTCCATCATCGCCAGGAGCGCGACGTCTTCGCCCGCGTCCTGCAACTGCACGGCGATCTCCTGCGCGATCAAGCCGCCGAGCGACCAGCCGAGCAGGTGGTAGGGACCGTGCGGCTGGATCGACTTGATGTGGGCCACATAGTGTCCGGCGGCTTCGGGAATCGAGGTGAAGCCGTCGTCGCCGGACACGTGCGGTGCCTGCAGGCCGTACACCGGGCGCTGCGGGGCGAGATGAGCGAGCAGTCCGGCGTAGCACCAGGCCAGACCGATCGCCGGATGCACGCAGAACAGCGGGGTGTCGTGCGGGCTGGTGGACGGGCGGATGGCCAGCACCGGGCTGGTGGCCGCTTCGATCACCGCCGCCGGGTCGACGCCGTCGAGCTTGGCCGCGATCGCCGCCGGGGTGGCGTCGCCGAACATCATCTGCACCGGCATCTCGTAGCCCTGCTCGCGCAGTGCGGCAACGACTTTGGTGGCCAGCAGGGAGTTGCCGCCCAGTTCGAAGAACCCGTCGTCGACGCCGACCCGCTCGACCCCGAGCACCTCGGTGAACACCGCGCACAGCGCCCTCTCGGCCGCGGTCACCGGCGCACGGTAACCACCCGACGCGGTGAACACCGGCTCGGGCAGCCGAGCGCGATCGAGCTTGCCGACCGGACTCAGCGGCACCTCGTCGAGCAGCATGATCGCTTGCGGGACCATGTAGTTGGGCACGTGCCCGGCGACGTGCTCGAGCAGGTCGGGCACGCTCGGCGCCGACCCGTTGCGCGCCTTCACATACGAGACCAGGGCGGTGACCCCGGCCTGCGTGGTGTGACCGATGGTGAGCGCGAGCTCGACATCGGCGTGGCGGGCGAACGCGACGTCGATCTCGCCGAGTTCGATCCGGAAACCGCGGACCTTCACCTGATGGTCGGTGCGGCCGACGTATTCCACAGCCAGTGCCGACTCCGCGCTGTCCCGCCAGCGCACCAGGTCGCCCGTGCGGTACATCCGTGCGCCCGGTGCACCGTAGGGATCGGCGACGAACCGCTGGGCAGTGAGACCCGGGCGGTTGAGGTAGCCGCGGGCCAAGGCCGCGCCCGCCAACTGCAATTCGCCGGTGACACCGATGGGTGTCGGATGCAGTCGCCGGTCCAGCACGCTGGCCGCGACTCCCCGGATCGGCCCACCGATGGTGATCGGCCCCCGCGGGCTCATCGGCTGCGGCATCAGCGTGACGATGGTCGTCTCGGTGGGGCCGTACACGTTGTAGAAGTTGCGTCCCGGCGCCCAGCGGGCGAGCAGTTCCGGCGGTAGCGCTTCACCACCGGTGAGCACGTGGGCCAGCGAGTGCACGCCCGTCGGGTCGACGGTGCCGAGCGCGGCGGTGGTGATGAACGCGTGGGTGATCCGTTCCCGGATGAACACCTGCCGCAGGTCCTCGCCGCCGACCACCCCGGCCGGGGAGATCACCAGCGTCGCCGCACCGCCGAGCGCGAACAGGATGTCGAGCATGGCGGCGTCGAAGCTCGGGGTGGCGAAGTGCAGCACCCGGCTGCCGGGCCGCACATCGAAACGGTCGGCGGTCTCGGCGGCGAAGTTCGACAGGCCGCCGTGGGTGACGACGACGCCCTTCGGCGTGCCGGTGGAGCCCGAGGTGTAGATCACGTACGCCGGATTGTGCAGGCGCAGTGGGCGAAGACGGTCGGCGTCGGTGATCGGCGAGTCGTCGGTGCCCAGCACGGTGGCCCGGGTCTGCGGGTCGTCCAGGACCAGCCAACGGGTGTCGGTGGGCAGCCGATCGCGGTGGGCGAGCAACGTCAAACCCAGTGCGGCGGCGGAATCGGTGAGCATGTGACTGATCCGCTGGGGTGGGTAGTTCGGGTCGACGGGCACGAACGCGGCCCCGGCCTTGGCGACGGCCAACATGGTCGCCACCGACTCCACCGAGCGCGGAATGCCGAGTGCCACGAGGGTTTCCGGCCCCACGCCCTGGCTGATGAGCACGCGGGCGAGCCGGTTGGTCCACCGGTCGAGCGCGTCGTAGGTGACGACCGTGTCGCCGGCGCACAGCGCGACCCCGTCGCGGGAACGAGCGACGGCCGCACCGAAGACCGCGGGCAGGGTCGTCGGCGGCTCGGCGCGGGTGCCGTGTACCGGTGCCAGCGCGGTCCACTCGACCGCGTCGAGCAGCGCCAGGTCGCCCACCGCGGTGTTCGGATCGGCGGCCACGGCGGTGAGCAGCCGGACCAGGCGGTCGCCGAGCCTGCGTGCGGTGACCTCCTCGAACAGGTCGGCCGCGTAGTTCACCGACAGGTTGATGCCGTCGCCCACCCGCTCGTCGGTCTGGGTTTCGGTGAAGGTGAACTGCAGGTCGAACTTGGCGATGCCGGCGTCGGCGTCGACCGCTTCGATCCGCAGGCCGGGCAGCTCCAGCATCCGCACGGGAGTGTTGCGCACCGACAGCATCACCTGGAACAGCGGGTGATGTGCCTGTGAGCGCGCCGGATTGACCACTTCGACGAGCCGTTCGAAAGGCAGGTCGGCATTGGCGAACGCGTCGAGGTCCCCGTCGCGGACGGTGCGCAACAGGTCGATGAACGCGCGCTCGTCGGCCACCTCGGTGCGCAGCACCAGGGTGTTGACGAACATGCCGATCATCGCGTCGAGCGCGGGATGCCCACGGCCCGCGCTGGCGGTGCCCACGGCGATGTCCTCGGTGCCGGTGACCCGATGCAGCAGGACCGCCAGTGCCGCGTGCAGCACCATGAACATGCTGACGTTGTTCGCGGTGGCGATACCGCGCAACGCGCGATGGGTTGCCGCGTCGACCGTGCAGTCGACGGTGCCGCCCCGGTAGGAAGGCACCGGCGGGCGCGACCGATCGGCGGGCACGGTGAGCAGTTCGGGCAGACCGTCGAGCACGCCGCGCCAGTGATCGAGCTGCTTGCTGATCAGCGAGTCCGGATCGTCTTCGGTGCCGAGCAGTTCCTGCTGCCACAGGGTGTAGTCGGCGTACTGGATCTGCGGGATCTGTTCGCCGAACGGTTCACCGGTCTGTAGGCCCCGGTAGGCGGCGGCCACTTCGGCGGCGAGAGGTTCGAGCGACCAGCCGTCCATCGCGATGTGGTGCACGACCAGCACCAGTACGTGCTCGGTCGACCGCGCGACGGCGTATTTGGCCTTGGCGGGCACCGCCTGCCCGGTGTGGTCGACGCTGATCAGCGCCGCCCGCATCGGCACCGAGGACGACAGATCGAAGCCCGGGGTGACGAAACGGGTCACGGCGGTGTCGACCTCGCTCGCGGTCGCCGTCGCGTGGAACAGCGTGACGGCGGCGATGGCCGGGTCGAGCACCAACTGCTCGGGCTCCCCCGAGCTTTCCGGGAACACCGTGCGCAGCGTCTCGTGCCGACGTTGCACCGTGTGCAAAGCGGCAATGAGTGCATCGAGATCGACGGTGCCGTGCAGGCGCAGCACCACCGGGATGTTGTAGGCGCCGGCCGACTGGCCTTCGCCGTCGGCGCCCGCGTTGAATCGGTTGAGGAACCACAGCCTGCGCTGCGCCGCCGACAGCGGGATCCGCTCCGGCCGGGGTCGGGCCACCAGGTCCGGCCGGTTCTCGTCACCGCACGGCCCGGATTCGATGAGCGCGGCGAGTTCTTCGACGGTCGGCGTCGCGAACACGGTGCGCACTTCCAGGCGCACATTGCTCACGGCGGCCAGGCGGGCCACCAGCTGGGTGGCCAACAGCGAGTTGCCGCCGATGTCGAAGAAGCTGTCGGTGGCGCACACCGCGCTCGCCCCGACCAGATCCTCGAACACCCGCGCGACCGTCCGCTCGGCGTCGGTCTGCGGCGCCCGGCCCGCGGTGGCGGTGAATTCCGGTTCCGGCAGCGCGGTGCGGTCCAGCTTGCCGACCGGTGTGAGCGGCACCCGATCGATCAGGTTCAGCGACGCCGGAACCATGTGCCCGGCCAGCCGGACCATGGCGTGGCGTTTCACCTCGGCCAGTTCGGCCGGGTCGATGCCCTCGTTCAGCTGGATCCAGGCGACGATCCGGTCGTCGCCCGCGATCCGCCGGACCTCGGTGTGCGCGAAGCGGACCTCGGGATGGCTACCGAGGACGGCGCTGATCTCGCCCAGTTCGATTCGGAAGCCACGCACCTTGACCTGGTGGTCGCTGCGGCCGAGGTAGTCGATCTCACCGCCCGCGGTCCAGCGCACGACGTCGCCGGTGCGGTACATCCGGCTGCCCGCCGGGCCGTACGGGTCGGCGATGAAGCGTCCCGCGGTCAGGCCGTAGCGCTCGTGATAGCCCTGGGCGATGCCCGCGCCACCGATGTAGAGCTCACCCGGAACACCGGTGGCGACCGGTCGCAGGCGTTCGTCGAGCACGAGTGCGCGTGAACCGCGCACCGGCGTTCCGATGGCCACCGGGACACCCACCCGCAGCTCCGACATCGCCGCGATGACGGTGAACTCGGTGGGCCCGTAGGCGTTGACGAACCGTCGGCCCGGCGCCCAGTTCTCCACCAGGTCCGGCGGCACCGCTTCGCCGCCGGCCATCAGACCGCGCAACATCGGCAGCGGCCAGCGGGTGGCATCGATCGAGGCCAGCACCGCCGGGGTCAGGAAGGTGTGGGTGATCTGCTCGCGTTCGAGCAGTGCCCCGAGTTCGTCGCCGCCGTAGATGTCGATCGGGCCGATCACCATCTCGGCGCCCGAGTAGACGGCGAGGAGCATATCGAGGACGGACACGTCGAAACTGGGCGTGGAGAAGAAGAACGTTCGGGAGAACCGGTCCAGGCCCATGCGTTCACGCAGGTCGAGCGCGAGGCTGGTGAGGCCACCGTGGGTGACGGTCACGCCCTTGGGCAGGCCGGTGGAACCGGACGTGTAGATCTGATAGGCCAGGTCGGCGGTGTGCACCGGACGGATGCGCTCGGCGTCGGAGATCCGAACGCCCTCGTAGCCGGCCAGTTCCGCGTTCAGCTCCTCGTCGTCCATCAGCAGCCACTGGGTGTCGAGCGGTCCCGCGGCCTCGCGCAGGGCATCCGCGTCGGCGCGGGCAGTGATCACCGCGCGGGCGCCCGAGTCGGTGAGCATGTGCCGCACCCGGTCGGCCGGGTAGCGCGGGTCGACGGGGACGAACGCGGCGCCGCTGGCCGCGACACCGAAGATGGCCAGGGCGCAGTCCAGTGACCGGGTCAGGCCGACGGCGACACGGTCGCCGGTGCCGATGCCACGCGCGATCAGCGCCCGTCCGAGCCGGTGTGCTCGATTCGCGACGTCGACATAGTCGAGCTCGCCCACCTCCCCGGCGACGCTGCCGTCGGCGAACCAGCGCAGCGCGGGCCGGTGCGGGTACTTCGTCGCGGCACCGTCGAGGATGTCGGCCAAGATGACCGGCGTGACCGCGGCGGGTCCCTGTGCGGGGACGTGGTCACGATGTTCGAGCACGGTGAGCGGGTCCAGATCGCACACCAGTCGCCGTGGGTCGGCACTCACCTGGGTGAGGATCCGTACGAACCGATCGGCCATGGTCTCGACGGTGGCGGCGTCGAACAGTTCGGTGGCGTAGACGAATTCGAAGCGCAGCCCGTTCTCGTCGGCGGGCGCCACCCGCAGTTCCAGGTCGAACTTGGCCAGGGCGATGTCGAGCTCTTGCGCGGACAGCCGCAGTCCGGGCAGCGCCAATTCGGGTGTGCGGTTGTTCTGCATGCTCAGCGCCACCTGGAACAGCGGGTGGCGGTTGCTCGCTCGGCTCTCCCGGCCGAGTGCGTCGACGACCCGTTCGAACGGCACGTCGGCGTGGGCGAGGGCAGCCAGTTCGGCGTCGCGGTCGGCGTGCAGCAGTTCGGTGAAGCTGCGTCCGGGGTCGACGTCGGAGCGCAGCACCAGGGTGTTGACGAACATGCCGACGAGGTCGTCGAGCTGGATGTCGGTACGCCCGGCCACCGGGGTGCCGATCGGGATGTCACGTCCGCCGGTGACGCTGCGCAACAGCACGGACAGGGCGGAGCGCACGACCATGAACAGGCTCACGCCGGTTTCGCTCGCAAGCTCGTCCAGTGCTTGTTGTAGCGGTACCGAGACCTGGCAGGTCACGGTGCCCGCCGTCCCCGTCGGTTCGACGGGGCGGGGCCGGTCGAACGGCAGTGGTAACTCGTCGGGCAGTTCGGCCAGGGTCTCGCGCCAGAACGCGAGCTGGGTGGCGGCGATGCTCTCCGGATCGTCCTCGGTCCCGAGGACCGTGCGCTGCCACAGGCTGAAGTCGGCGTACTGCACGGGCAGCGGCGCTCGCTCGGGTGCCGCGCCCTCGGTCCGCGCCACGTAGGACAGGGCGAGGTCGCGGGTCAGCGGGCCGAGCGACCAACCGTCGGCGGCGATGTGGTGCACGACAACGCCGAGCAGGTGCTCGTCGGATGCGGTGCGGTGCAACGACACTCGCAACGGCGTCTGCCGGGTGAGGTCGAATCCCTGTCGGGCCAGCGTTGTCAGCGCCGTGCGCGCCCGCTCCGGTTCGGTGTCGACGACCTCGATCGCCGGCACGGCCTGCGCGAGCGGCAGGACCACCTGCTGGGCACCCGAGAGATCTTCGGGGAAGACCGTACGCAGGACTTCGTGGCGCTCGACCAGGTCGGTGACGGCCGCCCGCAGCGCCTCGACGTCCAGATCTCCGCCGATTCGCAAGACGAACGCGATGTTGTAGGCGCTCGATTCGGGGGACAATCGGTTCAGGAACCACAGCCGTTGCTGCGGCAGCGACAGTGGTAGGCGTCCCGGGCGCGGGGTGTGTACCGCCAGCGCCACCCGCTGCGTCCGGGGCGCTTCCGTGATCAACCCAGCGATGCCTGCCACGGTCGGGGCCTCGAAGATCTGCCGGACCGGCAGGTCCACCTCGAAGTCGGCGTGCAGCGCCGCGGCGAGCCGGGTGGCCAGCAGCGAGTTGCCGCCGATGTCGAAGAAGCTGTCCTCCGCGCCGGGGATCGGGCGGCCGAGAATCTCGGTGAAGACCGCGGCCACCCGCATCTCGAGGTGCGTGCGCGGCGCCCGCGATCCACCGCTGACCACGAATTCCGGTGCGGGCAGCGCCTTTCGGTCCAGTTTGCCCGCCGGGGTGACCGGCATCGCGTCGAGCACCGCCAGCGCGGCGGGCACCATGTAGCCGGGCAGCCTGCCGCGGGCGATCTCGAGCAGGGCCGCCGGGTCGATCGGGCCGTCGGCGGTGACATAGGACGCGAGCCGCTGCTGTCCCTGCTCGTCGACATGGACGACGGTCAGCGCCGACCGCACACTCGGGTGCTCACGCAGCACGTGATCGATTTCGCGCAGTTCGATGCGGAAACCACGAATCTTGATCTGGTCGTCGGCGCGGCCGAGGAAACGCAGTCGGCCCGTCTGGTCGGCGACCACGAGATCGCCGGTGCGATACATCCTTTCGCCGACTCGCCCGTGCGGATTGGCGACGAATCGCTGCGCGGTGAGGCCCGACTTGCCGAGGTACCCGCGGGCCAGACCGGGCCCGGAGACGTAGAGCTCGCCCGGTGTTCCCGGCGGCACCGGATTCATCCTGGCGTCGAGCACGAACAACCGCATGCCGCGCACGGGGGCGCCCAGCGGCACCGGCTCCCCCGGCACCATGGCCGCGCTCGCGGTGACCGCGACGGTGGCCTCGGAGGGGCCGTACATGTTGTGCATCCGGTACTTCGTGGCCCACGCCTCGACGAGCTCGTCCGAGCAAGCCTCGCCACCGACGATGACCGTGCCGAGGGCCGGGAAGTCGCCCGTGGGCACGGTGGCCAACGCGGCCGGGGTGATGAAGGCGTGGGTGATGCGTTCCGAGCGCAGGAAACCGGCCAGTTCGGCGCCGCCGTAGAGATCGGCCGGAGCGACCACGATCGTCGCGCCCGCGGCGAATCCGAGCAGCAGTTCGAGTACCGAGGCGTCGAAGCTGGGCGAGGAGAAGTGCATGGTGCGCGCGTGGTCGGTCACCTTGAACAGCTGGGTCTGTTCGCTGGCCAGTGAGGCGATACCCGCGTGGGTGACCACGACGGCCTTGGGTGTGCCGGTCGAGCCCGAGGTGTAGATGAGATACGCGGGCTGACCCGCCCGCATCGGACGCCTGCGATCGGCGTCGGAGAGCGGGGTGGCCGAGCGGATGGCGCAGTCGGCCTCGAAATCAGCCGTCCCGAACACCATCCAGTCCGGTGCCCGCCGGTGCTTTCCGGTGGCGGAGGGCAGGGCGGCGAGGTGCTCGGGCAGGGTGAGCCCGAGCGTGGCACCGGAGTCACCGACCATGTGCGCGATGCGCTCGGCTGGGTAGGCGGGGTCGACGGGCACGTAGGCGGCACCGGTTTTGGCCACCGCCCAGATGGCGATGATCGATTCGAGACTGCGCGGCAGCGCCACGGCGACCACCGATTCGGGCGCGGCACCGTGCGCGATGAGGCTGCGCGCCAACTGGTTCGAGCGTTCGTCGAGTTCACGGTAGGTGGTGTCGAAGCCGAGATAGCGCACCGCCACCGAGTCGGGCAGGCGTTGTGCGGTGTCGCCGAGCAGCCGGGCCAGGGTGCCCGCCGGTTCGGCGGGCGCACCGGCCACCGGCACCAGCCTGGCGATCTCCCTGCGGTCGAGGATGTCGTGATCACCGAGCGCCGTGACGGGTGCCGAGACGGCGGCGGCGAGCAGTGTGGTGAATCGCCGGGCGATGGACTCCACCGTGGCGCGATCGAAAACGTCGGTGGCGAAACCGAATTCGGCGTGCAGTGGTCCGTCGTCGTGGTTGTCGCGGACCTCGAGCTGCAGGTCGAACTTCGCGACGCCGACCTCGATCGGCACCAGTTCCGCTGTGACACCGGGCAGTTCGATGCGTAGCTCGGGGGTGCGGTCGTAGGACAGCATCACCTGGAACAGCGGATGCCTGGTGGTCGAGCGATCGGGGTTGACCAGTTCCACGAGCCGTTCGAACGGCACATCGGGGTTGGCGAAGGCATCGAGGTCGGTTTCGCGGACCAGATCGAGCATGCGGTCGAAGCCCGCGCCGAGGTCGACTTCGGTACGCAACACCAGGGTGTTGACGAACATGCCGACCAGCTCGTCGAGCGCCGGATCGGACCGGCCCGCGATGGGCGTGCCGATGGTGACATCGGTACCAGCGCACAGCCGGGCCAGCAGGGTGGCCAGCGTCGCGTGCAGCACCATGAACATGCTCACGCCGCGGCTGGTCGCGAGTTCGGCTGCGGCACGCCGTGTTTCGGCATCGATGACGAACTCGACGGTGTCCCCGCCGGTGCCGCGTTGCTGTGGTCGCGGCCGGTCGAAGGGCAGGTCGAGCTGATCTGGCAGCCCGGCCAACGTGCCGCGCCAGTGCCCGAGCTGTCGCGCGATGGGCGCTTCGGGGTCGGTTTCCTCACCGAGCAGTTCCCGCTGCCACATCGCGAAATCGGCGTACTGCACCGGCAGCCCCGCCCACTGCGGTTCGGCCCCGCCCGCGCGCGCCGACACCGCGACCATCAGGTCCCTGGCCAGCGGGGCGACCGACCAGCCGTCACCGCTGATGTGGTGCAGCACCACGAGCAGCAGGTGTTCGCGCGCGCCGACCCGGTACAGCGCGACCCGCAGCGGCGTCTCGGTCCGCAGATCGAAACCGCGCCCGGCCACCTGGGCGGCCAAGGCGGTGATCTCCTCGGCGGCCACGTCGATCGGCACGAGTTCGGGTTCCACCCCGGCCGCGTGATGGATGAGCTGGTACGGGCCGTCGGGTCCTTCGGGGAAACTGGTGCGCAAGCTCTCGTGGCGGTCGAGCACGTCACGCAGACCCGCGCGCAACGCGTCGAGGTCGAGATGGCCGGTGAGGCGCAGGGCCAGGGGCATGTTGTAGGCAGCGGCGTGTTCGGCGAACCGGTTGAGGATCCACAGCCGCTGCTGGGCCAGCGACAGCGGAACCCGTTCGGGCCTGCGCACGGGAACCAGTTTCGGCGTCGACGTCTCGGATCGGTGGGTGCTGATGTAGCCGGCCAGCGCGGCGATGGTGGGCGCCTCGAACATTTCCCGGATGGTGACGTTCGCGTCGAGGGTGGTGTTGATCCGGGCGACCGCGCGGGCGGCGATCAGGGAATTGCCACCGAGGTCGAAGAAGCTGTCCTCGACGCCGATCGCGGTGCCGTCCAGGGCGAGCACCTCGGTGAAGATCTCCGCGAGTGCGCATTCCAGGTCGGTCTGCGGTGCGGCGGCACCGGTGGTGACCCGCACACCCACCTCCGGCGCGGGCAGCGCTTTGCGATCGACCTTGCCGTTGGCGCTCAACGGCAGTTCGTCGAGCACGACCAGCGCCGAGGGCACCATGTAGGACGGCAGACTCCGGCGCAGCGCCGAGAGCAGGGCGGTGGGATCGGGAGCCGATGTCTGCGGCGCGGCGACCACATACGCGACGAGTTCGTCGTCACCGGTGCGGCCGCTGCGGGCCACACAGACCGCACGGGCGATGCCTGCCTGGGCGAGGAGCGCGGACTCGATCTCGCCGAGTTCGATGCGCAGTCCGCGGATCTTCACCTGGAAGTCGGTGCGGCCCAGGTATTCCAGGACACCGCCGGCGATCTGCCAGCGCGCCAGGTCACCGGTGCGGTACATGCGCTGCCCCGGGGTGAAGGGGTTGGCGACGAACCGGTCGGCGCTCAGGTCGGGACGCCCCAGGTAGCCGCGGGCCAGCTGCACGCCGGCCAGGTACAGCTCACCGACGACGCCGGGTGGCGCCGGTCGCAACTGCGGGTCGAGCACGTAGGTCTGGGTGTTCCACACCGGCGAACCGATCGGCACCGTCGTCGCGTCGGCGGGACACGGCCAGTAGGTGACGTCGACCGCGGCCTCGGTGGGCCCGTAGAGATTGTGCAGCTCCGGGCCGCCGTCGGGACCGTGCAGCGCCGCATGGAATGCGGCGACGGTGGCGCCGGGCAGCGCCTCACCACTGCAGAACACCCGTCGCAGTCCCGCGCCCCCGCGCACCCGCGGGTCGGTGACGAACAGCGACAGCATCGACGGCACGAAGTGCGCTGTGGTGATGGACTTTTCGGTGATGACCCGAGCGAGATAGGCCGGGTCGCGATGCCCTTCGGGAGCGGCGACAACCAGGCGCGCACCGACCTGCAGCGGCCAGAAGAACTCCCAGACCGACACGTCGAAGGTGGCCGGGGTCTTCTGCAGGACCGCGTCGGTGTGATCGAGGGGGTATTCGGCCTGCATCCAGCGCAACCGGTTCACGATCGCGGCATGGGTGACGCCGACGCCCTTGGGTTTACCCGTGGAGCCGGAGGTGAAGATGACGTAGGCGAGATGATCGGGCCGCAGCGGCGTGCGTCGGTCGGCATCGGTGATCGGCGCGACGTCGTTGCCGCTGACGTCGACGGTGTCCAGATCGATCCGAACCGTGCCCGCCGGCAGGCGGACCCCGTCGCGGTCGGCGGTGAGCACACACACCGGCTGCGCCTGCGCCACCACCGCGTCGATGCGATCGACCGGATGATCGGGATCCAGCGGCAGGTAGGCGGCGCCGGTCGCGAGCACCGCGTAGATTCCGACCACCAGGTCGATACTGCGGTGCAGGCACACGCCGACGGTGGTCTCCGGGCCCGCGCCACGCGCGATGAGATCGCGCGCCAGCTGGTTCACCCGGTCACCGAGCTCGGTGTATCCGAGTGTGCGGTCACCGAATTCGAGACCGATGGCGTGCGGGCTACGGCGCACCTGATCCTCGAACAGCGAGACCAGGGTCGCGGTCTGCACCGACATCTCGGTGGTGTTCCACTCCCGCAGCACCCGATCGTTCTCGTCGGCGGTGATCGCGGTGAGCGCGTAAGTGGGGGTGGTCGGCTCGGCGGCCAGGAAGCGCGCGAGGAAGTCGAGGTAGCGGGAGTGGTGGGCGGCGTTCTCGGTCTCGCCGTAGAGCTTGGGGTTGGCCTCGAAGTCGAGTTGGATGCGGCCGCCGTCGCCGTTGTAGATGTTGATCGAGAGGTCTTCGACGGGTCCGGTGGCGAGAACGTTCAGCTGACCGGCGATGTCGTCGAACTTCAGCTCGTCGTGGAACAGCATGATGTTGACCATCGGCCCGAAGAATCCGCGCGCGTCACGGGAGTAGCCACAGTCGCGACGGATGTCGTCGGAGCGGTAGCGCTGGTGGCGCAGGGCGCCGGTGATCTGCAGTTCGGTCTGGCGCACCACGTCGGCGACGGTGGTGTGCTCGTCGAACCGTAGCCGCAGCGGCACCACGTTCGACACCACGCCCGCCGACCGGCGCAGCGCGACGGTCGTGCGAGCCGAAACCGGAAGACTCAGTACGACATCCGGGTCGCCGGTGACCGAGCGGACGTAGGCGGCGAGCGCGGCGACGATGAGTGCGGAGTTCGCCGACCCGTGCGTGGCGATCGCGTCGGTGAGCAGGGTGTCGAGATCGGTGTCGAGCACCGCGGTGGCGCGGTGACGCCCCGCGTCGTGGGTGTCGCCCGCGGCGATGACCGACGACAGTGTCATCGGCTCGCCCACGCCGGCGAGCTGTTCCATCCAGTACTCGCGGTCGGCGCGGAACCGGCTGGACTCGCGGTAGCGGGATTCGTCGGCGTAGAGGTCGACGAGCGCGGCGGCGCGGGAGACCGACGGTTCGCGCTGCTCGCCGATGGCGGTGTAGATCTCGGCGGTGCGGGACAGGGCGTTCATCGCACCGTAACCGTCGATAACGATGTGGTGTCCGCGCTCGTACCAGAACCATTCCCGGTCACCGACCCGCAACACCACATTGATGGTGAGCGGTTCGCGCTCCATGTCGATCGGGGTGCTGGCGTGGTTGTTCATCCAGGCCAGCGCGGCGGCCCGTGGGTCGGCTTCACCGCGCAGGTCGATCCGAGCCCAACCGGGACGCCAGGTCGGGTCCACTCGCTGGTGGGGTACGCCGTCGATCTCGAGTAGGCGGACGTGTCCCACCTGGGATTCCGCGCCGTAGCGTTCGACCGCGTACAACAACCTGCCGACATCGAGGTCACCGTGCAGTTCGACGTAATGAGCGATGGTGAGCGGAATGTCGGGCCGGATCCGTTGCGCGTACCACAGTGCTGTCTGACCGGGCGAGAGGGCGAACGGTTGGCCCGGGTCCTCGTCGGTGATGCTCGAGCTGACGTGGTCGGTGGCCAAAGAACTCATCAAGCACTCCGTTTCTGCCTTGTGTCACAACTCCCCGAGCAGCGCCCGGGCACACGTCGGCCCAGGGCGTGGCTAATCCACGCCCATGATTCGGAGTACTACGGCGGCCGGATGGCTACCAATGTGGATTTATTTCGAGCTCAACGGATTACACCCCTGCAACAGCAACTCAATGCCGCTTCCCCCCGGTTAAAACAAACCGCTTATTCAGAATTGTCCGAACTCCGCACAGGCTGCGTCGGATTCGCTCCGCGACGTCGGACAAATAGCAATCCAACACCAATCGCGGTCAGGATAACGGAAGCGAGTTCGGGCCACGCCCCGATTCGAGTAGCGATTGTCATCGTGTCGCGCAAAGGTAGCTGGGCCACCAGCGCGGCGGGGACGACCTGCTCGGTGTGCTGCCTGAGCACACCGTCTGCGGTGATGATGCCACTCACGCCGGTGGTTGCTGAGACCACGAGCGCCCGCCCGTGTTCGACCGCCCGCACCCGTGACATGGCCAGCTGCTGGTAGGTCATCTCGCTCTCGCCGAAGGTGGCGTTGTTGGTGGGCACCGTCAGCAATTGGGCGCCGGCGGCGAGGGATTCCCGAAATGCCCGATCGAACGCGACCTCATAGCAGGTGGCCACACCGATCGGTATCCCGGCCGCCGTGACCGTTCCGTCACCATTACCCGGCACGAAATAGCCCGCGCGGTCGGCGTAGGAAGAGAACACACGGAAGAAACTCCGCATCGGCAGATATTCGCCGAACGGCTGGATGATCTTCTTGTCGTGGCGCTCCCCCGGGCCCGCCGCACCGTTCCACACGATCACCGAGTTGGTGGTCGTGCGGTCACCGTTCACCAGGACTGCGCCGACCAGGATCGGGGCACCGATCTTCACCGAGGCATCGGTGATCTCGGCAGCGGCGTCGGCATTGCGCAGTGGATCTATATCGGAGGAGTTCTCGGGCCAGATCACGATGTCGGGCCGCATGGCCTGACCGCGGGTGACGGCGTCGGCCAACTCCTCGGTGCGCCGGACGTGGTTGTCCAGCACAGCGCGGCGCTGGGCGTTGAAGTCGAGCCCGAGCCGCGGCACACTGCCCTGGATGGCGGCAACCGTGATCGTCCGGATGCCTGCGTCCGGGGCGGGCAGTGTCGGCCGCAGGATCACTCCGGCCAGGGGCATGATAGCCACGGCCACCGCCGCGGTGGCAAATCCGGTGCGCGCGGCGCGGGTGTTCGCGCGCGGCGCGGGGGTGTTCACCCAGGCGAGCAGGCGCAGCGTCAGGGCCGCGAGTCCGGTGCCGGTGAGCGCCACGCCGAAGCCGACCAGCGGCGCACCGCCGTACGCCGCCAGCGGTAGGTACCAGCCATCGGCTTGGCCGAATGCGATACGACCCCAGGGGAATCCGCCGAACGGCACGTTCGACCTCGCCCATTCCGTGGCGGTCCACGCCAGCGCGAGCCACACGGGCCACCCCGGCAGCGCGCTCGACACCCGGGCGAGCACACCCCACATTCCGAAGAACACCGCGCAGGCAGTCGAGAGCGCCAGCCACGGCACCGGACCCACATAGATCCCGGTCCACGGCAGCAGCGGCACGAAGAACGCCAGCCCGCCGAGCATCCCGTAACCGAACCCGCCGCGCAGCTTGCCCGGCCCGCGTACCGCCAGGGTGAGCAGGGCGACGGCCACCGGCGCGAGGAACCAGAACGGACGGGGTGGAAAGCTGCCGAACAGCAACAGCCCACCCGCGAGGGCCGCGAGCACCCGCAGTGCCGTCGGGGAGAACCGAGAGGATGCGGCGTCGGGCCGGTTCACACCGGGATCCACCGCGGGGGCTGACGGCGGCTCGGCCGAGGAGTCGGTGCGGTTACCCGTCGCGGGGTCGAACATGGTGTGTCGCTCCGTGATTCGTCGCTGGCGGCGGGGTCAGGCGGTGTAGATCGTGGTGCCGTTGTGCACGGTGCGCAGGCACGTGGGGAGTTCGGCGCCGGGATCGAGGCGCGGAAGGCCGGGAACCCGGGAGCGGGGGTCGGTGGACCAGCGCTGGACGGTGTCGGCCGCCGCGGCCACGACGAGCTCGCCCGCGTCCCAGAGGGCGTAGGAGGCGGGGGCGCCGGGCACCAGGGTTCCGGCCATACCGTCGCGCACGCCGCCCGCGCGCCAGGCACCGCGGGTGGCGGCGGCGAAGGCGGCACGCGGGGACAGCCCGTGACCGGGGGTGCGGTGGTGAACGGCCGCGCGCACCTGTTCCCACGGGTTCATGGCGGTGACGGGCGCGTCGGAGCCGATGGCGAGGGAGATGCCCGCCGCCGCCATCGCCGAGAACGGATTGAGCCCGGCGGCGCGCTCGGAGCCGAGTCGGTGCGCGTACATGCCGTCGGGTCCGCCCCAGGCGGCGTCGAAGCCCGGCTGCACGGACGCGATCACGCCGAACGCGGCGAGTTGGGCGATGGCGGCGGCGTCGGTCATCTCCGCGTGCTCGACCCGATGCCCGCGTGCGGCGATCACCGGACCACCGAGTTCGGCTGCGACACGGGCGAATCCGGCGACGACGGTGTCCACCGCGGCGTCACCGATCGCGTGGAAACCCGCCTGGATTCCGGCCTCGGTGCACGCGCGGATATGCGCGGTGACCGTGTCTTCGTCGAGAAAGCCCTGCCCGCAGCCCGCCGTGTCGGCGTAGGGCTCGCGCAGCAACGCGGTATGCGAGCCGAGCGAGCCGTCCACGAACAAGTCGCCACCGAGTGCGTGTACGCCGAGTTCGTCGATCAGCGCGCGGGCCTGTTCCGCGGTACGTACGGCCTGACCCCAGTAAGCCCGCACGCCGACGCCGTGTTCGAAATCGAGGAGTTCGCGAATGTCGTCGCGGCCGGAGATCTCGGGGCCCGCGCATTCGTGAACAGCCACGATGCCGTGTGCTGCCGCCGCGTCGAGGGCCGCCTCGCGTGCCGAATCACGCTGGGCGCGGGTGAGTTCCGCGAGTGCGGTGGTCCGCACCCGGTGGTGGGCGTCGGCACGCAGCAGTTCGCCACGCCGACAACCCTCGCCGAGGTCACCCGCCGCGTCGAGCAGTGCCGACGAGGCGACAGCGGAATGTGCGTCGACGCGCGCGAGGTAGACCAGCCTGCCCGGACCGACGGCCTCGTCGAGTTCGGCGGCCGTCGGCGGGCGCTGTTCGGGCCAGGCGGTGTCGTCCCATCCTTCGCCGATGATCACCCCGTCCGGCTGCCGCTCGGCGTGCGCGCGCACCGTCGCGAGCAGTTCGGCCAGCGATCCGGCGCCACTGACGTCGAGCCCGTTCAATTGCAGCCCCAGCGCGGTGACGTGCACGTGCGGGTCGACGAACGCCGGCGCCACGAACGCACCGTCGAGGTCGATGATTTCCGCGTCGGCGTGCATCGCGCGCCCGGGCGCCTCGGCACCCAGCCACACCACGGTGCCGTCGGTGACGGCCATCGCGGTCGCGTCCGGGGAGCTGGAACTGTAGAAACGACCGCCGATCAGCAACTGGGTACTCACGGTGCCAGTCTGCCGTATCGACGGATCACGACCTCGGCAGGGACAGCGTCAGGTCGGTGGCGACAGTGTCAGGTCGGCAGCGACAGCGCGGCGCGCACTTCGGCGTCGCCGAACCCGGCGGGATTTCGTCCGCCCGCCTCCACGGCGATCAGTTCCAACCGCCATGCGGCGGTGGTGAAGTCCGACATCGACTGTCCGGCAGCGGCGCTCGCTCTGCGCACCGCGTCGGCCAGTTCCTCGCTCACCGTGACGGTGATCTGCTCGGTGGCCATGCCGGTACTGTAGACCCTTCGCCGCCGAGCGCGGGCGTGTCGGTGCGAACCGTCGCGAATCAGGCGGAGCCGAGCGCGCGCGGCCCCGTGGTGTGACCGTCGTCGTACCACTGCCCGACCACCGTGCCGTCGACCACATCGCCGTCGGCATCGACGACCATCCCGCGATACGGCGACGGCGCGAACGAGGGCAGCGGGCCGAAGCGTCGGGTACCGAGCTTCTCCAGCGCCGGTCGCAGCAGCGCCCGGGTCGGCGGGAACAGCGCGAGCAGGCCGACGAGTCCGGTGACCAGGCCCGGCACGAACAGCAGCACCGATCCGGTGGCGACGATCACCCCGTCGGCGACCGCGCTCTCGGCGCTCACCTCACCGCGCGAGGCCCGGCGGAATCGGTCGAACACCCGCCTGCCCTGGCGGCCGAGCAACACCAGACCCACGCCTGACACCGCGACGAGCACGACCAGCGCCCAGCCGATACCGATCAACTGGGCGAGACCGATGAGGGCGGCGATCTCGACGACGAGGTAGAGCACGAACAGCAGGGCGGTCATGGCGATCCTTTCGGACGATCTGTCCCTTCAACGCACGAGCACTCGATTTTTCTCCCGAGCGGGTCGACGCGCTCAGGCACCGGGCCGCACCAGTCCGGTTTCGTAGGCCAGCACCACCGCCTGCACCCGATCACGCAAGCCGAGTTTGGTCAGCACCCGGCCGACATGTGTCTTCACGGTCGCCTCCGACAGGAACAGCGCGGCGGCGATCTCGGCATTGGAGCGACCGACCGCGATCTGTTCGAGCACCTCGCGTTCGCGCGCGGTGAGCACATCGAGGATCTTCGGGTCGCGCAGACTCGTCGGGTCCTCGGCGACGAGCCGGTCCAGCAGTCGCTTGGTGACCTTGGGCGAGACCACCGCGTCACCGGCGGCGACGCTGCGGATGGCCGAGACGAGGTCCTCGGGCGGGGTGTCCTTGAGCAGGAACCCACTCGCGCCGGCGCGCAAGGCTCCGAGCGCGTGTTCGTCGAGGTCGAAGGTGGTCATCACGAGCACGCGCACGCCCTCCCCCGCCGCCACGATCCGCGCGGTGGCGGTCACGCCGTCGACAACCGGCATCCGCACGTCCATCAGCACCACATCGGGACGCAGTTCGCTCGCCCGCCGCACCGCCTCGTCCCCGTTGCCCGCTTCGCCGATCACGTCGATGTCGGGGTGCGCGCCGAGCACCATCTTCAGGCCCATCCGCATGAGTTCCTGATCGTCCACCACGAGCACGCTGATCGGCATTGCCCCACCCTAACGGCACCGTCGCGCGGCGTTGCCCCGCGTTTCGCGCAGGGCCGCAGCGGGATCAGTCCGATTCGGTGCGCAACGGAAGGTCGGCCCGTACCCGCCATCGGCCGTCGTCGAGCCTGCTCGCGCTCATGGTGCCGCCGAGCACCGCGACCCGTTCCCGCATCCCGACCAGGCCCATCCCCGCGCCGGGAATCTCGGCCACCGCGCTCATCTGCGCGGGAACGCCGCCGCTGTCGGTGACTTCGACGAGGATGTCCTCGTCGCGCCGGTGTACCCGGACCACCGCCTTCGGCTCCGCCCCCGCGTGGCGCAGGGTGTTGGTGAGCGATTCCTGCACGATGCGGTGCACGCCGAGGCTCACCTCGGGGGCGATGTCGTCGAGTTCACCGGTCAGTTCCAGGTCCACGGCCAGACCCGCCTCGCGCATCATCTGCGCCAGCTTCGCGATGCCGGCGCTGCCGTGTTGGGGCAGCAGTTCCGGTGCGTGCTCGGTGCGCAGCAGGGCGACGGTGCGACGCAGTTCGCGCAGGGCGTCGCGACCGGTGCCGGCGATGGTGGCGAGCGCGCGTTCGGCGGTGTCGGGGTCTTGGCGCAAGGCGTATTTGGCGCCGTCGGCCTGCACGATGATCACGCTCACCGCGTGCGCGACCACATCGTGGAGTTCGCGGGCGATGCGGGTGCGTTCGGCGGCGACCGCGTCGTGCGCGCGACGTTCCTTGTCGTAGTCGGCGACCGCGAGCCGGGCCGCGACCTCGGAGTCGTAGGCGTGCCGGGCGCCGTTGAACTCGGCCAGCGTCCAGCACAGCGCGTAGACGAGCCCGGCCATCGCCAGGTCACCGCCCGACGGCATGTCGAGCAGGGAGACCGACAACACCATGTCGAGCGCGAGGAAGGCGAGGTAGAGCAGACCCTCACGGCGCCCGACGTAGGCGACGAGCGTGTAGAGCATCACCCCGAGCCCGATCAGCGCGACGTGGTCGGCGGCCTGATCGTCGATCAGGTAGGCGATCAGGGTGCTCAGCAACGACAACACCAGCATCGCCGCCGCCACCGACCGCGGGTACACCCGCCGCAGGATCAGCGGCAGCGGCAGAATCACCGAGAAGATCAGGTAGACGACCTTGTTGTTCTCGTCACCCACGCCGAGGGCGTCGAGGAACAGGAGCAATCCCGCGAGAATCGAGTCGGCGACGATGGGTCGTCCGCGTAGCCACAGGCTGAACCGGCGCACGGGGCCCAGCGTAGCCCGGTTGGCTTTCCGGCCGTGATCTTGATTGCCTGGACAGGTGCAACTCGGAGACTGGGCGGTCCTACTGGTGGCCGCGGCGGCGGCGGGCTGGGTCGACGCCGTGGTCGGCGGCGGCGGTCTGATCATTCTGCCGACACTGTTGCTCGTCGTCCCCGGCATCACACCGCAGTCGGCGCTCGGCACCAACAAGCTCGCCGCCCTGGCGGGCACCGCGACCGCGGTGGCGACCTTCGCGCGCAAGGTGCCGATGCATTGGAAGGTGCTGCTGCCCGGTGCGGTGATCGCCGCGATCACGGCCGCGTGCGGCGCGGCGGCGGTATCGCTGATCGACCGCGACCTGTTCATCCCGCTGGTGATGGTGGTGCTCGTCGCGGTGGCGGTGTTCGTGACCGTGCGCCCCTCGGTCGGCCTGACGATGGCCACCCATCCGCCGACGCGGCGCAAGGTGATCCTGGTGGTCGGCCTCGCGTCCGGCCTGATCGGCCTCTACGACGGCCTGCTCGGCCCGGGCACCGGCACCTTCCTGATCATCACCTTCGCGACGCTGCTCGGCACCGAGTTCGTGCGGGCGGCGGCGATGGCGAAGGTGATCAACTGCGGGTCGAACGTGGGCGCGCTGCTGTTCCTCGGTGCGACCGGCCACATCCTGTGGGGTCTCGGCGCGGCCATGGCGGTGGCGAATGTGCTCGGCGCCCTGGTCGGTTCGCGGATGGCGCTGGCCAGGGGCGCCGGGTTCGTCCGGGTCGTGTTGCTCGTCGTCGTGGTCGTGATGGTGATCCGGTTGGGCTGGCAGCAGTTCGGCTAGTGCACCGGTTCGGGTGGCACGGAGGCGGCGAGCCAGGGCTGCAGGACCCGCGAGGTGGTCTCGTGGATCTTGCGATGCAGCCGTTCACCGTCGTCGACGCCGTGCTGGGGCTGTTGGAACAGCACCGTCAACGCGCCGGAGACTGCGCCGACCACGGCACCGACCAGCGCCGCGGCGCCGACCTCGTCGAGTTCGTGGGGGAACGCGATGTGCAACTGGTGCGCGATCTCGCGTTGCGCGAGCAGTTGCGCGTGCGCGGCGCGACCGCTCACCGAGGGGACGGTCCGGGAGACCCGCGCGCGCAACGCCGCCACGCGCGAACTCACATCGTCGACGAGGTGTTCGCCGGGGTTGTCGCCCGCGGCCCGCAAGGCGCGCAGCAACACCTCCACCGGTCGCTCGCCGGGCCGCCGCGTGGCGATGGCGGCGACAGCCGCGCGCACCCGTTCGTCGGGCTCGGGGAAGAGTAGATCTTCCTTGCTCGCGAAGTAGTTGAAGAAGGTCCGGGTTCCGACCTCGGCGTCGGCCGCGATGTCGGCAACGGTCGTCTCCTCATAGCCTCTGGCCTCGAACAATTCGACGGCGGCCACGAGGATCGCACGTCGGGTTCGTTCCCTTTTTCGATCGCGCAGGGCAGATGGCGGCACGGCGGGCACCCTACGGCATTTTCGGCACCGCTCGCGGGAGGAGGCGGAGTCCGCGCGTCACGCCGAAGGGCTTCTGGCACACATGTGTCGGTGGTACCGGTTAGCGTGGGACCGGTGAGTACCACGACTTCCAGAGATGTGGACGAGGAGTTCCGCGGGCTCGGTCTCGCCACCCTGGCCGAGGCCGCGCTGTCGGCGGCCCGCGCGGCCGGTGCCGAGCATGCCGATCTGCGCGTGCAGCGGTTGGTGACGCAGTCGATCCGGCTGCGCGACGGTCGCGTCGAAGCGGTCACCGACGCCACCGAGCTGGGCCTGGCGGTGCGCGTGATCGTCGACGGCACCTGGGGTTTCGCCTCGCACGCCGCGCTCACACCCGAGATCGCCGCCGAGGTCGCGCGCCGCGCGGTGACCGTGGCGAGGGCGTTGCGCTCGCTGAATCGGGAGCGGGTCGAACTCGCCGACGAACCACGCTACGACGACGTCTCGTGGGTCTCGGCCTACGACCTCGACCCGTTCGCGGTGCCGACAGCCGACAAAGTGGCGCTGCTGCAGGACTATTCGGAGCGACTGTCCGCCGCCGACGGTGTCGACCACGTCACGGCCTCGGTCCTGCAGGTCAAAGAGCAGACGTACTACGCCGACACCGCGGGTTCGTCGATCACCCAGCAGCGGGTGCGCTTGCACCCACAGTTGGAGGCGGTCACCGTCGATTCCGCGTCCGGGGTGTTCGAGACGATGCGCACCCTCGCCGCACCGGCGGGCCGCGGCTGGGAGTACGTCACCGGCGCCGACCGAACATGGGACTGGACGGGCGAACTCGCGCGGATTCCCGGTTGGCTGGCCGAGAAGGTGAAGGCGCCCAGTGTTGTCGCGGGCCCCACCGATCTGGTGATCGACCCGACCAACCTGTGGTTGACGATCCACGAGTCCATCGGCCACGCCACCGAGTACGACCGCGCGATCGGCTACGAATCCGCGTATGCGGGAACCTCGTTCGCGACGCCCGATCAGCTCGGCACGCTGCGGTACGGCACGCCGATCATGCACGTCACCGGTGACCGCACCCAGGTCAACGGCTTGAGCACCGTCGGTTACGACGACGAGGGTGTAGCGGGCCAGCAGTGGGACCTGGTGCGCGACGGAATCCTGGTCGGCTACCAGCTGGACCGGGTTTTCGCCCCGCGCCTCGGCCTCGAGCGCTCCAACGGTTGCTCGTATGCCGATTCGCCGCACCACGTTCCGATCCAGCGCATGGCGAACGTGTCGTTGCAGCCCGACCACGACCACGACACCAGCACCGCCGACCTGATCTCCCGGGTGCAGGACGGCATCTACATCATGGGCGACAAGTCCTGGTCGATCGATATGCAGCGCTACAACTTCCAGTTCACCGGCCAACGATTCTTCCGGATTCGCAACGGCGAGTTGGACGGGCAACTGCGCGATGTCGCCTACCAGGCGACGACCACCGATTTCTGGGGGTCGATGGAAGCGATCGGCGGGCCGAGCACCTGGCAGCTCGGCGGCGCGTTCAACTGCGGTAAGGCACAGCCCGGTCAGGTGGCGGCGGTGAGCCACGGCTGTCCGTCTGTGCTGGTGCGCGGGGTCAACATTCTCAATACCCGGACGGAGGGCGGTCAGTGAACGAGGGTCTGTTCCCGGCGGGCGCGGTGGTCGAGCGTGCGCTGGCGGCGTCGAGAGCCGACGAGGCGATCGTGATCGTCACCGACGCGCACGAGGCGTCGCTGCGGTGGGCCGGCAACTCGATGACCACCAACGGCTCGTCGATTTCGCGCGACTGGGCGGTGATCTCGGTGTTCCGCGACGGCCCGAACACCGCGCGGGTCGGGTCCATCAGCTCCACCAGCGTCGATCCCGCCGAGATCGAGGCCGTGGTGCGGGCCAGCGAACAGGCTGCTCGCACCGCGGCTCCGGCCCGCGACGCGATGCCGCTGCTCGAACCCACCGACAACGACACCGCGACTTGGGACCAGGCGCCCGGCGCCACCGAGATCGGGGTGTTCACCGGATTGGCGCGTGACCTGTCGACCGGTTTCGACGGCACCGACCGCCTCTACGGTTTCGCCCACCATCAGGTGCACACCACCTGGCTCGGCACCTCGACCGGCATCCGCCGACGGTTCAGTCAGCCGACCGGTTCGGTGGAGATCAACGGCAAGCGCGGCGAGGGCAAGGATCTGGCCAGCGCGTGGGTGGGGGTCGGCACCGCCGATTTCACCGACGTCGACACCCCGGGCCTGCTCGGCGAACTGTCCCGCCGGCTGGATTGGTCCACCCGACGCATCGAGCTCCCCGCGGGCCGCTACGAAACGCTGCTGCCCCCCTCATCGGTCGCCGACCTGATGATCTACCTGGCGTGGAGCATGGAGGGCCGCGGCGCCCACGAAGGCCACACGGCGTTCTCCCGTGCCGGTGGCACCCGAATCGGTGAGCGGCTCAGCGACATCGCGCTGACCCTGTACTCCGACCCGAACGCGAGCGGCCTGGAATACCGGCCGTTCGTAGCGACGGGGTCGTCCTCGGAATCACTGTCGGTGTTCGACAACGGCCTGTCCGCGCGACGCGTCGACTGGATCGGCGACGGTGTCATCGAATCGCTGGTCTACCCGCGCGCGACCGCCGCCGAATTCAGCGCCCCCGCAACGATTCCCGGCGAGAACCTGCTCCTCACCGGCGGCGGCGACGCCTCGCTCGACGACATGATCGCCCGCACCGAACGCGGCCTGCTGCTCACCTGCCTCTGGTACATCCGTGAGGTCGATCCGGCCACGCTGCTGCTCACGGGCCTGACCCGCGACGGTGTCTACCTGGTCGAAGACGGCCAGGTGACCGGCGCGGTCAACAACTTCCGGTTCAACGAAAGCCCGCTCGACCTGCTGCGCCGGGTCTCGGAGGCCGGTGCCACCGAGATCACCCTCCCGCGCGAATGGAAAGACTGGTTCACTCGCACCGCCATGCCGCCGCTGCGGATCCCCGACTTCCACATGTCCTCGGTGAGCCAAGCGACCTAGTGGTGCGGCCACGAAGCATTCGCCGGTCCGCACGCAGGACAGCGGCGAAGGTGGACAGACGCCGCGACCGCACAGCCGCCCGGCCCGGTTGTCGGCACGGTGCATGACAGCATGGCCGAGTGACTCTCATCCGGATGTTCGCCACCGACCTCGACGGCACCCTGCTGCGCTCCGACCGCACCGTGTCCGCCCGCACCGCGGCGGCCATGGCACGTGCGCAAGCGGCGGGCATCGAGGTGGTGTGGGCGACGGCGCGGGCCCGCCATTCGGTGCACGAGTTGGCCCGGTCGTGTGGTTTCCGCGGTAAAGCGGTGTGCGCCAACGGCGCTGTGTTGCTCGACCTCGCCGACGGCTCTCCCGAGATCCTCGACACCGTCTCGATCGACAACGGCGCCGCGGGCGCGGTGATGGAGCAGATCCGCGGCCTCATTCCGGGTGTCGTGTTCGCCAATGTCGGCGCCACCCGGTTCGTCGCCGAGCCCGCCTATGCCGCGCTGTGCAAGTTCAGCGATCATCACCGGCATCCGCACGAGATGGAGTTGTCGCAGACTCTGCCGACGGGTCTCGAGGCGATGGTGAAGATCGTGGCCCGCCATCCCGAACTACCCGGTGCGGAGCTGTATCGCAAGGCCGTGGCGGTCGGGATCACCGGCGTGGAACTGACCCATTCCGGCGCCGCGTACATGGAGATGGCCGCGGAAGGCGTGTCCAAGGCCAGCGCCCTTGCCCGGTTGTGCGCGCTCGACGGGATCGACCTGTCCCAGGTGGCGGCCGCGGGCGACGCGCTCAACGATGTCGCCATGTTGACGTGGGCGGGTACCGCGCTGGTTCCGGCCAACGCGGTACCCGAGGTCATCGCGCTCGCCGACCGGGTGCTCCCGACCAACGACGAGGACGGCGTCGCCGCCTATCTGGAGGAATTGGTGGGTTCGTCACCGCACGGGTCGACTAGCTGACAGTGGTGGACGCCCGACCCACGCTCAGATGCAAGATCGTGTCGGCCGCGTTCACGGTTTCCGCGTCGAGCGGAAAGTATCCCTGCTCCAGGGTGGCATCGGTGCGGGTGTGTCCCGGCTCGAGTTCTGCCGCGGGGATCAACCCCCACGTGCCGAACCGGTCCTGCAACGGGTGCTCGAAGGTACCCGGTTCGGGTTCGGCGAGCTCGAGGCCGTCGCTGCGTCCCAAGCTGCCGAGGATCACCCCGTAGTGCTCCCCCAGCAGCGATCCGACGATCGCCCCCGCGCCGGACCAGACGAGCTCCATCTGCCCCATCTCCATGATGCTGGTGTTGCGCCGTAGGTGCAGGTTGTGCGAGTACACCAGGGTCGGCCCACGGCGGGCTTCGATGGAGCGGATATCGAGAAGGTTCTGGGCCATGAGCGCGTCACGCGAGGCTGCCAAGCTGTTCCAACGCACACCGTCCTCGGTCGGCGCGGCGGCCTGGCGGTGATAGCGGAGCAGGCCGAGTCCGGCGGTGAGATGAATTGCCGCCCTTCGCCACTCGGCGAGCGAGGTGGCCGCGATCCGTTCCGGGGCGCGAGTGTAGAGGAGGGTGAGCATGTCGTCGGCCATCGCGCGCAACCGCTCGGCCTCGGGGGTTTCACCGGGCGAGACCTTCGCATCCAGGACTGCTTCGCTGCGGCTCCATCGCTCGTCGCTGCCCGCGGGCCCGGCGATGTCGAAGTCGAGTTCCAGGTAGTCGCGGGCGAATTCGAGGTAGGTGCGAGGGCTGGGAGCACTCATCGTTTCCATCGCGGCGTCGAATCCGTGGAAGCCGACCTGATCCTCGGTCGACCGGCCGGTGTTGTAGTCGCGCAGCCACACGACCAGTTCCCGATTGCCGGCGAGTTCGCCGAAGTCGTGGGAGAAGCCTGTGCGCATCACCTCGTCGAGGGTGCCGTGGCCACCTCGCACGAATTCGTCCACGGCGAGCGCGGCGACCCGATCCGTTTCGAGGGCGATCGATCGGAACCCCCTCGCCACCAATTCGACGAACAGTTCGTTGCGGACCGCGGCGAACCCGGGCTCTTTGTGCGTCGGTTCCCCGAGCGCAAGCAGTTCA
Source organism: Nocardia sp. NPDC058633 (assembly GCF_042717045.1). NCBI lineage: Bacteria > Bacillati > Actinomycetota > Actinomycetes > Mycobacteriales > Nocardiaceae > Nocardia > Nocardia sp. NPDC058633. The sequence continues at coordinate 234,469 of NZ_JBHXRA010000002.1, forward strand.
CAGGAGGATCGGACGAAGTCGCTGATTTTCTGACTCATATCCATCAATCGTATCGTTGAAAGAACGGTGGAGACTCGAGCCGTAGTTCTCCGCCGAATGTGTCGTAAAGTATCAACTCAGTGAGAACCTTCCGACCATCCGACCTGGCCCGCGAGCACGCGATCTCGACCCAGGCGGTCCGCAACTACGAACACGACGGCTGCCTCCCACCGGCCGCGCGCACTCCCGCCGGCTATCGGATCTACACCGAGCTGCACGCGAGCGCGCTGCGCACCTACCTCATCCTGATCCCCGCCTACGGCCACGCGACCGCGGGCGACATCATGCGCGCACTGCACGGCGACGACCTCGACAAGGCCCTCACGATCATCGACCGCGGCCACAGCCAACTGCTGCGCGACCGCGAGACCCTCACCGCGGTGCGTCGAGCCGTCGACCACCTGCTCGCCGAACCGGGTTCGCGCACCACGCGTTCGGCACCCACCAGGACCATCGGCGAACTCGCCCACCACCTCCAAGTCACCCCGGCCACCCTCCGGGCCTGGGAAGCGGCCGGCATCCTCACCCCCGACCGAGACCCGACCACCGGCTACCGCCACTACGGCCCCACCGACCTCCGCGATGCCGAACTGGCCCACATTCTGCGCCGCGGCCACTACCGCCTCGACCACATCGCCACCGTCATCGGGCAGATCCGCGCCGCGGGCAGCACCGAAGCGCTGGCGAAGGCCATGGCCGACTGGCGAGCCGGACTCACCGCCCAGGGCATCGCCATGCTCGATGCCGCCGCCGCGCTGAGCCGATATTGCGCCGAACTGCGCCGCTAGCCCGGTACGACCGTGCCCGACCTTCGCGGAACCGTTGGACGCCCAATGGGCATCCGGGCGCGCCGTCCCCGCCCCGGCGCGCCCGACCTAGCTCCTCAGACGCGCTCGAGCACCGCCGACGCGCCGATGCCGCCTGCCGCGCAGATCCCCAGCAGCGCGGTCTCTTTCCCCGTGCGGACCAGTTCGTTGGCCATGGTGGTGACCATGCGGGCGCCGGTGGCGCCGAAGGGGTGGCCCAGCGAGATCGAGCCGCCGTGCACGTTGAGCTTGTCGATGTCGACGGTACCGACCGGCTCGTCACGGCCGAGACGGATCTTGGCCCAGTCGGCGCTGTCCAGCATGCGCAGCACCGAAAGAGTCTGTGCGGCGAAGGCTTCGTGGATGTCGACCAGGTCGATGTCGGCCAGGGACATGCCCGCCTTGTCGAGGGCGCGCGGCATCGAGATCGCGGGGCCGATGAGCACCTGGTCGGCGGGGTCGACGCTGACGAAACTCCAGGAACGGAAAGCGGCTTGCGGCGTGAACCCGAGGGCGCGCGCCTTCTCTTCACTCATCAACAGGACCGCGGACGCGCCGTCGGTGAGCGGGCTGGCGTTGCCCGCGGTGACCGTGCCGCCCTTCGCGAACACCGGCGGCAAGGTGGCGAGTTTCTCGACGCTGGTGTTCGCGCGCACCAGTCCGTCGGTGTCGATCAGCGTGCCCGACGGCGTGGTGACCCCCACGACCTCGTCATCGAAACGCCCCGAGGCGATCGCGGCCGCGGCACGCAGATGGGAGCGGGCGGCGAACGCGTCCTGATCGGCGCGGGAGATGCCGTTGATCCGGGCCATCTTCTCCGCGGACTCGCCCATCACCTCGCCGGTGGTGCGCTCGGAGATCTTGGGCTGGCGCGGCAGGATGTCGGTGAAGGGCGCGAGCTGGCGGACCACCTCGAGGTAGTCCTTCGGCGTGGGTTTGCCGAGCGCGACCGGCGCGACCGCGTGCACGACCTTCTGCGGCAGCTTGATCTCGGCATTGCTGGTGGAGTCGCTGCCGCCGGCGATCATGATGTCGTATTCACCGCGTTCGATGGCCGCGGCCGCCGAGGTGACCGCCTGCAGTCCGGACGCGCATGCGCGGGTGACCGTGTATCCCTCGCACCCGAAGTCCAGCTTCAGGTCCAGGGCGATCTCGCGCGCGATATTCGGCGCGTGACTGGGCAGCACCACGCCGCCCCAGACGATGGACTGGATCTCGCCGGGCGCGATCCCGGTTCGCTCGATCAGCCCGCGCACGGCCGCTCCGGCCAGGGCGATGCTGTCGAGGCGGGTGAAGTCGGTGAACGCGCGCACGAACGGGGTGCGGGCGCCCGCGACGACAACGGCGCGGCGGCGCTTCTGGGCCATGGGGGTCCTCTCGGAAAGCGATGGAACCCCCACGGTATCCGATACCAGCGGTACTAGATACTATTTCCCGGAAAGGGATCAGGCAGGGGTGATCTCGATGCCGATCGTGCCCGTCTTCCCGCGGCGCAGGTTGCTGGCAAGGATCACCAGCGGACCGGTCAGCCAGTACTTACGTCGAATCGCCCCCCGCACCTGATCGGTTTCGGCGGCGTCGAGCAGTCGCGCGGTTGCGGGCACGGTGGCACCGTGCGCGGCCCCACGCGCGTTGCACGGCTGCAGCGTCACCTCCGGGTTGCGGCGGATGCGCTTCACCTTCCAGCTGTCGGTGACCGTCCAGACGTAGAGCTTGTCGTCACGGGCGGCGGCCCACAGGGGCGTCCCGACCGGTGTCCCGTCCTTGCGGAAGGTGGTGAGCAGTACGTAATTCGCGGTCGCCAGTTCGCCCAGCCGGTTCGTCATGACCGCAGCCTAGTGGTCGATCCCGTCCGCGAAAACCGCACGGGCGCCTCACCGAAATCATTCGTAGGCTCGATTCGTGACCGATACCGCAGTGCCGATGTTGTGGAGTGGCGACCTCACGAGCACCCTCGAGTTCTATCGCGCCCTCGGCTATACCGTCGTCTACGAACAGACCCGCCCCTATACCTACGGTGCGGTGGAGAAGGACGGGTACGCCCTGCACTTCGCCGCCGCTCCGGCCGGTGTGGAGCTGCCCACCGAGCACGTGGGGGCGCTGGTGATGGTCGACGATGTCGCGGCCCGCCATGCCGAGCACACCGCCGCGTTGCGCGCGCACTACGCCCAAGGTGCCCGCCACGGGCTGTCCGCGGATCACCCGGTTCCGATCCGGCCAGTCCCGGTTCACCCTCGTCGACCCGGTCGGCAACTCTCTCATCGTCATCCAGCGTGACGAACCCGAGCAACTCGAATACGGCGGCTCCCGCGGCCTGGCCGGTTTGGCACGGGTGCTCGACAATGCCCGGACTCTGCGGGATTTCAAGAACGACGACCGTGCCGCCACCCGCGTGCTGGAGGTGGGCCTGCACCGCTTCGGTGCCACCGCGGACTCGGTCGACCGAGCCCGCGCCTACGCCGCCCTCGCCGAGCTCGCGGTCGCCGCCGGAGATCCCGATCGGCTCGCCCGGTGGAAGTCCGCACTCGATGCCATCGACCTGACCCCCGACGAGCGCACGACGATCGCCGCCGACGCTTCCGAGCTGCTCGCGGCCTGGCTCGGCGCCGCCGACTGATGCTGTGCCGCAGCTGTTCTCGCCATCATCGCGGCGAACCTCGATGGCCTACCGATCGTCGGTACACTGTGTCGGCCCGTAGGCTTCGGCCATGCGAGGACGAAGCTTTACGCACACCGTCGGGCGACGAACAATCCGCTGTCTGGCCACGGCACTCACCGTGACCGCCGCCCTCGGACTGTCCCCCGCGGGGACGGCACACGCCGGTGCGCCGTCGTGCGCCGACGGCTGGCTCGCCGATGTGGTGGCCGCCGATCTCGGGGGCTTGGAGAACCTCGAATACGACGGCCACGGCGGCTTCTATGTCAGCGGCATCGTTCGCGGTGAGATCCTGCACGTGGCAGGCGACGGCCGGGTCACCACCGTCCGTACCGGCCTCGACCATCCCGCCGGCCTGCGACTGGTCGGCAACGGCCTCTATTTCCTCACCGGCGACGGCAGCACACCGAACGGCGGCGGTACCCTGAGCCGACTGGACCTCGACACCGGCGAAGTCACCGTGGTGCTGGCGAACCTGGTGCAGCCCAACGGATTACTCCTGCTCCCCGACGGCGATCTGCTCATTTCCCAGCTCTCCATCCCGTGGCCACCGGTCGGGATCAGCCGCTACCGCCCCAGCACCGGCGAATTCACCCTCGCCTGGTCGCCCGTCCCCCGACCCAACGGTCTCGCCCTCTCCCCTGACCGCCAGGCAGTGATCACCGAGGACGTTCTCACCTCGCAACTGCTCCGAGTACCGCTGAATGCCCCCGACCTGCCCACCCCCGTGGCGGCCGTGAACGACGGCCTACTCCCCGGGCTCGACGACCTCGACGTCACCGCCACCGGTCTCGCCTACGTCACAGGCGACTATTCCGGCAGTGTCTACCAGGTGGACACGACCACGGGCGCGTGGTGCACCATCGCCACCGGCTGGACCACTCCCCGCGGCGCCCTGCCCACCCCACCTCCGATCGGCCCCACCTCGGCCCGCCTCGCCCCCGACCCGACCACCGGCACCTGGTCCCTCTACGTCACCAGCATCGACGGCACCCTCCGCCGCCTGCGCCCTCCGACCACACTCGACCTCACGCCTTCCTTCGTGCGCTGAACTGCGAAATCAATCAGGAGGCCAGCGTGCGATCGACACCGCAGCGGGCACGGCAGGACGGGTTCGGGATTCGCGTGGAGTGGGGGCGAGCCGGGGCCACGGCGCTCGGGCCGGGCGCCGGGTGCCTCGTGGTGATCGACGTGTTGTCGTTCACCACGTCGGTGTCGGTGGCCACGGCTGCCGGAACCGCAGTGGTCCCGTATCGGTGGCGTGACGACTCGGCGCGGGCCTTCGCCGAGGAGAACAAAGTGCAGCCGTGGATCCGACTCGTCAGTCGTGTGCGGTGAGGATTCGCGGGCCGTCGGCGGTGACGGCGATCGTGTGCTCGCTGTGCGCGCAGCGGGACCCGTCGGCGGAGCGGATGGTCCACCCGTCGGCGTCGGTGTAGACCTTCGCGGTGCTCGCCGCGAACCAGGGCTCGATCGCCACCGTGAGCCCGGGCCGCAGCCGGAAGCCACGACCAGCCCTGCCGTCGTTGGCGATATGCGGATCCTCGTGCATCGTCCGCCCCAGCCCGTGCCCACCGAATTCGGTATTGACCGGGTAGCCGTACCCGCGGGCGACATGCGCGATGGCCGCGGAGATGTCGCCGATCCGGTTGTCCGGTTGCGCGGCCGCGATCCCGGCACTCAGCGCTTCCTCGGTGGCCCGTACCAGCCGCTCGTCCGCGGGCGCCGGGGTGCCGACGACGAACGAGATCGCCGAGTCGGCGACCCAGCCGTCGATCGACACGGCCAGATCCGCCGTCAGCAGGTCGCCGTCACGCAGCGCGTAGTCGTGCGGAAGCCCGTGCAGCACAGCGTCGTTCACTGCCAGACACACCGTATTGCGAAACGGCCCGCGCCCGAACGACGGCGAGTAGTCCCAATAGCACGACACCGCCCCGCGCTCGCGAATCCGTTCCCGCACATACGCTTCCAGCTCCAACAGGTTCACCCCGACCGCCGCACGGTCGCGCACCCCGGCCAGCACATCGGCGACGAACCGGCCGGTCACCCGCATGTGCTCGATCTCCGCGGGTGATTTCAACTCCACCATCACGCCTCCACTCGGTATTTTCATACCGACACTAGCCGTGCCGGTATAAAAATACCAACGTCAGCGATTCAGGTTGCCCATGTCCACGGGAATCTGCGCGCCGGTGATCTGACCAGCCTCGTGCGAGCACAGCCATGCCACCGTCGCCGCGATCTCCTCCGGCTGGCAGATGTAGCTGGGCAGCGCGTTCATGAAGATGGGGGCCAGGGTGGTCCCGTACTCCTCGAACAGCGGCCCCATCTCGTGGATCTGCATTCCGGTCTCCACGCCCGCCGGATGCACGGTGTTCACCCGAATCCCGTGCGCGCCGAGCTCGTTGGCCATCGTCTTGGCCAGCCCCGTGATCGCGTGTTTGGTCGCCACGTAATGGCCGGTGAACGGAATCCCCTTGAGTCCGGCCACCGAACTGGTGAACACCATCGCACCGCCCTGACCCTGCGAGATCAAATGCGGCACAGCGGCTTTGGCGGTGTGCCACACGCCCGTGAGGTTCACGTCGATGGTCTCGCGCCACTGCTCGGCGGTGATCTCCCACGACATCGCCGCCGAACAGATCCCCGCGTTGGCCACGACCACGTCGAGCCTGCCCAACTGCTCGATCCCCGCGGTCAGCGCCGCCGAGAGCGCATCGAAATCGCGCACGTCGACCTTGCTCGCGACGATCTTGCCGCCTGCCCCTTCGACAAGCTTCACGGTCTCGGCCAGATCCGCCTCCGTCGCGCCCGCGTAGCTCGTGCTGGCGAATTCCGCGCACGCGTCGATCGCGATCACGTCGGCGCCTTCTTCAGCGAAACGCACCGCCTCCGCCCTGCCCTGCCCGCGCGCCGCTCCCGTGACGAAAACGACCTTGCCTTCGAACCGTCGTGTCATGCCCATACCTTTCGAACCTCGATGTCCTCCTCTGACACCTACCATCGCCACGAACCGGGCGAGGCGAAAACGGAGATCCCTACTCAACTTGGCCGCGACTCACCTTGGCGAACACGGCGGCGAGGACATACCATCGGTCACATGGTCCGTCTCCCGCTCAGCCCCGCGCAGGTCGAAGCAGGCCGCCGCCTCGGCCGCCGCCTGCGCACGGCGCGCGGTGATCGCGATCTCGCCGAGGTCGCGCTCCGAGCGGGCATCTCACCGGAGACGTTGCGCAAGATCGAGTCGGGTCGCCTGCCCTCCCCGGCGTTCGGCACCGTCGTCGGCCTCGCCGAAGCCCTCTCGATCCCCCTGGCCGAACTGGCCGAGTCCTACCGAGCCGAGCAGGTCGCCGAGTCCGCCTGAGCGTCGGTATCGACCTGGCGTCACCGGTCGCGGCATTCGTCACTGCCCGAAATCGTTCGCCGACGCACCGCTCATGCCGACCAGCCGCGCACTGTCGTTCCACAGCCGTCGCCGAAGATCGCCCCGACGGGCGAGGTCCGAGAGCGCGGGAGAGGTCAGGCGGCCACGACGCAGCGCGAGCAGAACCGGCGCCGTGGCCTCGCCCTCGTGCGCGCCACCGTCGAAGGCCAAGTGCGCCAGGCCGGTTCCCGCGGCGGCCCGCGTGTTCATCGTCGGCTGGAGCAGGCGCAGCGGGGCGCCGAGCGGCGTTCCGAAGATCGACCAGACCAGCCGCGACGGTGCGGCCAAGTCACGCACCAAGCCGGTACCGAACACCTGCCCCGGGTCGTAGGCGACGGCGGTGATGCCACGCGACCGCGGGTCGACCAGCTCGCGCAGCGCACCTGCTGTCAGCACGGCGCACAGCTTCGACGCGGTGTAGGCGTGCTGGCCCGCCACCTTCGGGTTCGAGTCGCGACCCGGATCACGGTCCGTGTGCGCCAGCAGCTCGGCATCGGCATGTCGTGGTGTCGCCAGCCCGGCACCGTGGCGGGGTCGTAGGTGCCGCTGGTGGTGAGCACGATACGTGCGCCATCGGCAAGGACGGGCAGCAGCAGCCGGATCAACAGGTAGTGCGCGAGGTGATTGACCGCGAACGTCGTCTCGTAGCCGTCAGCGGTGCGCCCGTCGGCGTCGGGGCGGATCACGCCCGCGTTCAGCACCAGGGCGTCGATGCGCTGGGTGCCGAGGGATCGGCGAACCGTCGCGGCGAACGCGCGCACCGAAGCCAGGCGGCCGAGATCGAGTGCGAGCGTGTCGCCGACGGGTGCCCTGGTGCCCACCAGCAGCCGTACGACGTCTCGATCGGCGAGCCGCCGGGCCGCGATCGCCCCGAATCCCGCACTGCCTCCGGTCATCACCACGATTGTCATGGCAACCCCTTTCCGGGGACCGTATCGGCGCACAAGCCGCCGGGGCGAGCAATTTACTGAGTCCACACTCATTATATCGCTTTACTGAGCCAACACTCAAGAAGTAGTGTTCCGAGTATGACGACGTCCCGACGAGGCCGACCACCCGCCGGCGGCCGCGCACAGATCCTCGACGCGACCTACGAACTGCTCCGCGACAAGGGCATCGCACGGCTGACGACCAAGGACATCGCCGACCGTGCGGGCACCTCCGAGGGCAGCATCTTCTACCACTACCGAACCCGCGACGGCTTGCTGTCGGCAGTCATCGAGCAGGCCCTCGAACCGCTGGTGGCATTGCGTGTGCACGGCGTCGGCGGTGCGCCACTGCCCGAAATCCTCGACATCTTCACCGCGACGGTCGAGGAGTTCCTCGACCGTGCGGTGGTCGTCCTGTTCGCGGCACAAGCCGACGTCGATCTGCGGGCCGGACTGCACGCCTTTTTGGCCGCGAACGCGGACCGCAAGCCGCAACGCGGTGTCGAGCTCATCGGCGACCATCTCGCCGCACTGCAGGCGGCGGGTCGCGTCCGCGCGGGCATCGATGTCCACACGGCGGCGTTTCTCTTGGTGAGCAGTTGCGTGCTCCGGGTGAGCCAGCCGTGGCTGATCGGCGACACCGAGGTGCCCGCCCGCGAAGCGACCGTCGGCACCTTCCTCGCCATGCTCGCGCCGTGACCCGGGGTCAGCGGCGGTTCATCGACTCCTCGCTGTCGTAGCCCAGCGTCACGTCGTGCGTGATCTCGCCGCGGGTCACCGATACCTGGCTCGCGACGGGTGGGTAGCCACGGGCGACCACCGTGTACTCCCCTTCCGGCAGGTCGGGAACCTGGTATCGGCCCTTCTCGTCGGTGCGCGCCGTCGCCGCCGGATCGCCACCGGAATCCAGGACGGTGATCTGGACGTCGGCGACGGGACGGTCGCCGTCCACCCAGGCCGAGCCGAGCAGGATCGCCATCGGTTCGAGGTCGATGTCGCGATGGAGCGAGCCCGTCTCCGGCACGGTCAGCGCGACCGCCGAGGGACGCATGTGGTCGGCCACCGCGACCAGGGTGTAGGTGCCACTCACGACATCGCGGCACACATACGTACCGTCCTCACCGGTGATCGCCGCGCCCACCACCTCGCCCTCGGGGTCGGTCAGCGTGATCGTGGCTCCCCAGAGCGGTTCGCCGCGGCGTGCCGATCGGACGATCCCGGTGAGTTCGCCCGCACCGGTCAACATCAGATCGACGTGCTGGGCGCGCTCCCCGATCGACACGCTCACCGCCTCGGGCTGATGACCGGCCGCGGCGGCGATGAGCACATAGTTGCCGGGCCGTGGCGCCTCGATCACATACGCGCCGTCGGCGTCGCCGTTGCCGCGGGCCACCTGACGCCCGTGCTGGTCGATCAGGGTGAGCGTGGCGGCGGGCACCGGACGCTCGTCGTCGCGACGCAGAAGTCCCGCGATCACCCGACCGGTCGCGGCGGTCCGCAGTTTGCCCGCCATCTCGTGCGCGTCGTGCAGGCTCACATCGCGCAGCAGGGTGCCCTCGACCGACTCCTCGGGCGTCGGATCCTCCTGCAGCGGAATCTCTTTCATGAACACCAGCACCAGGCAAGCCACGACGGCGAGATCGGCGGCGAGCAGGAACACGCTGCCCATCGAGTCGGTGAAACCCTCGAGGATCGGGATCCGCAACTCGTCGGGAAGTGTGGCTATGCCGCTGGTGTCACTGAGCAATGCTTCCAGTCGGGTGCCGTCGAGACCGGGGGGCAGACTCCCCCCGAACGCCGCCAGGATCTCGCCGGGCAACTGGTCGAACAGCACAGTGAGGAACACCGCGACACCGAGCGTCCCGCCGAGCTGGCGGAAGAACGTCGCCGCCGCGGTGGACACGCCCATCTCGGTGCGCCCCACCGCGTTCTGCGCGGCGATGATCAGCGTCTGCATGCACCCACCGAGCCCGAAACCCATGACCGCGCTGTAGGCGAGCGGCTGCCACAGCGGACCGTCGTAGGTGATCCTGGCGAACAGGGCGCACCCGATCGCCAGGATCAGCGCACCGAGCACCGGCAGCACTTTGTAGCGTCCGGTGGCTTTCGTGATCAGCCCGGAGATCTGCGCGCCCACCATGATCCCGACGACCAGCGGCAACATCAGCAGTCCTGCCTCGGTCGGCGAGAAACCGCGCACGACCTGCAGATACTGCGGCACCATCGTGATCGCGCCGAACATCGCGACACCCACGAGGAACCCACCGAGGATCGCGATGCTGAACGTGGAACTGCGGAACAGACGCAGCGGGATCAACGCCGAGTCCTTCATCAGGAACTCGACCAGGACGAACAGCAGCAGACCACCCGCGCTGATGCCGTAGCAGAGCAGCGATTTCGGCTCGGTCCAGCCCCAGATCCGCCCCTGCTCGGCCACGATCAGCAGCGGCACCACGCCCACGACGAGCGTGAGCGCACCCAACCAGTCGATCCGGCTGCGTTGACGCGTGTGGCCCACGTTCAGCACTTTCGCGACCACGAGGAACGCCAACACGCCGACCGGCACGTTCACCAGGAACACCCAGCGCCAGCCCTCGATGCCGCCCAGGCTCTCGTACTCGGACAGGAAACCGCCGACGACCGGGCCGAGCACCGTCGCGATGCCGAATACCATGAGGAAATACCCCTGGTAGCGGACTCGTTCGCGCGCGGGCACGATGTCACCGACGATGGTGAACGCCAGCGACATCAAGCCGCCCGCGCCCAAACCCTGGAAGGCGCGGCACCCGGCCAATTGGTACATGGTGGTCGCGAAGCAGCAGGCCGCCGAGCCGATGACGAACAGGGCTATCGCCAGCAGATAGAACGGTTTACGCCCGTAGATGTCGGCGAGTTTGCCGTACAGCGGCGTGGTGACGGTGGCGGTGATCAGATACGCCGTTGTCGCCCATGCCTGTTCGTCGAAACCGTCGAGACTGTTCGCGATCCGGACGATCGCGACGCTGACGATGTTCTGGTCGAGCGCGGCGAGGAACACTCCCAACAGCAGGCCGGACAGAATCGTGAGTGTCTGGCGGTGCGTGAGGCGTGATTCGGCAACGACGGTATCGGTCATGGAGAAGCCCTGGTTCTGATCGGCTGGCAAGTGGGGGTCGATCATTCGGCCCACACGAGGGCCGACAACCCCGCTGCGAGGAAAACTTTGCGCCGCGGGTGGAACTCTTCATGCACTGGTGCGCAGAGCTTACCCACGCCGGATTCGCCGCCGTCACCGAGGGATCAAGTTATCGATCATTTCACTAGGAAACGAGAGGGGTCCGCGCTCGGAACCGTCGGTTCGCAGGACGGGAATTCAGCTGCCGAGTTCGGCCAGCGCCCACAACGTTTCCGAGCAGCCCACATCGATTCGCAGGGTGGCGAGTTCGTCGCCGCGGGTGCGTCCGCGATTCACGATCACCACCGGCACTCCGTTCTTCGCGGCTCTGCGCACGAATCGCAGGCCGGACATCACTGTCAGTGAGGAACCCGCCACCAGCAGCGCCTGCGCTCGGTCGACCATCCCGAAAGCGGCCTCGACCCGGTCGGGCGGCACATTCTCGCCGAAATACACGATGTCGGGTTTGAGCATTCCGCCGCAGGACAGGCAGTCGACCATCCGGAACCGATCGGTATCGGTCACCACCGCGTCCGCGTCGGGCGCCACTTCGATTCCGGTCGCTGCCGCCGAAACATTTTCCGCGAAACCGGGATTGGCGGCTTCGAGGTATTGCGCGAGTGTCATTCGAGAGATCAGATTCGCACACCGCAGACAACGCACGCGCGCATAGGTTCCGTGCAGATCGATCACCCGGCGCGCCCCCGCTTTCATGTGCAGCAGGTCGACATTCTGGGTGATCACCCCCGAGACCACACCCGCCCGCTCCAGCCGCGCGACGGCGCGGTGGCCGGCGTTGGGCCGGGCGGCGTCCATCCGCCGCCAGCCGATGTGATTGCGGGCCCAATACCGCTGCCGGAAGACCGGATCGCCGACGAACTGCTGGTAGGTCATCGGGGTGCGCGGCGGCGAATCGGGCCCGCGATAGTCGGGAATGCCGCTGTCGGTGCTCAGCCCCGCGCCGGAGATCACCACGGTGCGCCGCCCGCTCAGCAGCTCGGCCGCGCGTTCCACCGCGTCGGTGGTGTTGTCGTCCACCATGGGATCCACTCTACGAGCGCCGCGGCGCCGGGTCGGGTGGGGGACGAACACGCCGGGGCCGAGTTGCGTGCGGTGGACGCGCGGCGACATGATGTCTTCTCCGCCCGGTATCGACCGCTGCAGAGGAAAACCTATGTCCGACACCGAGGAACACGGCCGCACCGCGCTCAACGCCGCGGTCGACGGGACGATCGTCACCGTGCGCCGGATGTTCTATGTCCTCGGCGACGAGGTCGACCGCACCGAGGGCCCGATCGAATTCACCTTTCACGACGGCTCGACCCTGCTCCTCGACGCCGGTGTCGACGGCGCGGAGTTGCGCATCGGCGGTGCACCGTGGCGGGACCCGTTCGAGCCGCTGGTCGACCCGGTCAATATCGAATACGTCGCCAATTCCGGCAAGTACACCGCCTTCGACGTCACCGACGAGGCGCCCTACGACGAGCTCGCGGGCCGCCGCGTCGACGCGGTCTCGGTGGTGCCCTTGGCCGACGGCCGCCCCCGCGCGGCAACCCTGTACCTGGGCACCGGCATGGTGAAGGCCGAGTCGATCGCCGACGAACTCATCGTGACCCTGATCTCCGCGTAGCTCCCCGCGCTCGATCGCGCTGGGTTATCCGCTGAGCACCGCGACGGTCGGCGCGGTGCTCAGCGGCACGACCGTCGCGATGGCGTTCACCGGGCTTGCGGCTGTCCGAGCGCGTCGGCCATGAACGACTCCGACAGTTCGTCGATCACGTCGCCGCGGATCTGTCGGCGTTCGTTTGCCAGGGCGGTGGTCGTGCAGATGCCGAACGCACCCTGCTCGTCGTAGAGCACCGCGGCACCGGCCGCGATCCCGTCGTCGCTGAGGTGGCTTTCCGCCTCGAGACCCATCTCGTCACCGACGGGCATGCGCGAGAACGTGATCGACACGTCGGTGTTGATGAAGCCGATGCCCTCGGTACCCCAGTTGGTGACCAGACTGGTCTGCTCGCCGGTCATCGCCGCGTAGCAGAACGGGGACGACGGCTCCCCCGCGACCACCGCGATATTGCGCACCCACTTGCGTTTGCGGGTGTCGTTCTGGTGTTCGGTCATGTTCGCCGACCAGCCCTGCCCGTCGCTGCCGAACAGGTGCATCGCCTCGTCGATGGTGGCCAGCACGCTCGGCGGCGGCAGGGGACGATCCCGATCGAGGCGCCAGACCTCGCCCGGCGGCTGGGTCGAACGCTTCAGCAGCAGCGCGCTGCCGCGGGCGACGATCTCGCCGTCGGCGCGCACGAGGATCGACACCGCGCGGACCCGGTTGCCGTCGCGCACCACGTCGCTGGCGATGGTCAACGGTACGGCGGGTACCGGACGGTGCAGGTCGACGGTCAAGCGCGCCGGGACGAACCCGTCGGCGCAGTAGCGTGCTTGCACCTCGCGCGCCATCAACCCGCAGACCGGTGGCCCCGACAGCGTGCTGGGCGACCACAGGCTCAGCGAGTACCGCATCGGCGTGTACACCCCGTCCGCGTGGGTGAAATAGCCAGGGGAGGTGCTCATCGTGACCCTTTCCTCCGCGGGTGCCGGGCGGGATCGCGGCGGCACACCGACCTTCACACTAGAACGTGTTGCAGTTTTACGGCAAGTGGGTCACTCCAGCTCACCCTCGGTTTCCAGGTACACCTGCCGCAGTTTGTCCAGCGTCTCCTGCTCGGGGTGCTCCCACAACTTGCGCTCGGCCGCCTCCAGCAGTCGTTCGGCGATGCCGTGCAGGGCCCACGGGTTGGACTGCTCCATGAACTTGCGGTTCACATCGTCGAAAACATAGCTCTCGGAAAGCTTTTCGTACATCCAGTCGGCGACCACATTGGTGGTGGCGTCGTAACCGAACAGATAGTCGACAGTGGCGGCCATTTCGAAGGCGCCCTTGTAGCCGTGGCGACGCATCGCCTCGAGCCAGCGCGGGTTCACCACACGCGCGCGGAAGACACGAGCGGTCTCCTCCGACAGCGTGCGGGTGCGCACGGCGTCGGGGCGGGTGGAGTCGCCGATGTAGGCCTCGGGGTTCTTGCCGGTCAGCGCACGCACGGTGGCGACCATGCCGCCGTGGTACTGGAAGTAGTCGTCGGAGTCGGCGATGTCGTGTTCGCGGGTGTCGGTGTTCTTGGCGGCGACCGCGATGCGCTTGTAGGCGGTGCGCATGTCGTCGGCGGCGGGGGCGCCGTCGAGGTCGCGGCCGTAGGCGTAGCCGCCCCAGGTGGTGTACACCTGCGCCAGATCGTCGTCGGTGCGCCAGCTCTTGGAATCGATGAGCTGCAGCAGGCCCGCGCCGTAGGTGCCGGGCTTGGAACCGAAGATGCGGGTGGTGGCGCGACGGGTGTCGCCGTGTTCGGCGAGATCCGACTGCGCGTGCGCGCGAACGTAATTCGACTCCGCGGGCTCGTCGAGGTCGGCGACGAGGCGGACCGCGTCGTCGAGCAACGCCAGCACATGCGGGAAGGCGTCGCGGAAGAAGCCGGAGATACGGACGGTGACGTCGATGCGCGGGCGGGTGAGTTCGTCGAGGGAGATCACCTCGAGGGAGGTGACGCGCCGACTCGCCTCGTCCCACACCGGCCGAACGCCCAGCAGCGCGAAGACTTCGGCGATGTCGTCGCCGGAGGTGCGCATCGCCGAGGTGCCCCACACCGACAGGCCGACCGACTTCGGGTACTCGCCGTGATCGGCCAGGTAGCGGGCGAGCAGCGATTCCGCCATCGCCTGACCGGTCTCCCATGCCAGCCGCGACGGGACGGCCTTGGGGTCCACGGAGTAGAAGTTGCGGCCGGTGGGCAGCACATTGATCAGGCCACGCAGGGGTGAGCCACTCGGTCCCGCGGGGATGAAACCGCCGTTGAGAGCGTGCAGGATGCGGGTGATCTCGATGTTGGTTTCGCGCAGTCGGGGCACGACTTCGGTTGCGGCGAAACGCAATACGGTCGACACCGCGGCGAGGCGGGTCGAATCGTCGGCCGTGCCGGTGACGACAGCTTCGGGGGCGGCCCCCACGGACCCGGCCGACGACGCCACCGCATTGCCCACTCCCCCAGCGAGAATCGCGGTGGCGTAGTCGTTCACCAGGGTCTCGACGGCATCGGCCGACCAGTCCGTCGCCTGGAGCGCGGCGAGGATCTCGCGGGCGCGGGCCTCCACCACGTCGACGCGATCGCGCGACTCGTCACCGGCTTCGCTGAGCCCCAACGCTTCTCGCAGGCCGGGGACGTTCTGTTCGCCGCCCCAGAGTTGGCGGGCGCGCAGCATCGCCAGGACCAGGTCGAGTTCCATCTCGCCCTCGGGTGCCTGGCCGAGAATGTGCAGGCCGTCGCGGATCTGGACGTCCTTGATCTCGCACAGCCAGCCGTCGACGTGCAGGAGCATGTCGTCGAAGACGTCTTCCTCGGGACGTTCGGCGAGGCCGAGGTCGTGGTCCATCTTGGCCGCGCGCATCAGCGTCCAGATCTGCTGGCGGATGGCGGGCAGCTTGGCCGGGTCCAGGGCCGAGATGTTGGCGTGCTCGTCGAGCAACTGCTCCAGACGGGAGATGTCACCGTAGGTCTCGGCGCGCGCCATCGGCGGGATCAGGTGGTCGACGAGGGTGGCGTGGGCGCGCCGCTTGGCCTGGGTGCCCTCACCGGGATCGTTGACCAGGAACGGGTAGATCAGCGGCAGATCGCCCAGCGCCGCGTCGGTGCCGCAGGAGGCCGACATCCCCAACGTCTTGCCGGGCAGCCATTCCAGGTTGCCGTGCTTGCCCAGGTGCACCATCGCGTCGGCACCGAAGCTGTCGGGAGCCGACAGCCACCGGTAGGCGGCGAGGTAGTGGTGACTCGGCGGCAGGTCGGGGTCGTGGTAGATCGCGACGGGGTTCTCACCGAACCCGCGAGGCGGCTGCACCATCAGTACCACGTTGCCGAAACGCAGTGCGGCGATGACGATCTCACCTTTGGGATCGCCCGACCGGTCGACGTAGAGTTCGCCCGGCGGCGGTCCCCACGCCTCGACGACGGCCTCGCGCAGGTCCGCGGGGAGCGATTCGAACCAGCGGGTGTAGGTGGTGGCGCCGATGCGGATCGGGTTGCCTTCCAGCTGTTCGGCGCTCAACCACTCCGGATCCTGACCGCCCGCGGCGATCAGCGCGTGGATCAGCGCGTCGCCGTCACGCTCGGCGAGGCCGGGGATGTCGGCGTCATCCCCGAGGTCGTAACCGGCGCAACGCAATTCGGTGAGCAGGCGGATCGCGCTGGCGGGAGTGTCGAGGCCGACGGCGTTGCCGATGCGGGCGTGTTTGGTCGGATAGGCCGAGAGCATGATCACGATCCGCTTGTCGGCGGCCCGGATGTGGCGCAGGCGGGCGTGGCGCACGGCGATCCCTGCCACGCGGGCACAGCGTTCGGGGTCGGGAACATAGGCGGACAGACCGTCGGCGTCGAACTCCTTGAAGGAGAACGGCACCGTGATGATGCGACCGTCGAATTCGGGCACCGCTACCTGCGTCGCGACATCGAGCGGCGAGAGGCCGTCGTCGTTGGCCTCCCACTGCGCGCGTCCGCTGGTCAGGCACAGGCCCTGCAGGATCGGCACGTCCAGCGCGGCGAGCGCGGCCACGTCCCAGGCTTCGTCGTCGCCACCGGCCGAGGCGGTCGCGGGCTTGCTGCCGCCGGCCGCGAGGACGGTCACCACGAGGGCGTCGGCACGGCCGAGCAGCGTGAGCAGTTCGGGTTCGGCGGTGCGCAGCGAGGCCGCGTAGACCGGCAACGGCCGCGCGCCCTTGGCCTCGATCGCCTTGCACAGCGCCTCGATGTAGGCGGTGTTGCCCGCGAGGTGCTGGGCGCGGTAGTACACGACGGCGACGGTCGGGGCGTGCGGTTCGAGGATGCGCGAAGACCGGGCCAGTTCGCCCCAGCTGGGCAGTTGCGCGGGCGGTTCGAATCCGTGACCGGTCAGCAACACCGTGTCGGACAGGAAGTTGTGCAGCTGACGCAGGTTGTCGGCCCCACCCGCGGCGAGGTAGTTGTGCGCGTCGGCCGCCACACCTACCGGCACCGTCGAGCATTCCATCAGCTCGGCGTCGGGGGCGATCTCGCCGCCCAGCGCCACCATCGGCACCCCGCTCGCCCGAAGCGCGTCGAGGCCCTCTTCCCAGGCCCGCTTGCCACCGAGGATCCGCACGATCACCAGATCCGCGCCGTCGAGCAGCTGCGGCAGATCCTCCACCAGCAGCCGGGCGGGATTGCCCCAGCGGTACTCGGCGCCGCTCGCGCGCGCGCTCAGCAGATCGGTGTCGGAGGTGGACAGCAGCAGGATCACAGGGTGAGACCTTCCTCGGGTTACGCGCCCATCGGGGTTGCGGTGCTCGCCGGAGAGGGTCTGGCTGTTCACAGTGGCGCGACCGCACCGGATTTCCACCGGTTTCCTCGACGCCCGCCGAGCAAGACGATGCTACTGGGCCCACCGGGCCCGCAACTTTTCAGCCCGCTCCCCGCCCCTGGACAATTGATCAGCGGGCACTGGCGCGGGGCATCGCCGGAGAGTTCGTCGCGTCACTCCCCCGATGTCGATCGGAGCGTCGCGCGCCGATGTTCAGCGCGCGACGCGCCGTGATGGGGCGGGCAGCCGGTCAGTGGGTGGGTCGACGGGTGGTGTCACCGGCGGCGATCGCGGCGGCGACCTCCGCGCAGACTCGGCGGATCAGCGCGCCGTAGTCGTCGTCCGGGAGTACGTCTAGGCGTTCGCGGGCCGCTGCGATGTGGTGGGTCGCGGCGGGGAAGGCGCCGAGGCGGCGGAAGTTGTCGGCGAGGTTCAGGTGCAAGGAGGGGTAGAACCCCGAAACCCGCAGGCCCGCGTGGTGATCGGCCAGCCGGGTGTCGGTGAGGACATCGGCGGCATCGAGGGCGCGAACGTCCCAGACGAGGGCCTCGGCCGGGTCGTCGTAGGTATCGGCCAAGTAGTGGGCCAGGGTGCAGCGATGCAGCGGATCCCCGGCGGGGCCGATCTCGGCCCAGACTCCGAGCAGGGCGGCGCGGGCCCGATCGGGATCACCGGTGCGAAAGTCGGTGATGCCCTCGGTGATTCGGGTCATGATCGGGTCGGCGACGTTCATCACGGGGTCTCCTCGGTGGGTTCGGGCTTGCAGGGCATGGCCGAGGTCGACAGGTCGCCGTCGTCGGCGGAGCGGACCCGGACGGGCATGTCCGGGGCGATGAGGTCGAGCATCACGTCGGGGCCGAGAGCGCAGGCGACGGCCGGGTGCAGGGTGGTGACGGCGAAATGGATCGTCATCGCCGGGCCGGTGACCACCGCGGGTATCGATCGCGCGATCTGGGCCGGACCGACCCCGGCGACCACCACCGTGCCGCCCGGGTTCACCTCGAGTGCCACCGTCGGCGCATCGGCGTTTTCCAGCGCCTCGAGCAGACCCGCCCGGGCGAGGACGACTCTGGTGCGCACCGACGGCAACGCGGCCAGCATGGCTCGGTAGTCGGGAAATTCCGCGCTCGCACGGCGGCAGCGACGGGAATCGGAATCGCCGCTGATCCGGTGTGCCTGCCCGGTGTGCACGGTCGGGAGTTCGTCCGACCCAGGATCCGCGGCAGCCGTAGCGAATTCGACCGCTGAGGATCCTGGTCGAATCGCCACGCAATATCGGCGGCGCAGCCAGGAGACCGCCGAGCGGAGGTCACCGGCGTCGACCGTGACCGCCCACACCGCGTCGCAGGCGTGCGTCGGTCGCACGGTGCGGGTCGTGAGCCGGTAGCGATCCGTGGCGGTGAGGATCAGTTGCTGCCCGTCCGCCTCGAACAGGATGGTGTCGAGCACCTGGCGTTCAGGATCGGCGACGGTGGCGGTCGCGACCTGGTCGATCGCGGCCGCCAGCGCCGGACCGCTCACCCACAGTTCGCCGCGGACTTCTTCGGGTGTGCGCGCCGACCCGTGCGTGGCGCGGAGTGCGGCGCGGGCGGCCGTCGCGGCGGCGCGGACCTCGCCCTGGTGGCGGTCGAGATCGGCGAGGTGGTGGTCGAGAAGGGTGATCGCGCGGGCAGCGTCCGGTTCGGCGAGCAGGGCGGTGACCGCGGGCAGCGGCATGTCGACGGCGCGCAGGTGGCGCAGGAGGCGGGCGGAGGCGAACTGGTCCGGGCTGTAGTAGCGGTAGCCGGTGACCTCGTCGACGACGGCGGGGACGAGAACGCCTGCGTCGGCGTAGAAACGCAGGGCGCTGGCGCTCAAGCCGCAGGCGCGGGCGAAAGCTCCGATGGTGATCAGTTCGGTGTCGGGCACCGTCTCATCGTCGGGGTTCGAGTGCGTCGAAGGTCAACTCATCGATCGGTCGGTGCCCGCGGCGACCATCTCCGGCGAGCCGGTGTCGAGATGGCGGTACACGTTCGCGATCACCAGTCGGCCGAGACCGTTGTTGCCGACCCCGCCGATCACCGCACCGATCCCCGCGGGAATCAGGGTGCCGAACAGCAGCAGGGTGCGCTTGACCAGGTAGTTGACGATGAAGCGTTTGGCCGGGGAGTCGGGCATGCTCGCCAGGCCCGGAATGTGGTCGGTGACGACCGAGATCCACTGACCCGTCTTGTGGCCCGCGGTCTCGTCGAGCATCTTCGTGCCCGCCTCGCCGAGCACGACCTTCGACACCAGGTGCGCCTGCCGTGGGTCGTCGGGGTCGAGACCGTACGCCGCGGCGGCACCGACCGACAGCGCCGACGAAGCCTCGAGGAACACGACGGTGTCCACACCGGTCGCGGCCAGCCCGAGCAGGGTGCCGACCCCGGGCACCGCGGCGGTGAGCCCGACCGCCGCGCCGCTGGCGGTGACGACGACCAGGTACTGGCGCGACAGTCGCTGCACGATCTCCACCGGAGCATCCTCCGGGTGTCGGCGGCCCAACCAGTCGACGTAGCGGTTCATCACCGGCGCCTGGGCCTGCGCGACCCTGTCGAGCGCGGGAACGACACGCTTGTCCACGAATTCACGCAGCATGCGGCGAATCTCCTGTCAGTACTCGGCTGGCGAAGGATCCGCCACTCACCCTAAGCGATTACCCCCGAACCGTGCCGTCACGCGAGAGGGCCTCGTCACATCGGCCGGGCCGCGCGGCTGGTCGACCTCGCCGTGGCCCCGGCGTTCGGTGGCCCGCCCTCGGTCCATCCCGGTGGGGTTCGGGGCGCCACGGGTGGGTCGTAGGCTTGAGCATCATGACCAGGAGTGCGCCCGATTCGTGTCCAGGGGTTCTGCGGTTGCATCAGGCCGCCGACGGGCCGTTGGCACGGATTCGTGTGCCGGGTGGACGGTTGGAGCCGGCGCAGTTGCAGGTCCTGGCCGATGCGGCGCGTGATGTGGGCAACGGAAACCTGGAGCTGACCTCGCGCGGCAACATCCAGCTCCGGCAGGTACGTGACGCGTCCGAACTCGCCCTCCGGCTGGGCGCGGCGGGCCTGTTGCCCAGCGAGAGCCACGAACGAGTGCGCAATATCGTCGCCTCCCCCCTGTCCGGTCGCGTCGGCGGGTTCGCCGATGTCCGGGATCTGACGGTCGACCTCGACGCCGGGCTCCGGGCCGATGCGCGGCTCGGCGACCTGCCGGGGCGGGTGCTGTTCACCCTCGACGACGGTCGCGGCGACGTGAGCACGCTGCGCGGCGACATCGGGATCCACGCTGTCGGCGGCGACGAGTTCGCCCTGCTGCTGGCCGGTGTCGATACCGGGCTTCGGGTGAGTGCGGGTGCGGCGGTCGAGGTGATGCTCGACGCGGCCCGTGGCTTTCTCGATCTACGGGGAACCAGCGAGCGCGGGCAGTGGCGACTGCACGAGATCCCGGGCGGGGTCGAATCGGTGGTCGAGGCACTGGATCGCTCCCCTACCGGTGAACCTCTCGAACTCGGTGCGACACACGATGTTCCGATCGGGTGGCTCGACCAGGACAACGGCTTGGTCGCACTCGGCGCCGCCGTCCCGCTCGGCACCCTGTCCGCCAGGACCACCGAATTCCTGGCCGCGGTGGAACGGCCCGTCTTCGTCACCCCCTGGCGCAGCCTGGTGATCACCGACCTCGACGAAGGGCCCGCCGAAACCGTGGTGCGGGTACTCGCGCCGATGGGGCTGATCTTCGACGCGAATTCGCCGTGGCTGCAGGTCAGCGCCTGCGCCGGACGCCCCGGCTGCGCGAAATCACACACCGACGTCCGCGCCGACCTCGCCGCCGCCGTCGACTCCGATCGTGTCCTGGCCGAGGTGACCGATGTCGAGCGCTCGGCCGTGGCGGTCGAACTCGTTCCCGCCGCAGCCGTCACCGTGGCGGGTCGCCAGCACTGGTCGGGCTGCGACCGACGCTGCGGCCGCCCACGCGGACCCGTCACCGATGTCGTCGCCACCGACCACGGCTACCGGGTCGAGACCGACGAGGCGACGACCGCACCCTGACCTGCTTCGGCGACCGAGCGGACAGCGATCGACGATCAGCTTCCCGCAGCAGTTCCGCGTCGTAGGCACCGCAGACGAGCAAGCCCCCGCCAGCTGCGCGTCCGCCGCACCGACCCGGCTACCCGATGGCCGTGTCACGGCGGGTGTGCAGCTCGAGCACGCAGCACTTCACGCCGCCGCCACCCTTGCGCAGTTCGGACACGTCGACCGGCACGGGGACGAATCCGCGTTCACGCAACCGCGCGAGGAGTCCGGTGGCGCCGGGGTCGAGGAAGACGTGTTCGCCGTCGCTGAGTCCGTTCAAGCCGAAGGAGATCGCGTCGTTGTCGTCGGCGAGGATCGCGTCCGGGTACAGCGCGGTCAGGACGTCGCGGGCGGCCGGGCTGAACGCGGGCGGATAGTAGGCGATGGTGGTGTCGTCGAGGACCATCAGCGCGGTGTCGAGGTGGTAGAAGCGTGGGTCGACCAATTCGAGGGAAACCACCGGCACCCCGAAGTACCGCTCGACCTCCGCGTGCGCGGCCAGCGAGCACCGGAACCCGACACCGGCCAGGATTCGGCGCCCGGCGAACGCGAAATCGCCCTCCCCCTCGTTGGTTTCGGTCGCGGTGGCCAGCTCGCGCAGTTCCCGAGCGGCGAACCAGCGATGGAAGGCGGGGCCCTCGGCCGCCCGTTGCGGGTGGGCGAACCGTGCCGAGAGCGCGTGACCACCGATCACGATGCCGCTGTTGGCGGCGAAGACCATATCCGGCAGACCGGGCTCGCCGGGAACCGTCTCGACCGTGTGTCCGTGCGCTTCCAGGGTCGCGCGCAGGATTTCCCACTGGGCGAGCGCGCGCGCCCGGTCGACCCCGACGGCCGGATCCATCCACGGGTTGATCGCGTAGGTGACCTCGAAATGGTCGGGGCGACACAGCACGTAGCGACGCGGCGAGGCAGTCCGCGCGGGTGCGGATACGCGAAGGGGGCTAACGGCGGTCATCAGGACTCCTGGTGGCTGCGACGGTTTCCACGACCGTAATTGCCGTTGCATTCCACGCGTAACACCGATTCGTTGTGCATTTCGATGCCAGAATGACGAATCATTGCGCGATCGAGAGGACTGACGTGGACGAGATCGATCGACGTATTCTGGCGGAACTGCTCCTGCGTGCCCGCGCCTCGTTCCAGGACATCGGTTCGGTGGTCGGACTGTCCGCGCCCGCGGTGAAACGCCGAGTGGACAAGATGGTCGCGAGCGGACAGATCACCGGGTTCACCGCCCAGGTCAACCCGGCCGCCCTCGGCTGGACCACCGAGGCCTATGTCGAGGTCTACTACCGCGACAACATCTCCCCCGCCGAGCTACGCCGCACCCTGGAGCCGATTCCCCAGGTCGTCGGGGTGTGGACGATCGCGGGCGAGGCCGACGCGCTGGTTCATGTGATGGCCACCGATATGGCCGAGATCGAGGTGACGGTCGAACGGATCAGGGAGAACGCGCGAGTCGGGCGCACCCGTAGCTCGTTGGTGATGTCGCGCATTCTCGAACGCCCCCGCACCTGAGCCGGGCGGCGCCACGTCAGGCCCAGGTTCTAGGGTTGTGCGCATGTCCGACGTGCGTGCCAGCTACCTCACCGACGGGGCCGAGATCTATCGGCGCTCGTTCGCGACGATCCGCGACGAGGCCGATCTCGCCGGTTTCCCCGCCGATGTGGAGCGGGTGGCGGTGCGGATGATCCACGGCTGCGGTCAGGTCGACCTGGCCGCCGATATCGCCTACTCCCCGGGAGTGGTCGCCGCGGCACGGGCCGCGCTGCGCGCGGGCAAACCGATCATCTGCGATGCCAACATGGTCGCCTCGGGAGTGACCCGCAAGCGCCTGCCCGCCGACAACGCGGTGCTGTGCAACCTCACCGACCCACGGGTGCCCGAACTCGCCGCGCGACTGGGCAACACCCGCTCGGTGGCGGCGCTGGAACTGCTGCGCGACCAGCTCGACGGTGCGGTGGTGGCCATCGGCAACGCACCGACCGCCCTGTTCCACCTGCTCGACATGCTCGACGCCGGTGCGCCGAGTCCCGCCGCGATCATCGGCATCCCGGTCGGGTTCATCGGAGCCGTGGAATCCAAGCAGGCGCTGATCGACTTCGGCGGCATCGAATACTTGACCGTCCGCGGCAGGCGGGGCGGCAGCGCGATCACCGCGTCGGCGCTGAATGCGATTGCGAGCGAACAGGAGTGAGTGAGATCAGCACCGGCAAACTCTGGGGTATCGGCCTCGGTCCCGGCGATCCGGAACTGGTGACGGTGAAGGCCGCCCGGCTCATCGCCGAAGCCGATGTGGTCGCCTTCCACAGCGCCAAGCACGGGCGCAGCATCTCGCGGGCCATCGCGGAACCGTATTTGCGCGCGGGCCAGATCGAGGAGCACCTCGTCTACCCGGTGACCGTGGAGACCACCGATCACCCCGGCGGGTACCAGGGCGCGATCGACGAGTTCTACGAGCAGGCCGCGGCACGCCTGGCCGCCCATCTGGCGGCGGGGCGCACCGTCGCGTTGCTCGCCGCCGGCGATCCACTGTTCTACTCGTCCTATATGCACATGCACCGGCGGCTGGCCGATCGATTCGAGACCGAGATCGTTCCCGGCATCACCTCGGTCAGCGCCGCCTCCGCGGCGCTGGGCACTCCCCTGGTGGAAGGTGAGCAGGTGCTGACGGTGCTGCCCGGCACCATGCCCGTCGACGAGCTGACCCAGCGACTACGCGACACCGACGCGGCCGCGATCATGAAGCTGGGGCGCACCTTTCCGGGTGTGCGCCGGGCACTCGCGGATTCCGGCCGGTTGGACGCCGCCTACTACGTCGAACGCGCGAGCAGCACTCGCCAGCGGGTACTCGCCGCGGCCGACGTCGACGAGGCGGACGTGCCGTACTTCTCGATCATGCTCGTGCCGGGCCCGACACCCACCACCACCATCCCGGCTCGTGGCGCTTCCATCCGCACCGACACTTCGATCAGCTCGGCGTCCGGTGCCGACACGACCGCGCCGCGGGTCTCGACTGCCGCCGCGTCGGCGCAGCTGCCGGGCGAGGTCGTCGTCGTCGGCCTCGGCCCCGGCGATGCGGATTGGACGACGCCGCAGGTCACCGCCGCCCTGGCCGAGGCCACCGACCTCGTCGGCTACACCACCTATATCGACCGCGTTCCCGAGCGCGCGGGTCAGCGACGGCACGCCAGCGACAACAAGGTCGAGTCCGAGCGGGCCGCGATGGCGCTGGACCTGGCCAAGCGGGGCGCTCGCGTCGCGGTGGTGTCCTCCGGCGATCCGGGCGTCTTCGCCATGGCGGCCGCGGTACTCGAGGTGTCGGCCGAACCGCAGTTCCAGGATGTCCGCGTGCGGGTGCTGCCCGGGCTGACAGCCGCCAACGCGGTGGCGAGCCGGGTCGGCGCGCCACTCGGGCACGACTACGCGATGATCTCGCTCTCGGATCGACTCAAGCCCTGGGATGTTGTCGCACAACGCCTCTCGGCGGTGGCCGCGGCCGACATGGCGATCGCGATCTACAACCCGGCTTCCTCGCAACGACGCTGGCAGGTCGGCGCCATGCGCGAGCTACTGCTCGAACACCGCCCGCCGGTGACGCCGGTGGTACTCGGCCGCGATGTCGGTGGACCGACCGAGTCGGTCCGGGTGACCACCTTGGGCGAGCTCGATCCGGACGAGGTCGACATGCGCACACTGCTGATCATCGGATCGTCGACCACCATCACCTTCGACACGCCGGAAGGCACCCGCGTTTTCACCTCGCGCAGGTACGGGGCGGTACCGAGCCGGTAGTCCGCCGCGAGCAATCAGCGAACCGCGCGGTCGGTACCCCATGCGGCCCCGACGACCGGTCACCGAATCCGCACGGCAACCACTGCGGTGCCTCCAGGGCCGACCGCGATTCTCGGCGACCCGCGCGGTCGGCGAGACCCCTCGATACGCGCGTGCGGTGGCACACTGGTTCCGCGGGCATGCCCGCGAGCACTACAGCGTGACATCTCGTTTCCTGGTTCGATTCCCCAACACGTCCACAGCGGACGATGAAAGGACTCACCACGATGAGAGTTCAGCACCACGCACGGCACACCGTCGGTACCCGATTACGGCGCGGGGTGACAGTCGGCCTGATGGTCGCCGCCATGGCGGTTCCCGTCGCCGGGATCCTGCCGGGCGCCTCGGCCCAACCAGCCCCGCCTGCCCCACCGGCGGCACCCGCCGCGCCCGCGGCACCGGAGGCGCCGGCCGCCCCGGCGGCACCCGCCGCGCCCGCATTGCCCGCGTTGCCCGCCCTGCCCGGGGCACCCCTGTCCACGACCAGCATCACCCTGCTGGTCAACGGCTTGGACGGCGAGCCCATCGAGGTCAGTGTCGACTCCACGGCCACCGTGAAGGACCTCAAGACCCGCATCGAGGAACAGACCGGGGTTCCGGCTGCCGACCAGCAGCTCATCACCGAGAGCGAGGTCGCACTCGAGGACGCCGCGACCTTGGCGTCCTATGAACTGGCCGACGGCGACATCGTGAACCTCGCGTTGGCCTGAGCCCGGCGATCGATCTGCGCGGCGGTGGTGCTCAGCGCGCGAGCACCACCGCCGCACCCCCCGGGTCGGCGAACTCACCGCAACACCGGCACTATTGGCGGACCGCCCACCCAGGCGTAACATTCCACTTAGGAATGTAGTTCGAAGGGAGTTGACCGTTGACCGACATCGCGACTCGACGCCGCCCACTGAACTCCACCGCGGCCTCGCTGCTCGGGTTCCTGCACGAGGGCCCGAAGTCGGGCTGGGATCTCGCCACGCAGGCCCAGCAACGCATCGGCGACTTCTGGACCATCACGCAGAGCCAGGTCTATCGCGAGCTGTCCACCATGGACGCCGCGGGCCTGGTGACCAAGGGCGAACGCGGCGCCAGGGAACGCACGCCGTACCGGATCACCGAGATCGGGCGCGAGGCCTTCGCCGAGTGGATCGGGCGCGACCCCGGCGCCGAAACCATCCGGGTGCCACTGCTGCTCACCCTGTCCTTCGGCGAGCACCTCGATCCAGCACATCGCGATCGGATCATCGCCGCCAACAAGAATATTCACCAGGACCGCCTCGACCGCTACCTCGACGAAGACGAAACCGCGCTGGCCCCCCACCAGCGGGCCACCCTCGAATTCGGCATCGCCTACGAGCGTGCGGTCCTGCACTGGTTCGACCAGTTGCCGACGATCTTCACGCCACCGCATCCACGCTGACAGCGTTCTCCGGCAGCCGGATTCAGCGCACCCGGTGCGACTCGGACTCGCGCAACCACTCGACAGCGTCGCCGACCTCGGCCACGGTGCGCGCGCCCGCGGGCAGCGGCGGTCGGTCGATCATGATCACCGGCAGACCCGCGGTGCGCGCCGCGACGATCTTGGCCTCGGTCTGCGCGCCACCGCTGTTCTTCGTGACCAGTACATCGATGCGATGGCGCGACATCAGCACGAGCTCTTCGTCGAAAGTGAACGGCCCACGCGCCAGCAACAGCTTCGAGCGCGGCGGCAGCGGGACCTCGGGGGCGTCGATGGAGCGGATGACGAAGCCGTGCCCCGTGCAGCCGACGAACGCGCCGACGCCTTGGCGGCCGATCGTCAGCAGAACCTGTTTGTCGCGCGGGGTCAGGGCCGCGGCCGCCGACGCGAGATCGGGCACCCGGGTCCACAGGTCACCGGGTCGTTGCACCCATTCCGGGCGGCGCAGATGCAGCGCGGGCAGGTTCAGATCAGCGGCGGCGGCGGCCGCGTGCGCGCTCACCTGCGCGGCGAAGGGGTGGGTCGCATCCACGACAGCGTCGATCGCGTTCTCACGTAGCCAGGTTCGGAGACCTTCGACACCGCCGAACCCACCCACGCGGACCGCACCCACCGGCAACCGCGGATTGGCGACCCGGCCGGCCAGGGAGGACACGATGTCGAGCCCACGCTCGCCGGACGCTCTGCGCGCCAACTCCCTGGCTTCACCGGTGCCACCGAGGATCAGAACTCTCAGGACAGCCCTCCGAAATCATCGGCACCGGCACAGCCATCGCCATCGAACGTCGAGTACTTCATGTAACTCTCCATCATGGAAAACGCACCGGGAAGATTACCCCGAACGGCAACGACCCTACCCCCGAGCCTGGGGTTCTACACCTTCGGTCTGAAACTATTCCGGCGCGCGAACCCTGCGACAACGGATTCACCGTGATCTGCGCGTGATCTGCGCGTGATCGGACCTATGGGTCGATGCTCTGTCGACCAGCGGGTTTTCGGACAACCCACTGGGCGACCGGCAAGTGCGGACGCCAGGCCGTGAACCCGCCCAGTGGTTCGCCGCGATAGATCTGAAACTTGCGCAGCATCCCGCCGAACCCGGCGGACCAGTCGAGCAGCAGCGCTTCCGATTCCGCGGTGACCGCGTTGGCGACGAGGCGACCACCGGGGCGCAGGCGTTGCCAGCACTGTTCGAACATGCCGTCCTGAGTGAGTCCGCCGCCGAGGAATATCGCGTCGGGCGCGGGCGCCAATTCTTCGGCTAACTCTGAGCGCACCTCGCCGCGGATCGTTATTCCCGGTACCCCGAGTGCATCGATATTGGTCGCGATTTGTTCTCGACGGGTGGCCAGTCGTTCGAACGTGACGGCCCGGCACAGCGGATGGGTGCGACACCATTCGATGGCGACACTGCCCGAGCCACCGCCGATATCCCACAGCATTTCCCCCGGTGCGGGGGCGAGAGCGGTGACGGTGAGGGCGCGCACCTCGGCCTTGGTGAGCTGGCCGTCACCGGCGAAGGCGGCGTCGGCCAGGCCAGGCAGGCGGGTGTCGCGCCGGGTGCCCGGATCGGCGCGACAGTCGATGGCGACGATGTTGAGCGGGTCGCCGGGCGGGTGCGGCCAGGTGGCGGCGAGGCCGGTGCGCCGACGTTCGGTGGGACCGCCGAGTTGTTCGCAGACAGTCAGCATCGAGGCGCCGAATCCGTTGTCACGCAGCAGTTCCGCGATCCGGCTCGGGGTCGTCTCATCCTCGCTGAGGACGAGGATCCGACGATTTTCCGACAATTCGGGCAGGATGGTGGGCAATGGCCGGGCAACCACGCTCATCACCGGAGTTTCGGCCAGCGGCCAGCCGAGCCGGGCGCACGCCAGCGATGCCGACGAGGGCTGGGGGTACACCCGCAGCGCCGCCGGGCCGAACCGCCGCGCCAGGGTGACGCCGATGCCGTAGAACATGGGATCGCCGCTGGCCAGGACACCGACACGGCGAGCGGCATTGCGCGCGAACAACTCCGGCAGTGCGGGCACCAGCGGCGACGGCCACGGCACGCGTTCGAGATCACCGGCCGGGAGCAGGGCCAGCTGCCGCGGGGACCCGAACACCACGTCACAGTCGCCGATAGCGCGGCGGACCGTGTCGCCGAGCCCGGCCCATCCGTCGGCCCCGATTCCGGCGACCACGATCGGGTGGCCGGTCCAGTCCGTCCCGGTCACCGTGGCATCCGGCGCCAGACGGATTGCGGGAGCAGGCGCATCACGAAGAACGCCAACGCCAGGCGGCCGGGGACGGCGACGCGGGTGGCGCCCTTGCCGAGGCTGCGGACGACGGCGTCGGCGACCTGGCCAGGGGTGCTGGACATAGGGGCGGGGTCCATGCCGGTGGTCATCCGGCCGATCACGAAGCCCGAACGCACCAGCAGCAGTTGGACGCCGGTGCCGTGCAGGGCGTCGCCGAGGCCGCTCGCGAAGCCGTCGAGGCCCGCTTTGGCCGACCCGTAGACATAGTTCGCCCGCCGCACCCGCACGCCCGCGATAGAGCTGAACACGACGATCTGGCCGGACTCCTGCGCGCGCATCAGGGTCGCCAGGGTGGTGAGCACACTGACCTGGGCGACATAGTCGGTGTGCACGACCGCGACCGCGTGTGCCGGGTCGTGCTCGGCTCGGTCCTGATCGCCGAGCACACCGAAGGCGAGCACCGCGGTCGCGATGCCACCGTGCTCGGCGGCGAGCTTTTCCAGCAGGGGCGCGTGGGCGGCGATGTCGTCGGCGTCGAATTCCACGGCGTGTACGGCACTCGCACCCGCCGCGCGCACCTGCTCGATCTCGGCGGCCAACGTATCGGCCCGGCGCGCGGCCAGGATCACCACCCGCCCGGAGGCCAGCCTGCGCGCCACCTCGAGCCCGATCTCACTGCGCCCACCCAGGACCAGCACCGGACCGTCGTTCTGCATTCCCATAGCGCCAGTCTGTCATCCGGTCGTGGTGGCCTGTTCCGGCCCGCCTCGGTGGCCGCCCCCGCGCTGCCTCCGACGACCGAATCGACACGCTTTCTCGACGTCCGGCGACAGTTCGCCGGTGGAGCAAGCTCACCACGGCCCGCGGAGTCCGCCGTCGTTCGGCCCGACTACCGTTTCCGGCATGTCGACCGCCACCGCACAGCTGTCCCCCGCCGCCCTCGAGTTCGTCACCCAGCGACACCTGGCCACGTTGACCACCCTGCGCGCCGACGGCACTCCGCACGTGGTCGCGGTGGGCTTCACCTGGGATCCGGCGAGCGGGCTCGCCCGCGTGATCACCGACGGCGCGTCGGTGAAGGCGCGCAACGCCCGACGGGGTGGGTACGCGGCGGTGAGCCAGGTCGACGGCGCGCGCTGGCTCACCCTCGAAGGACCGGCGACGGTGCTCGACGACAGCGCCGGCGTCGCCGAGGCCGTGCGCCGCTATACCGAGCGCTACCGGGTGCCCCGCGAGAATCCGACGCGGGTCGTCGTCGCGATCCAGGTGCGCCGGGTGCTGTCGTCGAGCACGCTGAAATAGACTGCCCCGCCCGGTCGACACCGCACCGGACGCCCCGACATTGCCTGTGCGCGACGCGCTTACAGCACCGTCAAACCGTGCGGCCGGTTGTTCATCGACTCCACGCCGTCCTCGGTGACGACCACGATGTCCTCGATCCGCGCGCCCCATTCGCCGCCGAAGTAGATTCCCGGTTCGATACTGAACGCCATGCCCGCTTCGAGCACCAAGTCGTTGCCCGCCACGATGTAGGGCTCCTCGTGCACCGACAGGCCGATGCCGTGGCCGGTGCGGTGGATGAAGGCCTCGTCCAAGCCCGCGTCGGCGAGCACGGCGCGCGCGGCCGCGTCGATGGACTCCGCGCTCACTCCCGGCCGCACAGCCGCGACCGCGGCGGCCTGGGCGGCCTCGAGCACCGCCATCCGCTCGACGATCTCCGGGCTCGGGGTGCCGAGCACGTAGGTGCGGGTCGAGTCCGAGTAGTAACCGGGTTCGACCGGGCCACCGATATCGATCACCACCACGTCGCCCTGTTCGATCACGCGATCGGACACCTCGTGGTGTGGGTCGGCGCCGTGCGGGCCACTGCCGACGATGACGAACGCCGCCTCGGTATGGCCCTCCGCGAGGATCGCGGCCGTGATGTCGGCGGCCACCGCCGCCTCGGTGCGACCCGCCGAGAGGAATTCACCCATGCGCGCGTGCACCCGGTCGATCGCCGCACCCGCGCGGCGCAGCGCGTCGATCTCGGCCTCGTCCTTGATCATTCGCGACTCCCGCAGCACCGGCGTCGCCGACGCGGGCAGCCCCGTGGTCGACTCGGCGAGCGGGATCAGGTGCAGCGCGGGCATCGCGTCGGCCACCGCGATGCGCGAACCCGCGTGCAATGTCGAGCGGACCAATTGGTACGGATCGACGCCGTCGACCCAGTCGAGTACCCGCAGGCCGAGTTCGCCCGCGGCGGAATCCGCGAGAGCGGCCAGCTCGAGTTTCGGGATGACCACCGACGGTGTCGATCCGTCCGCCGAGATCACCAGGCAGGTGAGTCGCTCGAAGGATTGCGCCGCCGAGCCGATCAGGTAGCGCAGATCGGGGCCCGGGGTGATCAGCAGGGCGTCCAGATGCGCCGCACGCATCAATTCGACCGCCCGTTCCAACCGCTGACCGTAGACCTTCGCAGCGAACCTGGCATCCGTGTGCGCGCTCATAGGATCCGACGTTACCCGCCCGGAGCCGGCGGCTGCCACCGACGAGACCCCGTCGGCACCGCCATCGGCACGGTGTCGGTGCTTCGGGGCACAATCACCGGGTGACCGCTGACGAGAGCACCCGTGGACCCCTGTTGATCCTCGACGGCGCCAGCCTCTGGTTCCGCGCCTACTACGCGATTCCCGACAAACTCCGGGGGGCCGACGGACGCTCGGTGAACGCGGTGCGCGGGTTCACCGACATGGTGGCCTCGCTGGTCACCAAGCATCGCCCGAGCAGGCTCGTCGTCGGGCTCGACCTCGATTGGCGGCCGCCGTTCCGCGTGGCCCTCGTGCCCTCCTACAAGGCCCATCGGCTCGACACCAGCACCGCGGCCGCACCCGGCGCGGAAGAGGTGCCCGACACCCTCACCCCGCAGGTCGAGATGATCCTCGAGGTGCTGGCCGCGGCGGGCATCGCCACCGGCGGCGCGGAGGGTCTCGAGGCCGACGATGTGCTCGGCACCCTCGCGAGCACCGAACGCGTCGATCCGGTCGTCGTCGTCAGCGGCGACCGCGACCTGTTGCAGTTGGTCCGCGACGAGCCCGGCCCACCGGTTCGGGTGCTCTACGTCGGTCGCGGCCTGGCCAAGGCCGAACTGTTCGGGCCCGCGGAGCTCTCGGCGAAATACGGTGTGCCCGAACAGAACGCGGGACCGGCCTACGCCGACATGGCGACGCTGCGCGGCGACGCCTCCGACGGCCTGCCCGGCGTGGCGGGCATCGGCGACAAATCCGCCGCCCAGCTGATCACCAAGTTCGGCTCGCTCGACGCGCTCATGGCCGCCGTCGCCGATCCGAGTTCCGATATCGCCAAGGGTGTGCGCGCGAAACTCGTTGCCGCGCAGGAATATCTGGAAGTGGCCGCGCCGGTCGTGCGAGTCGTCCGCGACGCCGATGTCGTCCTGTCCCGCCCGGACATCCTGCCCGCCACCCCGGCCGACCCCGACCGGTTGCTCGCCTTGGCTGCCGCCTACAACGCCGAGAGCCCGATCACCCGCCTGGTCACCGCACTCACCGCGGCACACGCCGACTGACCCGCCGCGGCGAGATCTCGGCAAGGCATCGTTGATCAGGTCCGCGACACCGGAAACGACACCGGGCCGCCCGCGTACTCGCGGACGGCCCGGAAAACGTAGTGCGAACGCCTAGTTCGGGCGGCCGACCTCGTAGGTGCCGTCTTCCTTGGTGATCTTGACGGTGACCTTCTTCGCCTCGCCACTGACCTTCAGGTCGCAGGTGAAGGTCGCCTCGACCTCCACGGCCTGACCGGAGGGGCAGCTGACGTCGGAGACGTCGGCGATGTCGTAGGACTCCTTCAACACGCGCGCGACACCGTCCTGCACGGCCACGTTGTCGAGTTCGTCCGAGGAGAACACCACCAGGAGCAAGCCGACGACCGCGGCGACCACGAGCACGCCCGCTGCGACGAGGCCGATGATCAGGCCCTTGCCCTTACCACCGGAGGACTGCTGCGGCTGCTGGCCCCACGGCTGCTGCGGCCCGGACTGCTGCCCCCACTGCTGCTGCGGCGCCGGCTGCTGGCCCCACGGCTGCGCGTTGGCGGCCTGGTTGTTCCAGTCCTGCGGCGGCGGCTGGGTCTGGCCCCACTGCTGCTGCGGCCCGGTCGGTTGCTGCGGCTGCTGACCCCACGGCTGCTGCGGCTGCTGGGGTTGTTGTCCCCACTGCTGCGGAGGCTGCTGTGCGTTCGGGTCCCCCCACTGCTGGGTGGGCTGGGCGCCCTGAGGCGGCGGCTGTTGCGCACCACCCCAGTGCTGGGTGGGACCGGCGCCACCGGCCCCCTGCTGACCCCCCCAGTGCTGGGTGGGATCGTTGTTCCCCTCCCCGGGGTTGTTCGGTCCGTAAGGGCCGCTCATCCACTCGCCTCCACTCGCATTATTAGTCCATACGGTAGCCCCCCGCGCCGGGCCTGCCGCATTCGCACGACATCCGCCTCACGGTCGGTACGCGAAGAAATCAAATCACAGACGTCGCGACTACGCGGCGTCCACCGCGACGACACCCCGCCGCACCGCACGCACCGCCTTGGCCGCGGTGGACGCGACCTCGGGGTCGTCGGCGGTGTTGCGGATCTGATCGAGCAGGTCGATCACCTGCCTGCACCACCGCACGAAATCGCCCGCCGACATCGTCGTGCCCTGGTCGCCGCTGGCCAGCAACGCCTCGGCCAACGCGTCGCCGCGCGCCCACTTGTACACCCCGGTGACGAATCCCAGGTCGGGTTCGCGGGTAGGCGGAAGTTTGTGCCGCGCCTCGTCGGAGCGCAGGTCCGACCACACGTCGATGGTGGCCGCGATCGCCCGGCGGATCGGATCGGTGGGCCCCGCCGGTGTCAGCAGACCGGTCTCCTGCCGCGATTCGTAGACCAGCGTCGACACCACCGCGGCGAGCTCGGCCGGACCGAGCCCGCGCCACAGGCCCTGACGCAACGCCTCGGCGACCACCAGATCGCTTTCGGCATAGATCCGGGCCAGCCGCCTGCCGTCGGCGGTGACCTCCCCGTGGGCGACGAAACCGCGCTCCTCCAGCAGCCCGACGATCCGATCGAAGGTACGCGCCAGCGAATTCGTGGTCGCGGCAACCTTCTGGCGCATCGTCTCGGTCTCGCGGGCGAGGCGCGAATACCGCTCGCCGGTCCGGCTCAGTTGTTCCCGGTCGGGACGGTCGTGTGCGGGATGGGAGCGCAGACTGCGCCGCAGCGTCGAGAGTTGGCGATCCTCGCCGCCGCGAACACGGTCGTTGCGCTTACCTCGGCGCGGCGCCGAGATGCCGGTTCCGCGCAGCGCCGAGGCCAGGTCGCGGCGGATGCGGGCGGTCCGATGGTCGACACGGCGCGGCAGGTCCATGCGCCCGAGTGCTTCGGCGGGCTCGGGGAAATCGGCCGCCGAGACCCGTCCGGCCCAGTGGTCCTCGGTCAACACCAGTGGACGCGGGTCGCCGGGCGTCTGATCGGGTTCCAGGATCACCGCGAGCCCCGAACGCTTACCCACCGGGATGGCCACCACGTCACCGCGGCGCAAACCGATCAGCGCCTTCACCGCGGCACCACGCCGGTCGGCCCGGCCCTGCTGCTGGATATCGCGCTCACGCTGCTTGATCCGATCACGCAGCGACAGGTACTCCATGAAGTCGCCACCGACGCCACCGAGCTGACTCTCCAACTTGCGCAGCGCGCCCTCGTTGCGTTCGATGCCACGGACCAGCCCCACGACCGACCGGTCGGCCTGGAACTGGGCGAACGACCTTTCGAGCAGCGTTCGGGCCTCCTGAGCGCCCATCCGGTCGATCAGGTTGATCGACATGTTGTAGCCCGGCCGGAACGAGCTGCGCAGCGGGTAGGTGCGGGTGGAGGCGAGGCCGGCGACCGCGCTGGTGTCCACCTCGGGCTGCCACAGCACCACCGCGTGGCCCTCGACATCGATGCCGCGCCTGCCCGCACGACCGGTGAGCTGGGTGTACTCGCCGGGAGTCAGCTCGGCGTGGGTTTCACCGTTGAACTTCACCAGGCGCTCGAGCACCACCGTGCGAGCGGGCATATTGATGCCGAGCGCCAAGGTCTCGGTGGCGAACACCGCGCGCACCAGGCCTTTGACGAACAGCTCTTCGACGGTGTGCCGGAACGCGGGCAGCATGCCGGCGTGATGGGAGGCCAGGCCACGGTGCAGCGCCTCGCGCCATTCCCAGTAACCGAGGACCTCGAGATCACCCTTGGGCAGATCACCGGTGTGCTTTTCGATGATCTCGTCGATCTGCTCGGTCTCGCCGGGACGGCTCAGATCCAGGCGTGCGCGCAGGCACTGGGCCAGCGCGCCGTCGCAGCCCGCGCGGCTGAAGATGAACGTGATCGCGGGCAGCAGGTTTTCCTCGTCGAGGCGAGCGAGCACGTCCGGTCGCGGCAGCGGACGGAAGTTGCCGCCGCGCCCACCGCGCCCGCGCGGACCGCCGTATCCGTGCATCCGGTCGGCGCTCTCGCGCTGGCGGATGAAGCGGACGAGGTCTTCGTCGACCACGACCTTGTGGTCGCTGGATTTGTTGTCGAACAGGTCGAACATCCGCCGACCGACCATCACGTGCTGCCACAGCGGCACCGGCCTGGTCTCGTCGACCACCACCGCGGTGTCGCCGCGCACGGTTTCCATCCACGCGCCGAACTCCTCGGCATTGGACACCGTCGCCGACAGGCTCACCAGACGCACGTCCGGCGACAGGTGCAGGATCACTTCCTCCCATACCGCGCCGCGGAACCGGTCGGCCAGGTAGTGCACCTCGTCCATCACGACGTAGGACAGCCCGTGCAACGAGTCCGAGGACGCGTAGAGCATGTTGCGCAGTACCTCGGTGGTCATCACGACCACCGGTGCGCCGGGGTTGATCGACTGGTCACCGGTGAGCAGGCCGACACTGTCGCGCCCGTAGCGGGCGGTCAGGTCGGCGAACTTCTGATTCGACAGTGCCTTGATCGGCGTGGTGTAGAAGCACTTTCCGCCCGAGGCCAGCGCCATGTGCACCGCGAACTCACCGACGATCGTCTTGCCCGCACCGGTGGGGGCGCACACGAGCACGCTGTGCCCGTCTTCCAATGCCGCGCACGCGGTGCGCTGGAAGGGGTCCAGTTCGAAGGAAATCTCGCCGGCGAATTTCGCCAGTTCGCTGGGCAGCCCCGGAGTGTCGGTCACCCCTCAGAGCGTATCGGAGTAGTCCGACACCGGGCGCGGGGTTTTCTCCGGCTCGCCCATCGGATCGGCCGGTGCCACCGGTTCCGGATTCTCCAGCGGAGACGCTTGCTCGTCGTCGAGCGGACCCCAGCCCGCCTTCGCCTCCCGGCGGGCCTTGCGCGCGTCGCTGAAACGCGAGAACTGCACCGCGAACTCGAACAGCACGGTCAACGCGATCGCCAGCGCCAGCATCGAGAACGGGTCCTGCGGTGTCACGATCGCGGCGAAGACGAACAGGCCGAAGATCATCCCGCGCCGCCACGCCTTGAGCTTGACGTAGGGCAGCACCCCCACCAGATTCAGCCCGATGATGATCAACGGCGTCTCGAAACTCACGCCGAAGATGATCAGCAGTTGGATGATGAACCCGAAGTACTGGTTACCGCTGAGCGCGGTGATCTGGACGTTGTCGCCGATCGTCATCAGGAACGACAACGCGTGCGAGACCACCAGGTAGGCCAGGATGGCGCCGGTCACGAACAGCACCGAGCCGGTCACCACGAAACCGACGGCGAGCTTGCGTTCCTTCGCGTACAGGCCGGGGGTGATGAACGCCCACAGCTGATACAGCCAGAACGGGGTGGCGATCACGACGCCGGCGGTGAGCCCGACCTTCAACCGGAGCATGAACTGGTCGAAGGGCCCGGTGGCGAGCAATCGGCACGCGCCGTCGGGGCTCAGGCTGGCCCGCGACGATTCGGGCAGCGCGCAGTAGGGGCCACGCAAGATCTCGCCGAGGCTCTCCAGCCCGAAGAGGGTGTGCGCGTACCAGAAGAAGCCGATCAGCGTGGTCACCGCGATCGCGGCCAGCGCGAGCAGCAGTCGAGTGCGCAGTTCCTGCAGGTGCTCGACCAACGACATGGTGCCGTCGGGATTCGTCCTGCGCTTGGTGCGCCGGGGATCGAACGGAATGCGCATGGTGGGTGGTGGCCTCTAACCCTCGGTACGGCGGATGCTCGGCGACAACTTTTGACGAGACAGCACTTCGCCCCGGAGCGGTCGCTACCGCCCCGGGGTGATGGCCGAGGTCAGAGGGTTTTGTGGCCCTGCTGCGTTTCGACGATCGGGGTCTGCGCCTGCGTCGCCGACGCGGACAACTGCTGCGGCGGCGCGGGGGTGGCCGGGGTGGCCGACGCCGGTGCGTCCGATGTCGAGGATTCCGCCTGCATCTGCCCGACCTCGCTCTTGAAGATGCGCAGCGAGCGGCCCAGACCGCGTGCCGCGTCGGGAAGCCGCTTCGCGCCGAAGAGCAGAACGAACAGCAACGCGATGATCAGCAGGTGCGTCCAGCTGAACGTGCCCATTATCAGATACCTCCAAAGACTGTGGTGACTACCGATGCTACCCGGGACCGGACCCGGATGAACGGCCAGCCGCAGCGGTGTTCGCCACGCGTTCAATCCGCGACGGCGGCCGCCGCCCCGGTCAGCACCGCGAGTAACCGGCTTCCGGTGAACCGCGCGGTGTCGCCGGATTCGGCGATTCTGATCAGCTCCGTCAGCCGCCGGTTCACCGGCGTCGGGTGCCCGACCATCTCGCCCAGGCGCACGATTTCCCCACACAACCACGCGATTTCGGTGCGCCGGCCCAGCGCGAGATCATCGGCCATCGACGAGCGGGCGAGCGGATCGATGGCGAGCACCCGGCCGAACACCCGCCGGAAGACCGCGTCGGGAACTCGCAGCAAATGCACCATCAACTCGGGCGGAACGGGGGTGAGCTGGGCGGGCCGAATTCGCGCAGTGTTCATCACGGCGAGGGCTTCGGACTGGGTCAACGCGAGGCAACGGCGATAGTCACGCTCGGCGAGTTCTTCGCGCAGCGGCCTGCCCGACAGCGCGTTGATCGGGTTGTTCAAATTGAGCAGCAGTTTGGCCCACTGCACCGGACGGAGGTCGCGGTGGCGGCGCAGTGGCAGGCCCGCGGCGCGGAAACGGTCGGCGAAGCGGTCGACGACCTGGTCGTCCTGGATCGCGAGGTCCCCGCCGCTGGCGCGGTGGAAACACCCGTGACCGCGATGCACCACGTTGAACATCACCATCCCCGCCAGGACGATGCTGGTCGGCAGGATCTCTTTGATCACCGAGTCGTTGCCGATGCCGTTCTGCAGGCTCACGACCGGGGTGCCGGCGCGCAATCGGCCCGCGACGGCCCGAACCGCGGTGGCAGTGGCCGCCGATTTCACGGTGACCAGGACCAGGTCGGCCAATTCGGGCTCGTCGGGTTCGAGTGCCAGACCGAACCGGTCGGGTGCTACCTCGGTCGAGCCGCCGTCCAGATCGGTCAGGCGCAGGCCGTGTTCGGCGATGTCGTCGAGGATCCGCTGACGGCCGACGAAGATCACTTCCATGCCCGCGGCGGCCAGGTGTCCGCCGATGAAAACCCCGACGCTGCCCGCGCCGAGGACCAGTACTCGCTGACTCACGCGGGTTCGGTCTCCCCTATCAGTCCGGCGGCCGCGTAGGCGGCCAGGGCGGCGTCGGCGCGCGTGCGTACGGCCGCCACCAGTTCCGGTGGTCCCAGCACGGTGACGCCGGTGCCGAAGCCGAGCAGCAGCCGGGCCATCCAGTCCGGCGAGGCGAAGCGCATGCCCGCCTCGATGCTGCCGTCGGCGCGCGATTCGATGCGGTGCATGGGGTACTGGTCGAGCACCCACACGTAGTCGGCGCGGATGCGCAGGCGCGCCAGCGGCACGTCGGGGTCGTCCTGGAACAGGTCGAGCGCGGCCGCGTCGGCGGCGGCGTGGCTCGGCGGCCGGGCCGGTTCGTCGAGTTCGGTCGCGTCCTCGATCCGGTCGAACCGGAACAGCCGCACGCCTTCGGCCTGCCTGCACCAGGCCTGCAGGTAGCTGTTGTTGTCGACCAGCACCACGCGAATCGGGTCGACGATGCGTTCGGACACTTCGTCTCGGCTGGCCGAGTAGTAGACCAGGCGCAGGGCCCGCGCGTCGGCGAGCGCGGCGCGCACGGTCGAGACCACCGGCTTCTCGAGGGGAACCTCGACCGGTCTGCCGGTGACGACGGCGTCGGTGCTGGCGATCGCCGATTCGATCTTGGCGATGGCGGCGTGCGCGGCGGTTGGGTCGACCATGCCCGGCATCTCCACGATCGAGCGCAGGGCCACCAGCAGTGCGGTGGCCTCGGTGGAGGTCAGCCGCAGCGGCCGTTCGATGCCTGCCGAGAAGGTGACCTCGATGCTCTCCTCGGAGAACGAGAGGTCGATCAGATCACCGGGACCGTAGCCCGGCAATCCACACATCCACAGCTGATTGAGGTCGCTCATCAGCTGTTTGGTGGTGACACCCAGTTCGGCGGCGGCCTCGGCCGCGCTGATACCCGGGTGCGCGAGTAAGTACGGCACCATGTTCAGCAGGCGCGAAAGGCGTAGGGACAGACGCGAACTCACGACGTGACCTCCGTGTGGTCGAGTACCGACCGTAGCCGGTCCATCACGTCGGCGCGCAGTTGCGGCGGTTCGAGTACGAGGACGTCGGGTCCGAGCCCGGTGATCAACCGAGCTACCCAGTCGCGGGATCGAACCGGTAGCTCGAGCACCGAGCCGGGGCGACCACCCAGATCGCGGGTGTCGACCTCGGTGCCGATGCGGCGCAGTTCGCGACCGCGACCCTTGGCGACCCAGACGGTGGCCGATCCGGTGACGGGAGCGTCCCCGGTGACCCGGTCGACGATCGCGCGCAGGTCGGTGTGCGCGGGCTTGTGGACCGCGTCGACCG
This sequence comes from Nocardia sp. NPDC058633, assembly GCF_042717045.1. NCBI lineage: Bacteria > Bacillati > Actinomycetota > Actinomycetes > Mycobacteriales > Nocardiaceae > Nocardia > Nocardia sp. NPDC058633. The sequence goes on from NZ_JBHXRA010000002.1 coordinate 274,497, forward strand.
GACCGTAGGGGCGCACCTGTCCGCCGATCCGCGACAACCGGAACGTCCGGACGGCGTCGCGTTCGCGGTCGTGGCCGACGAGATACCAGCGCCCGTGCCTGGTCACCACACCCCACGGTTCGACATCGCGGGTCACGAACGGATCGGTGACCGCGCTGTGGTGGCCGAAGCGCACCGCCTGCCCCGCGTCGATCGCGGCCAGCAGTTCGCGCAGCACCGGCTCCGACCCTCGGGTGCGGGCGGGCACCGCGGGCACCGATACCCCCACGTTGTCGGTTTCGACAGTGACCCCGGCCGCGCGCAGCTTCAGCAGCGCGCCCTCGGCCGCGCCCGCCAGTTCCGGGGATGCCCACATCTGCACGGCGACGGCGACCGCCGCGGCTTCTTCGCTCGACAGATCGATATCGGGCAGTTCGTAGGCGTCCCGGTTGATCCGGTACCCCTCGAGTGTCGAGAACCTCCCCACCGGACCGACTTCCAAAGGGATGCCCAGATCGCGCAATTCGTTCTTGTCGCGCTCGAACATCCGGCTGAACGCCTCGTCGGTCGCGGAGTCCTCGTAACCGGCCACGCTGGCGCGAATACGTTCCGCGCTCAGGAACTGCCTGGTCGACAGCAGCGCGATGACCAAATTCATCAGCCGCTCGACCTTGGATATCGCCACTCGATAGAGGGTAATGGTCGCCACCCCTGCCCCGCGCGTCGGCGCACAGTTGCACCGCGGCCCGGCGAGGATGAGACCTACCCACCGAAAGGACCTCGATGCTCGTCGCCTTCTCCGTAGCGCCCAGCGGATCCGCCCACCACGACGGCTCGGTCGGCGAAGCGGTCGCCGCGGCCGTGCGCGTGGTCCGCGCGTCCGGTCTGCCGAACCGCACCGACGCGATGTTCACCACGATCGAGGGCGAATGGGACGAGGTGATGGCGGTGATCAAGGCCGCCACCGACGCCATCCTCGTCGCCGCGCCCCGCTGCAGCCTCGTCCTGAAGGCCGATATCCGACCCGGCGTCACCGACGCACTCGACAGCAAGGTCGCCACCGTCGAGCGATATCTCGCCGACGGCTAGTCGGCCCGATCGCGAGTTCGTGCCTGTTGGGCGGACACGCCCGACGCCGACGGATGCGAGAATACGAGGGTGGAACTCCGCCGGGCATGTCGTGGCGCGGGCATCGGCGTGGTGGCGATCAGCGAGCACGCCGGGCGAGCTCGGCCGCACCGGGCTGTGCCCGCGCTGTCCGCCCGGCTGGTTTTCAGCCTCGGGGCGCCGATCGAGGTCGACTACGACGGCCGGACCCGCCATGCCACGGCCGTGGTGGCCGGTTTGATGAGACCGGGGGTCGCCACGCCCGTCACCACTCTGCTGCCGCGACAGCCGACTGCCTATGTCGAGTTGTCGCCGGCGGCGCTGCGACGGTTGAGCGGAATGCCGCTGAGCGAGGTGGACGCGGGCGGAGTGCACGCCGACGCTGTTCTGCCATGGATGGGCTCGCTGTGCGAGGAGTTGACGAACCGTCCGGTCGAGCAGCGCGAGGCCGTCCTGCGGCTGCGGCTGCTCGAGCGGCTGTCGCGGGCCGATCACCGCACGGCGGTCGACGACGCCCTGCGCACGCTGGAACTGATCAGAGCCGGTCGTGGGACCGCTTCGGTCGAGGATCTGGCGCACCGGGCGCACCTGAGCCCCCGCCGTCTTCGCGAGGTGATGCGCCGGTCACTGGGGATCACCCCGAAGTTCGCCTCTCGGGTGGCCCGCTTGGAGTCCGCCGTAGGTCGGGTCGGCACGGGCGCGGCCTCCTGGGCCCAGGTCGCCGCGGAGTCTGGCTACCACGACCAGAGCCACCTCGTGCACGACTTCCGCGACCTCATGAACACCACGCCGACCGAGTGGCTCGCGGAAGAGGGCCGAAATCTACAAGGCCGACGGCCCACCGCCGTCCGACCATGAGGGCATGAACAGCCAACTGGTTCCCAAGCTGCTGGTCGCCGACGCGGACGCGGCGATCTCCTTCTACACCCAGGCGCTCGGCGCCGAGGTGACCCTTCGAGTCGCCGATGACGACGGCGTGGTGAACCATGCCGAACTCACCGTCGACTCCGTCGTGTTCGCTGTGGCACAGAGCGTCGAGGACTGGGGCTGGACCGATCCCCGATCAGTGGGCGGCTCGCCCGTCCTGCTCGTCCTCACCGTCGCGGACCCCGACGCGACGGCCCGCCGGATGGTGCAGTTCGGCGCCGAGGTCGTTATCCCCGTCGACAATCGTCCCTACGGCAAGCGACAGGGTCGGGTCGAGGACCCGTTCGGCCACCTCTGGGTCCTCAGCGGAGAGCTCCGACAGCTCACGTGATCCGCCGTGGCGAACGCGGGGTGCGCTCGCCGCGGCGGGAGTTCACAGCAGGCAGCGGGCGATGGAGTCGGCCACACACGCCGGTCTGTCGGCGTTTTCGAGTTCCACGGTGACGTGGCGGTGGATTTGGACACCGCCGGGCACCTCGGTGACCTCGGTCAGGGTGAGGTGCGCTCGAATGCGGCTGTCGACCGGAACGGGAGTGAGGAACCGAACTCGGTCGAGGCCGTAGTTGATCCCTGCCTTCGCGGCGCTGACACTCATGATCTGCTGGGTCATCGGCACGATCAGCGACAGCGTGAGGAAGCCGTGGGCGATGGTGGCGCCGTAGGGCCCGTCGGCGGCGCGCTGGGCATCGAGGTGGATCCACTGGTGGTCGCCGGTGGCCTCGGCGAACAGGTCGATACGACGCTGGTCGATGGTGACCCAGTCGCTGGGACCGAGTTCGGTTCCGATCGCGGCGCGCAAGGCGTCGACATCGGCGAAATCCGTGGTCATGCCGCTCCTCCGAAACGTTGGCGCAGTTCGCGTTTGAGAACCTTGTGGGTGGGGCCGAGGGGTAGCTCGGTGACGAACTCGACGCGGCGCGGGTACTTGTACTTCGCGACCTGCAGCTTGGCGAAGTCGATCACCTCCTGCGCGGTCACCGCACCGTCGGGCACCACGACCGCCACGATCTCCTCACCGTAATGCGGGTCGGGCACGCCGATCACGGCGACCTGCGCGATGTGCGGGTGCCGGATCAGGGCCGCTTCGACCTCGGTCGGATAGACGTTGAATCCGCCGCGCAGGATCATCTCCTTGATCCGGTCGACGATGCGCACCCGGCCGGTCTTGTCGCGGGTTCCGAGGTCGCCGGTGCGGAACCAGCCGTCGACCACCGCGGCCGCGGTCGCCTCCGGCCTGCCGGTGTAGCCGCTGAACACGTTGTGCCCACGCACTACCACCTCCCCGACGTCACCGATCGGCAGCAGTTCGATGCGGTCGGCGATCGCGGGATCGGCGATCTCCACGTCGACACCCCACACCGGATGCCCCACGGTGCCCGCCTCGGTACCGAAGCACGGCTGGTTCACCGCCGCGGTCGGCGAGGTCTCCGACAGGCCGTACCCCTCGAGCACCGGTGCGTGGAAGATCCGCTCGAATTCCTCGAGCACGGCGACGGGCAGCGCGGCGCCGCCGCTGACGCACAGTTTCAGCTCGGGCATGGCCGGCGCCGAAGCCGCCGCCTCGATCAGCGACAGATACATCGTGGGCACACCGTGGAACAGGTTGACCCGCTCGGCCGCCATCAGCGAAATGGCGGCGGCGGCATCGAATCTCGGCATCAGCACCAGGGTGCCGCCGACTCGCCAGTGCGAATTCATCGACACCGTCTGCCCGAACACATGGAACAGCGGCAGCGCGCCGAGGGCGATGTCGTCGCGGTGGATCTCGTTGGCGTCGAAGGTGTTCACCGTCGCGCACATCACCATGTTGAGGTGGCTCAGCTCGGCGCCCTTGGGTGTGCCGGTGGTGCCGCTGGTGTAGAAGACGACCGCGGTATCGAGGGGGCCACGGGAGACGAAGTTCGAGATCGCCTCGCCGACAAGATCCTGCGGCGCCACGACGTCGATGCCCGCGCTGCTCGCGGCTTCGGCGCCCGTGGCCGCGACCATCGGATGGCAGATCAGCAGTGAGGCACCGCTGTCGCGCAGCACGTACTCCATTTCCGGCGAGGTGAGCAGAAGATGCACGGGCACCACGGTCGCGCCCGCCGCCAGGATCGCGAAATAGGCGCGCGGGAAGTCGACGGTGTTCGGACACAGCAGCCCAACCCGGTCACCGGGTTTCACGCCACGCGCGATCAGGGCACCGGCTTGCTCGCGGGCCTGCAGCCACAGATCGGCGAAGGTGACGCGGGTGTCGCCCTCGATCAGTGCGAGGTGATTGGGTCGGCGGCGGGCGGGTTCGGCGAGAATGCTGGCCAGGGAGAGGGTGGCGTTCACGGGTGGTTCCTAACGACAGCGATGGCGAGAAGCGGGGGCGGCCACCGCGGGGAGCGGGGGCGTGGATGCGGTGATCACCAGCGGCGATCACCGCACCGTTCAGCGGTGGAGGTGGACGGCGAGACCTTGGCCGACACCGACACACAGGGTCGCGATCCCATGGCGGGCATCGCGTTCGGCGAGTTCGAGCGCGACGGTGAGCGCCAGCCGCGCACCGCTGGCACCGAGCGGATGACCGAGCGCGATCGCACCACCGTTGGGGTTCACGTGATCAGCATCGTCGGGCAGGCCGAGCCCGCGCAGAACCGCGAGCGCCTGCGCGGCGAAGGCCTCGTTGAGCTCGAGCACATCGATTTCGTCGATGCCCAAACCGGTTCGAGCGAGCAGTTTTTCGACGGCCGGGACCGGACCGATGCCCATGGTCCGCGGTGCTACGCCCGCCGCCGACACCGCCCCGACTCGCGCGAGCGGTGTGAGACCGTACCGGCGAACGGCATCCTCGGAAGCCAGCAGCAGCGCCGCGGCGCCGTCGTTGATCCCCGAGGAATTTCCCGCGGTGATCGAGCCACCGGGTACCACCGCCCGCAATGCGGCGAGCGCGTGCGCGCTGGTCTCGCGCGGATGCTCGTCTTGATCGACGAGTACCGGTTCGCCACGACGCTGCGGCACGGGGACCGCGGTGATCTCGCGAGCCAGCCTGCCCCGGGCGATCGCCGCCGCGGCCCGCTGCTGCGAGCGCACGGCGAACGCGTCCTGATCGGCGCGCGTGATCGCGTACTCGTCGGCGATGTTCTGCGCGGTCTCGGGCATCGTGTCGGTGCCGTACCGTTCGCGCATCCGCGGATTCACGAACCGCCAGCCGATCGTGGTGTCGGCGAGCTGAGCCGACCGATCCCAGGGTGCACCGCTTTTCGGCAGAACATAGGGCGATCTGGTCATCGATTCCACACCACCGGCGATCACCAGGTCCGCGTCACCGGCCCGGATCGCCCTGGCCGCGTAACCCACCGCGTCCAGACCCGAAGCGCACAGCCGGTTGACCGTCACACCGGGCACAGTCACCGGCAGGCCCGCCAGCAGTGCGGCCATCCGCGCGACATTGCGATTGTCCTCACCGGCCTGGTTGACACAACCGAGCACCACATCGTCGACCGCGTCGAAATCCACGCCAGGAAGCCGTTCGACCAGGGCGGAAATCGCGTGCGCGGCAAGGTCATCGGGACGCACCCCGGCCAGTGCGCCCCCGTACCGGCCGAACGGCGTTCGCACACCGTCGACCAGATACGCGGTGCCCGTCACAAGCCCATGTCCTTGGCGATGATCATCTTCATCACCTCACTGGTGCCGCCGTAGATCCGGTTCACCCGGTTGTCGGCGTAGAGGCGAGCCACCGGGTACTCGTTGATGTAGCCGTAGCCACCGTGCAGTTGCAGGCAGCGGTCGATCACGCGCGAGGCCACCTCGGAACAGAACAGTTTGGCCGAGGCCGCGTCGGCGGGGGTGAGCTCATCGCGGTCGAGGGCCTCCAGGGCCCGGTCGACGACGGCCTCGGCCGCGTCGACCTCGGCCTGGCAGGCGGCCAGTTCGAACTTGGTGTTCTGGAACTGCGCGACCGGCTGACCGAAAACGGTGCGGCCCCTGGTGTATTCGAGGGTGAACCGGATCGCCGCCTTGGCCTGGGCGTAGGCGCCGAGGGCGATCGAGAGCCGTTCCTGCGGCAGATTCTGGCCCAGGTAACTGAAGCCCTTGTGCGCCTCGCCCAGCAGATCCGACACCGGAACCTCGACGTCGGTGAAAGACAACTCCGCGGTGTCGGACACCTTCAGACCCAGCTTGTCGAGCTTGCGGCCCACCGCGTATCCCGGCGACTTCGTATCGACGACGAGCAGCGAGATCCCGTGGCGGCGATCGGTGTCCGATGCCGGGGCGGTGCGCGCGCAGACGATCACCCGGTCGGCGTGCACACCACCGGTGATGAAAGTCTTCGAGCCGTTGAGCACATAGTGCGTACCGTCCTCGGACAGCTGCGCGGTGGTACGCATTCCGGCGAGGTCGGAGCCGGTGCCCGGCTCGGTCATCGCGATCGCGAACATGATCTCGCCCGAGACGAACCCCGGCAGCCAACGCTGCTTCTGCTCGTCGGTCGCGAGGTTCTTCAGGTACGGCAGGCACAGCCCGACGTGCACGCCCGAGCCACCGAAAGACACTCCGGCGCGGGTGGTTTCCTCCACCAGGATCGCCTGGAACTTGAACGATTCGATGCCGGCGCCGCCGAATTCCTCGGGCACCTCGATCCCGAACACGCCCAGGTCGGCCAGCTTGCTGTAGAACTCGCGCGGCACGATGCCCGCCTCGTACCACTGGTCGTAGACCGGCGAGACCTGCGACTCGATGAACGCGCGCGCGGTCTTGCGGAATGCTTCGTGCTCTTCGTTGAAAACTGTTCTCTGCATGATGTTTCTCCGAAATCTAGAGACGGCGTCCGCCGTCGACGTACACGGTCTGTCCGGTGACGAATCCGGCATTGTCGGAGGCCAGAAACGCGACAACATTCGCGATATCGGCCGGCACGCCGACCCGCCGCAGCGGGGTGATCTCGGCGGTTTTCGCCTGCAGCTCCTCGGCGCTCACGCCCATCCGGGCCGCGGTGGCCGCGGTCATCTCGGTGGCGATGAATCCGGGGGCGACGGCGTTGACGCGAATCCCGAACGGGCCCAGTTCCATGGCGAGGGTGCGGGTCAGGCCCTGGATGCCTGCTTTGGCCGCCGCGTAGTTGGCCTGGCCACGATTGCCGAGCGCCGAGACGCTCGAGGTGTTGACGATGGCGCCGCCACCGTTGTCCACCATGTGCTTCTGCGCGGCCTTGCTGCACAGGAACGCACCACGCAGGTGCACCGCCATCACCAGATCCCAGTCCTCGACCGACATCTTGAACAGCAGGTTGTCGCGCAGCACGCCCGCGTTGTTCACGAGCACATCGAGCGAGCCGAGGCCGGCCACGGTGCGGGCGACGGCATCGGCCACCTGCGCCTCGTCGGCGACGTCGCAGCCGAGGCCGATCGCGGTGCCGCCCGCCGCGGTGATCTTCTCGGCGGTCGAGGCCGCGGCGTCGGCGTCGAGATCGACGACGGCCACGGCGAATCCGTCGTCGGCCAGGCGGGCCGCGGTCGCCGCGCCGATACCGCGGGCCGCCCCGGTGACGAAGGCTGTTCTCTGGGACATGGGTCGTACTCCTGTGTCAGACAATGGCGTTCACGCCGGTGAGGGCGCGCCCGATGAGCAGTTTCTGGATCTGGCTGGTGCCCTCGTAGAGGGTCAGCACGCGCGCGTCGCGCAGGTACTTGGCCACGGGGTATTCGTCGATGTAGCCGTAGCCGCCGAACACCTGGATCGCGTTGTTGGCCGCGGAGACCGCGGCTTCGGAGGCGAACAGCTTCGCCATCGACGCGGCGGTACCGAACGCTTCCCCGCGGTCGGCGAGATCGGCGGCGCGCCAGGCGAGCAGGCGCGCGGCGTCGGTTTCGACGGCGATATCGGAGAGAAGTTCCTGGACCAGCTGGTAGCCGGCGATCGGCTTGCCGAACTGCTCCCGCTCACCGGCGTAGCGCACGGCGGCTTCGAGGCAGGCCCTGGCCACACCGACGCACCCGGACGCGACGCCGATGCGCCCCTTGTCCAGGGCCGACATCGCGATACGGAAGCCCTGCCCCTCCGAACCCAGGCGCAGCGCGTCGGGCACCCGAACGCCGTCGAGGACGATTTCGGCGGTGGCCTGGCCGCGCAGCCCGAGCTTGCCCTTGATCTCGGTCCGGCCCAAGCCCGGTGCGTCGGTGGGCACCACGAACGCGGTGACGCCCTTGGGGCCCGGCCCGCCGGTCCGCGCGAACACCAGCGCGTGATCGGCCCAGGTGCCGTTGGTGATGAAGATCTTGGTGCCCGACAGGACCCAGTCCGATCCGTCACGGGTCGCGCGGGTGTCCAGGTTCGCCGCGTCGGAGCCGGTCCCGGGCTCGGTCAGCGCGAAACAACCGACCAGCGAACCGGCGCAGATCCCCGGCAGCAACTGCCGCTTCTGCTCCTCGGTGCCGTACGCGGCGATCGACTTGCCGAACAGGCCGAGGGAGACCGACACGATGCCGCGCACCGCACTGTCACCGCGGCCGAGCTCTTCGAGCAGCAGGCAGTAGTCGAAGGTGTCGCCGCCCGAGCCCCCGTACTCCTCGGCGATCCCGATGCCGAGGAAGCCGAGCGCGCCGAGTTTGCCGACGATCGCCGGATCCACCGATTCGTCGCGATCCCATTGTGCGGCGTAGGGCACGACTTCCTTGTCCACCCATGCGCGGGCGAGGTCGCGCAGGTCGGACTGCGCGGGGGTGAGCTGGAAATCCACGGAACCACTCCTGAACCAAACGGCGTTAGGTTTACCCGGGCACCGTATCCTAACGCCGTTCGGTTAATCAAGGGGTGGTTTCGGCATCGGTGATACCGTTCGATTCCCGACCAGAGATTGGAGTGCCGCATGGCGAGGCCGCGCGTACCGCTGTTGAGTCGTGAGCGCATTCGCGACGCCGCGCTGGTCCTGATCGACCGCGACGGGCTCGCCGAGGTCTCCATGCGCAAGCTGGGCGCCGAACTCGGCGTGCAGGCCGCCTCGCTCTACGGCCACTATCCGAACAAGGACGACCTGTTCGACGACATCGCCACCGGCATCATGACCCTGGTCGACACCTCGGCCTTCGACACCATGAGCTGGGATCGCGCCCTCGCGGACTGGGCCCGCAGCTATCGCACCGCGCTGGCCACCCACCCGAATTTCGTGCCGTACCTGGCCACCGGCCCCGGCCGACGAGCCGAGAACCTCCGCGCCGCCGACGCCGTGCACGGCGGCCTGGTGGGTGCGGGCTGGCCACCGCGCTACGCCACCATGATCGGCGCCGCCACCCGCTACCTGGTCATGGGTTCGACGGTGGGCTCGTTCGCCGGCGGCTTCGCCGATGATGTCCAGGTCTACCGCGACCGCTACCCACACCTGAACCAGGCGCACCTGCTCCGCGCGATCGCCGACGAAATCGACGACGACAGCTTCGAATTGGCGCTCACCGCCTTCATCGCAGGCCTGAGCGCCACCTACGCCACGGTCGTCACCCCGGACTGAGCCGCCCCACACACAACAGAACCGGTGGCGCCTACGCGATCGCTCCCATGCGCCACCGGTTCCGTCGTCGGTCCCCCCGTCTGAGGGGTTCGCCTACATCGAGGCGATCAGCCGGTCGACCCGTTCGTCGACCGATCGGAACGGATCCTTGCACAGCACCGTGCGCTGGGCCTGATCGTTGAGCTTGAGGTGCACCCAGTCGACGGTGAAATCGCGGCCGGCTTCCTGAGCGGCGGTGATGAAGTCCCCACGCAGCTTGGCGCGGGTGGTCTGCGGCGGGGTGTCCACGGCGGCGTCGACCGCGTCGTCCTCGGTGATCCGCTTGGCCAGACCCTTGCGCTGGAGCAGGTCGAAGACCCCGCGACCGCGCTTGATGTCGTGGTAGGCCAGATCCAGCTGGGCGATCTTGGGATCCGACATCTCCATGCTGTAGCGGTCCTGGTAGCGCTGGAACAGCTTGCGCTTGATCACCCAGTCGATCTCGGTGTCGACCTTGGCGAAGTCCTGCGCCTCGACCGCGTCGAGGGTGCGGCCCCACAGGTCCACCACCGCGTCGACCTGCGGATCACGGTCGCGGTTGCGCAGGTGCTCGACGGCGCGGGCGTAGTACTCGCGCTGGATTTCCAGCGCGCTGGCCTGGCGTCCACCGGCCAGGCGGACGGGACGACGACCGGTGAGATCGTGGCTGACCTCGCGAATGGCCCGTATCGGGTTGTCGAGCGCGAAATCGCGGAACGACACCCCCGCCTCGATCATCTCCAGCACCAGCGAGGCGGTACCCACCTTGAGCATGGTGGTCGGCTCGGCCATGTTGGAGTCGCCCACGATCACATGCAGGCGCCGGTACTTCTCGGCGTCGGCGTGTGGCTCGTCGCGGGTATTGATGATCGGGCGCGAGCGGGTGGTCGCCGAGGAGACGCCCTCCCAGATGTGCTCGGCGCGCTGCGACAGGCAGAACGTGGCGGCCTTGGGCGTCTGCAGCACCTTGCCCGCGCCGCAGATGAGCTGGCGGGTGACCAGGAACGGGAGCAGCACATCGGAGATCCGGGAGAACTCGCCTGCCCGGACCACGAGGAAGTTCTCGTGGCAGCCGTAGGAGTTGCCCGCGGAGTCGGTGTTGTTCTTGAACAGGTAGATGTCGCCGCCGATGCCTTCTTCGGCGAGGCGCTGTTCGGCGTCTATGAGCAGGTCTTCCAGTACCCGCTCGCCCGCCCGGTCGTGGGTGACCAACTGCACCAGGCTGTCGCATTCGGCGGTGGCGTACTCGGGATGCGATCCGACGTCGAGGTACAACCTGGCACCGTTGCGAAGGAAGACATTGGAGCTACGGCCCCAGGACACGACCCGGCGGAACAAGTACCGGGCTACCTCGTCGGGGGACAGCCGACGGTGACCGTGGAAGGTGCATGTCACACCGAACTCGGTCTCGATCCCCATGATTCGTCGCTGCACCCTTTCGACACTACAGCCATGACCAGTGCCCGCGCGGCGCTCCTGACATCCCATTCGCATACGTGTTCACAACGATTCGAACAGCGAACGACCTCCGCGCACACGACGAGATCAGGCCTGTGAACCACGGTGGTTCACAGGCCCGATCATGATCGTGACGGCGGGTTATTCCCCCGCGCCGTCGTCGGGTTCGGGCAGCTTCGCCTCTTTCACCGCTTTCGGCTTCGACGCGGCGAGCGCGGACTCCAGAGCGGGGCCCTGCAGTCTGCGAAACGCCCGGCGCGGCCGTTGCTGTTCGAGCGTGGCCACCTCGAGGGAGGCCTCGCCGAGGGCGCGCTTGTCCTTGTCGGCCTCGGGCTGACCGGCCAGCAGTGCGCCGATCGCGACCTTCAGCGCGTCGTCCAAGGACAGACCCGGCTTGTAGGCGGCCTTGAGCTGGGTCAGGATCGGCTCGGTGGTACCGCCCATGACGACGTACTCGCGTTCGTCGACGATGGACCCGTCGAAGGTGATCCGGTACAGCACCGAGGTGGGTGACTGTTCCGGATAACCGACCTCGGCGACACACAGCTCCACCTCGTAGGGCTTGAGCTGATCGGTGAAGATCGAACCCAGGCTCTGCGCGTAGAGGTTGGCCAGCCCACGCCCGGTGACATCGCGCCGGTCGTACTGGTAACCCTTGAGGTCGGCCTGCAGGATGCCGCCGCGGCGCAGTGCCTCGAACTCGTTGTACTTGCCGACCGCGGCGAATCCGATGCGGTCGTAGAGCTCGCTCACCTTGTGCAACGTCGCGGAGGGGTTCTCCGCGACGAACAGCACACCGTCGGCGTACACCAGCACGATCACACTGCGACCGCGACCGATGCCCTTGCGGGCGAGCTCGGTCTTGTCGCGCATGATCTGCTCGGCCGAGGCGTAATACGGCAGCGTCATCGGACGGCGCCCCCTTCTTCCGCGGCTTCCCGGTCGGCGATCACGCCGCGGGCGATCTCGGCCAGACGATCCTCACCGATCTCTTCTGCACCGTCGGCGCCGATCACCACCGCTGTCGGGTAGATCCCGCGCAACATGTCGGGACCACCGGTGGCGGTATCGTCGTCGGCGGCGTCGAACAGCGACTCCACCGCGATTCGCAAGGCCCGGTCCTGGTCGATGCCACGCTGGTAGAGCTTCTTCAGCGACGACTTCGCGAACGTCGACCCGGATCCGACGGCGGTGTAGCCGAACCGCTCCTCGCTGCGCCCGCCGACCACGTCGTAGGACACGATGCGGCCGGAACGGTCGAGGTCGAGGATCTGATCGTCGAAACCGACCAGCAGCGGAATCGCGGCCAGCCCCTGCATGGCAGCGGGCAGGTTGTCGCGAACCATCTTCGACAGCTTGTTGGCTTTACCGTCGAAGGTGAGCGGCACGCCTTCGATCTTCTCGTAGTACTCCAGCTCCACAGCGAACAGCCGCACCATCTCGATCGCGATGCCCGCGGTGCCCGCGATACCCGCGGCCGAGAAGGTGTCGGTGATGTACACCTTCTCGGTGTCGCGGCTGGCGAGCAGGTTGCCCATGGTCGCCCTGCGGTCGCCCGCGATCAGCACGCCGCCACGGTAGGTGACCGCGACGATGGTGGTGCCGTGCGGCGCCAGGTCCTTCGTCGCGGTCAGATCCGAGACCGGAAACCTGTTGGCGGGCAACAGGTCCGGAGCGTGCATGCGCAGATGTTCGGTGAACGAGGAGAGAGCCCGCCCCGCGTGGAGGCGCAAGGGGTCACCTGAGGTCACTGGCCGCCCTTCTGCACATACGCCCGCACGAAGTCCTCGGCGTTCTCTTCGAGCACGTCATCGATCTCATCGAGCAAGTCGTCGGTTTCCTCCGCCAGCTTCTCGCGGCGTTCCTGCCCTGCCGCGTCGACGCCCTCGGGGCCCTCGTCCTCGTCGCCACCCCCGGCGCGCTTGGTCTGCTCTTGTGCCATGGCAGCCGACCTCCTCTTCCTCATCACGATGATCGTGTGTGTCCCACAACCCTACCGAGCCGATCCGACAAGGTGGTCGATAGCGATCGGATTGTCGCGCAGTCGAGCTGCGAATCGCGTCAGTGGGTGAGCTGTTCGACCAGTTCCGCGGCCGTGCGCGAAGCGTCGAGCAGCTTTCCGACGTGCGCTTTCGTACCCCGGCGCGGTTCCAGCGTCGGAATCCGCACCAGCGAATCACCACCGAGATCGAAGATCACCGAATCCCAACTGGCGGCGGCGATATCGGCACCGAACCGGCGCAGGCACTCACCGCGGAAGTAGGCGCGGGTATCGACGGGCGGGTTGGTCATCGCGTCGAGCACCTGCTGTTCGCTGACCAGCCGCTGCATCGACCCGCGGGCCACCAGGCGGTTGTAGAGACCCTTGTCCAGGCGCACATCGGAGTACTGCAGGTCCATCAGGTGCAGTTTGGGCGCGGCCCAGCCCAGGCCCTCACGGCTGCGCATGCCCTCGAGCAGGCGCAGTTTGGCGGGCCAGTCGAGCAGGTGCGCCGCGTCCATCGGGTCGCGCTCGAGCAGGTCGAGGACCATCGCCCATTTGTCGAGGATGTCGAGCACCCGCGGGTCCTCGTTGCCTTCGCGCTGGACGAATTTGGCGGCGCGTTCGTGGTAGAGCCGTTGCAGCGCAAGGCCGGTCAGCTCGCGGCCGTCGGCCAGCGCGACGCTGGCGCGCAGCGTCGGGTCGTGGCTGATCTGGTGCACGGCGGTGACCGGCCGGGCCAGCTGGAACTCCGAGAGGTCCTCGCCCCCTTCGATCATGTCGAGCACCAGCGCGGTCGTTCCGACCTTGAGGTAGGTCGACATCTCGGCGAGGTTCGCGTCACCGATGATCACGTGCAGCCGTCGGTACTTGTCGGCGTCGGCGTGCGGCTCGTCGCGGGTGTTGATGATGCCGCGCTTGAGCGTGGTCTCGAGGCCGACCTCGACCTCGATGTAGTCGGCACGCTGGGACAGCTGGAAACCGGCGTGGTCGCCCGACTGGCCGATGCCGACCCGGCCCGCGCCGCAGATCACCTGACGGGAGACGAAGAACGGGGTCAGTCCAGCGATGATGTGGCTGAACGGGGTGTCGCGGCTCATCAGGTAGTTCTCGTGGGTGCCGTAGGAGGCGCCCTTGCCGTCGACATTGTTCTTGTACAGCTGCAACCGTGGCGCGCCCGGCACGCTCGAGGCGTGCCGCGCGGCCGCCTCCATCACCCGCTCGCCCGCTTTGTCCCAGATGACCGCGTCGAGAGGGTCGACGACCTCGGGCGCGGAGTACTCCGGGTGCGCGTGGTCGACGTAGAGCCGGGCGCCGTTGGTGAGGATCATGTTCGCCGCGCCCACCTCGTCGGCGTCGATCACCGGGGCGGGTCCGCTCATCCGGCTCAGGTCGAATCCACGCGCGTCACGCAGCGGGGATTCCACCTCGTAGTCCCACCGGGTCCGCTTGGCTCGCGGCACTCCCGCGGCGGCGGCATAGGCGAGAACGGCCTGCGTGGAGGTGAGGATCGGGTTGGCCGTCGGCTCCGTGGGGGTCGAGATGCCGTATTCGACCTCGATTCCGATGATGCGCTGCATAGCGTCGAGCCTAATGGGTGCGGACGCGCAGCGGTCCCAAGTCGAGAGCGCACGGCCGGGGACGTCCCCCGAGAGGAGGACCCGGAAATGGTCCTCCTGAGCGATCCGGTGGGCAGGTCGACGCACTGATACTCGGTGCATGACCGATGCCGTCGCTCCCGCCACCGAAGCGCCCGCCGCGCCCCGGCCCGCTCGCCTGATCGCGCTGGACGTGCTGCGCGGCATCGCGATCTTGGGCACCCTCGGTACCAACATCTGGATCTTCACCAGTCCGGCAGGCATGATCGGCTACCTCGACGAGCTCGGCGCGACCCCGGAGAACGCCTGGATGTGGTCCGAACGGGTGCTCCAGCAGCTCGCGCAGGGCAAGTTCCTCGGGCTGCTGACCGTGATGTTCGGGATCGGGCTGGCCATCCAGCAGGCCTCGGCGCGGCGAGGTGGACGGCCGTGGCCCGGCAAGTACCCGTACCGGGCGGGACTGCTCTTCCTGGACGGCCTGCTGAACTTCCTGTTCGTCGCGGAGTTCGACGTACTGATGGGTTACGCGGTCACCGGCCTCGTGGTCGCCTATATCCTCGCGACGAGCGAACGAGCACAACACCGTTGGCTGATCATCGCCGCCGCGGTCCACGTGACGATGCTGACGTTGATCGCGGCCGCACTGGCGTTCGCGCCACAGCGGGAGGGCGCCGACCCGGCGCCGCTGGATCCGAATCCCTACGCGGACGGATCCTTCTGGGATCTGGTGCTGTTCCGGCTCGACCACGCGCTGATGTTCCGGCTCGAGGCTGTCTTCGTGTTCCCGATGTCGATCGCGCTGTTCCTGGTCGGTGTGCGACTGCTGCGCGCGGGCGTGTTCCTGCCCGAGGGCGCACGCATTCGCCGGTGGCTCATGGTGATCGGATTCGGGGTGGCCGCGCCGCTGGATCTGACGGTCGGCATCGTGGGCGGCGGGGATCTCCTGCTCTTCACGCGATACGGGACGGCACCGTTGTTCGCCCTGGGCATCCTGGCGGCGGTCGCCGAGTTCTACCTGCGCAGGTCTCGCGTCGGATTCGCCGGCGCACGCTTGAGCGAAGTCGGCCGCACCGCGCTCAGCTGCTACATCCTGCAGAACCTGATCGCCGGAATACTGTGCTATGGCTGGGGTTTCGGCCTGGCGGCGCGGGTCTCGGAGTCGGCGCGAGTGCCGTTCACCGTGGGCATCTACCTACTTGTCTGTGCCGCGATCATCGTCTTCGCACACCTGTGGTTGCGCCGTTTCGAGCGCGGGCCCGTCGAGTGGCTGTGGAATCGAACCTATCGCGCGGTGGCCGGTTGAGCGCAGTGGCCGGTTGAGCGCAGTGGCCGGTCGAGCACAGTGGCCGATCGAGTCAGCGCAGGCGCTCGGCGGGCGGCGGGGCCGCGTCCGGTGCGATGAGCAGGTCGGACACCAGCGAATCCCGTTGCAGCGGAACACCGAGACTGCGCGCGTTGCCCTCGAACAGCGACAGCACCGACTCGGTCAGAATGCCCTGCACCTGCTCGGTGGTGAGTACCGGCTCCGATTCCGCACGCCAACTCGCCACCACACCGTCGACGAGACCGACCATGCCGAAGGCCATCGGACGCCCGCGCGCCGGGTCGATACCGAACCTGGCCAGGGTGGCCGCGAAGATGTCGGCGAGCTGTCCGCCCACCGCGCGCCCGGCGCCGCTGAGGCTCGGCGCGCTCCCCTGCGGTGCGGCGTCACCGAGGAAGCGGTGCAGGTTGGGGTGGCGTTCGATCCAGCCGAGGTAGGTGCCGATCGCGCCGCGCACGGCGTCTTTGAGCGTGCCGTCGGACTGCAGAGCGGGCAACAGCTCCGCGAGCAACAGTTCCAGGATCCGCTGACGCGACAGCGCGTCGAGTTCGGCCCGGCCACCGACGTGGCGGTAGACCACCGGTCGGGGCAGCGCCAGATGCTCGGCGATCAGCTGCACCGAGATCTCGAGGCCGTGTTCCTCGATCACCTCGATGGCGGCGTCGATCATCTCCGCACGACGCCGCTCCTTGTGGCCGTGCCAGCGGGTGGCGCGACCGTCGCCGGCGTTCTGATCGGCGTGCGCGGATGGTGCAGTCACAGGGCCAACGATACCCGTGCCGATATTGACCGTGACATGGCGTTCCAGATATCTTGACGTTACTCGCCGTAACATTGAATGTCGCCCCGGTGACGCCGAGATCCGGGTCGCGACGTCGAACCTATCGCCTCCCCCCGCGAGGCCTTGTCCCGGCCCCGCGCTCTGCGTCATCGCCCCTTCCTTCGCCCCGGTGGGTCGGCCTGCGCTCGCGGGGTGACCACGAACACCGCGAGCACCCCGCCGTCCGCCTCCGCCGTCGGTATGATCGCTGACATGCAGGCACGGGCGATGGTCATGACGTACGCGGTTCTCGCGTGCGTGCTGCCCGCCTTCGTGCTCATCACCATGCCCGGTGGCGAGGCCACCCGCATGCTCGCGTTCGGTGCTGTCGCCGCCGCGATGGTATGTGCGCTGGTCGCGGTCACCGGCCGCGGTCAGGCGCCCGTCCGGGTCGCGTGTGCGGGCCCGCCGCGATCGGCGCAGCGCCGATTGCGTGGTTCCTTTCTGCGACAGAGCAATCCGGATGCACCCGGTCGTCCACGTCCACGAGCTCCGGGGATCGATCACCACTGACAGGTGCCGCGCCGTCGGCGCCGCCTGTCGGATTTCGTGATCCCACTCCCCCTCTCGTGCGTTCGCGCACGCTGCACTGACAGGTCGTTCCGTCATGCTCGATATCGTCTATTTTCCCGTGTCCGCGCTGCTGTGGTGCTGGCATCAGGTCTTCGCGATTCCCCTCGGCGCGGCCAGCGGTCTCGCGTGGCTACTCGCCGTGGTCGCTCTGGTCGTCACCGTCCGCGCGCTGCTCGTGCGCACCGCACTCCGACAGGCCCGGTCTCAGAAGGTCCTGCGTTCACTACAACCGCGGATGGACACCATTCGCCGCGCCCATCGCGACGACCCGCGCGCCCAGGCCGAGAAGATCCGGCTGCTCCATCGTGAGCACGGCGTCAGCATGTTCGCCGGATTCGTCCCGCTGATCGCCCAGGGGCTGGTCTTCCTCGGCCTGTTCCACGTGCTGCGCTCGTTCGACCGGACCGGCACCTACGCGGTCGGCCCGTTCTCGTCGACGGACAGCCCGTTGTCGCCCGAGGTCAACAGCGCCACCGCGAACTATCTGCTCGGCGCACCCGAGGTCCGCGCGTTCCTCGAAGCCAGGTTGTTCGGCGCACCGCTGTCGGCGACCCTGACCGGCGCGGGGGACGTGGTCGTCGCGGTCGCCGTCCTCGCCGTCCCGCTGGTACTGATCGCCGCCCTCGCCACGCATGTCACGGCCCGTCTCACCCCGGCCGTCGGGGACAACACCACGGCCACGATCATGCGCAATCTGTCGCTCTGGGTGTTCCCCGCGGGTGCGCTCATCGGCGGCGCGATCCTGCCGGTCGTCGTGCTCACCTATTTCGCCACCAACGCGCTGTGGACCTGCGGTCAGCAGTATCTGATCCACCGCACCCTCGACGCTGAGACAGCCGCCGCCCAGTCGCTGCTCACGACGACCGATCGCGCGTCCGCACCACGGCCGGGGGTGAAGCCGCAGCGTCGAAAGCGGTGAACATCCCCGGCGGTTACCCTCGGGCGGTGTCAGCGAATCCGGAGGCCGAACTGCTCGCCGTCTACGATGCCGAGGGCTTGGTGATCGGCGAGGCCGATCGAGGCACTGTCTACCGCGAGGGGCTCTGGCACGCCAGCGCCGGCGTCCTCGTGCGATCGACCGACGGAACCCGGGTGTACGTCCATCGGCGCACCGACAGCAAACTCGTTTTCGCGGGCATGCACGACTGTCTCGCGGGCGGCGTGGTCGACGCGGGCGAGAACCCGGCCGACACCGCGATCCGCGAACTCCGCGAGGAACTCGGCATCGTCGTCCCTGCCGACACGGCGCTTCCGCTACGAGCCACCGCATCCTGGGACGGCCGATGGGCGGGCCGCGCCCTGCGCTGCCACCTGGTCGGCTACGAGTACCGCTGCGACGGTCCGATCGTCCACCAGCCCTCCGAGATCGCGGACGGCTGGTGGTGGACCGATGCCGAACTCCGTGCGCACCTGCGTGATCCGGCGTGGCCCTTCGTGCCCGACACACGCGCCATCCTGGAGGGCCTGCTCATCGGCGAGAAAGGCCACCGACGCTGACCGGGCAGCCGACCACGGACCAGCGCAGTTTCGCAGTGGTGGTCGACGTGTGGGCCTGCTGCCACGATCAGCCGAGGGAGCGCAGTGATTGCTCGTCGCGAGCCAGCACCGCACCGCCGTCGGCGGTGAGCACGATCGGCCGCTGGATCAGCTTCGGATGCTCGGCCAGAGCGTTCAGCCACTGTTCCCGATCGGCCGGCGCGCGCCCCCAGCCGGCCATCCCGAGATCCTTGGCGATCTGCTCGGACGTTCGCGTGATGTCCCACGGCTGCGCGCCCAGTCGCGCCAGCACCGCCCGCAACTCCTCGACCGTCGGCGGATCGTCGAGGTAGCGGCGAACGGTGTACTCCACCCCGGCGGCATCGAGGTGCGCGGTGGCATTGCGGCTCTTCGTGCAGCGGGGGTTGTGCCAGATCTCGGTCTGCCCAGATGTCATCTCCGCAGCGTAAGTGAGTGCGGTGCGCCCGAAGGCCGCGCGGTCCCATACTGGGACCATGAGCGAGAGCGCCTCTCCCGAAAACCCCTATGGCACACCGACGACCACCGGTCCTGAGCCGATTCGTTCCTATCAGGCCGCGGTCGATTCCGTCGTGCGCAGTCTGCTGAAAGTGCCGGTGTTGTCCGGCATCGTCGGCAAGCGGCTGGCGACACTGCACGTCGTCGGCCGCAAGTCCGGCACGGTCTACGACGTCCCGGTGGCCTACACCGAGCACGACGGCGCCCTGCTGATCGGCACCTCGTTGCGTCCGTGGGTGAAGAACCTTCGCGGCGACGGCCGGGTCACCCTGTCGCGCGGCGCGGGTCCCGAATCCTTCACCGCCACTGTGTACACCGATGAAGAGGATGTCATCGAACTGTTCGCGGTGATCGCCCGCGACAACAAGCAGAACGCCGGATTCAACGGCATCGGCTACCTCGCCGACGGCGAACCGTCCAAGGCAGATATCTACCAGACCTGGCAGCAGGGTGGCGTGGTCATCGGCCTGACCCCGCGCTGACACGACAGCCCTACTTGCCGCCCTCGGTCGGGGTGATCTGGTAAGTCCGCGCCCGTGACCTCGACGCCTTCCCCGACGCGGCCGATGGTCATGAGTCGCCCGCTACCCGAGTCGCGGTCACCGGCTGATGCAGTCTCGGCAGAATCTGCTCGCCGTACGCGTCGAGCGTGGCGGTCTTGGCATCGTGCTGCAGATACACGGCGAACTGATCGACGCCGAGCTTGTCCAGCTCCCACAGTCGGGCGAGTTGCTCGTCCGGGGTGCCGATCAGGCAGAACCGGTCGACGATCTCGTCGGGAACGAAGTCGGCGTGCGTATTACCCGCCCGCCCGTGCTGGTTGTAGTCGTAGCCCTGCCTGCCCGCGATGTAATCGGTCAGGGCCGCCGGAATATCACCGTCCGCACCGTATTTCGCGACGATGTCGGCGACGTGGTTACCGACCATGCCCCCGAACCACCGGCACTGGTCGCGCGCATGCGCCGACGCCTGCGCCGACCCGTCGGTGACGTAGGCGGGCGCGGCGACACAGATCGTCACCGAGAGCGGATCACGGCCCGCCGCCTCCGCCGCCGCACGCACCTTGGCGATGGTCCAGGCGGTGATGTCGGGGTCGGCGAGTTGCAGGATGAACCCGTCGGCGACCTGCCCGGTGAGTTCGAGCGCCCTGGGTCCGTATCCGGCCACCCACACCTCGAGCCGCGAATCGGCCGCCCAGGGAAAGCGCACCTCGGTGTCGCCGATGCGCGCGCTACCGCCGTTGCCGAGTTCCCTGATCACCTCGACCGATGCGCGCAGGGTCGCCAGCGTCGTGGGCTTGCGGCCGAGGGCCCGCATCGCCGAGTCGCCGCGCCCGATGCCGCAGATCGTGCGGTTGCCGAACATGTCATTGAGGGTGGCGAGGGTCGACGCGGTCACCGTCGGGTCCCGAGTGGCCGGATTGGTGACCATGGGGCCGACGATCACCTTGCGGGTGGCGGCCAGGATCTGG
This sequence comes from Nocardia sp. NPDC058633, assembly GCF_042717045.1. Classification (NCBI taxonomy): domain Bacteria; kingdom Bacillati; phylum Actinomycetota; class Actinomycetes; order Mycobacteriales; family Nocardiaceae; genus Nocardia; species Nocardia sp. NPDC058633. The sequence continues at coordinate 295,240 of NZ_JBHXRA010000002.1, forward strand.
CTGTAGATCACATACGGCTCCTGCCAGAGCAGGTGCGAGTCGAAGGTCCACACGTGCGAGAACCCATGGGTCTCGGCCACTCTGGCCAGCTCGATCACCCGCGACGCGGGCGGGGTGCATTGCAGGACCACACCGATGTCCATGGGCACTCTCCGTTTCGCCGTAGGTTCTACAGAAGGTTCTGCGAGAGGCCGCGCCGGATGAACCGGCCGTGCCCGGCGCGACCGTGGTAGGCGCCGTTGTCGACGATCACCCGACCACGGGACAGGACCGTGTCGACATGACCGTCGATCTCGAACCCCTCCCACGCGGAGTGGTCCATGTTCATGTGGTGGGTCTTGCCCAGCCCGATACTGGTGTGCCCGTTGGGGTCGTAGATCACCACGTCGGCGTCGGCGCCCGGGCTGATCACGCCCTTGCGCGGGTACATGCCGAACATCCGGGCCGGGTTGGTGCAGCACACCTCCACCCATCGTTCGAGGGAGATCCGTCCGTCCTTGACACCCTGGAACAACAGGTCCATCCGGTGTTCGACCCCGCCGATCCCGTTCGGGATCTTGCTGAAATCGCCTACGCCGAGCTCTTTCTGGTCCTTCATACAGAACGGGCAGTGGTCGGTGCTCACCGCGGTGACGTCACCGGTGCGGACGAAACGCCACAGCTGGTCCTGATGACCCTCGGCGCGCGAGCGCAGCGGGGTCGAGCAAACCCATTTGGCGCCCTCGAAACCCGGTGCGCCCAACTGCTCTTCGAGCGAAAGGTACAGGTACTGCGGACAGGTTTCGGCGAAGACGTTCTGCCCGTTGTCCCGTGCCGTCACGATCTGTTCCATCGCCTGCCTGGCCGACACGTGTACGACATACAGCGGGGCACCGGTCAACTGCGCCAACATGATCGCGCGATGGGTGGCTTCCTCCTCCATCTGCCACGGACGGCTCGTGCCGTGGAAGTAGGGCGAGGTGTCACCGCGCGCGAGGGACTGTTCGACGAGCACGTCGATGGCGATGCCGTTCTCCGCGTGCATCATCGTCAGCGCGCCGAGCTCGCCCGCGGACTGCATGGCACGCAGGATCTGGCCGTCGTCGGAGTAGAAGACACCCGGATAGGCCATGAACAGTTTGAAGCTGGTGACGCCCTCGCTGACGAGCTCGCTCATACCTTTGAGGGATTCGTCGTTGACATCGCCGATGATCTGATGGAACCCGTAGTCGATCGCGCACTGTCCGGCGGCCTTGCCGTGCCAGTCGGCGAGGGTGTCCTGTACGCGCTGGCCCGGTTTCTGGACGGCGAAGTCGACGATCGTGGTGGTGCCACCCCAGGCGGCGGCACGGGTCCCGGTTTCGAAGGTGTCGCTGGCCTCGGTGCCGCCGAACGGCAACTGCATGTGCGTGTGCCCGTCGACGCCGCCGGGGATCACGTACTTGCCGGTCGCGTCGATCACCGTATCGGCGTCGGCGGCGAGATCGGAGCCGAGCGCGGTCGAATCCGGTTGCAGGACAGCGACGATCGTCTCGTCGGAGATCAGCACGTCGAGGAGCTGGGACCCGGTGGCGCTCACCACTGTCCCGCCGTGGATGAAAGTGCGCATCAGGGGTTCACCAACGGTCCGTAGGCATCCGGGCGACGATCGCGATAGAACGCCCATCTCTCGCGAACGATCTTGATCAGATCCATATCGAGATCACGAACAACCAACTCCGGCGCGGTGTCGGAAGCGACCTCACCGACGAACTTGCCCTCTGGGTCGACGAAATAGCTCGTGCCGTAGAAGTCGTTGTCGCCGTATTCGCTCTCGATACCGACCCGGTTGATCGCGCCGACGTAATACTCGTTGGCCACCGCCGAGGCGGGCTGCTCGAGTTTCCACAGATAACCGGACAGTCCCCTCGAGGTGGCCGAAGGATTGAACACGATTTCCGCTCCCGCGAGTCCGAGCGCCCGCCAGCCCTCCGGAAAATGGCGGTCGTAACAGATATAGACGCCGACCTTGCCGACCGCTGTGTCGAATACCGGCCAGCCCAGATTGCCCGGTCGGAAGTAGAACTTCTCCCAGAATCCGGTTACCTGCGGGATGTGGTGTTTGCGATATTTTCCCAGGTAGCAACCATCGGCGTCGATCACGGCCGCGGTGTTGTAGAGCAGGCCGTCCATCTCGCGCTCGTATACCGGCAACACCATCACCATGTTCAGCTCGGCGGCCAACGCGGCGAACCGCTCCGTCGTGGGACCCGGCACCGATTCGGCGTAGTCGTAGAACTTCGTGTCCTGTCGCTGGCAGAAATACGGACCGTAGAACAGCTCCTGGAAACAGATCACCTGCGCGCCCTGCGCCGCGGCCTCCCGCGCGTAGTCCTCGTGCGCTGCGATCATCGACTCTTTGTCACCGGTCCAGGTGGTCTGGACGAGCGCCGCTCTGACGATTCCCATGCTTTTTTATACTGCACCCACAACTCGTTCTGTTGCGTTCCAAGAGTGCCGAACAGTTTCGGTGCCGTAAATCTTGTCGGCGCCATCGGTCGCCGCATCCACTCGGGCGCACTCGGCCCCGGCACACCCGGCTACCCGCCGTGCGTGAGGTGGCCGCGAACCAACTCGCGGCTATCGGGCTCGCCTTCTGGCCACATGGTCGGCATTCGGGCACGTGCGGCCCGGAGCCCCGCCCTAGATGACGTCAGCCTGGGGCGATGCGGCAGAATAGGGCGTCCCTCCCGCGGAAAGGCAGCAGTGGTGACGCTCGACACGGCGCTCGGCGACGCAGTCGGTCGCATTCCGACGCGGTAGCGGCCGACCGACGTCGGCGGCGCGTTCGGCGTCGACGTACTCGAGTCACCAGCACCGTCGATCACCGGGAGCAGCCCTGTCCACCATCGCATGGACCGACGACCATCGTCAGCACACCGCCGTCTGGCATTCGGAGAACGGTGCGCCCGCACCACACACCGTGACCATCGCCGACGACCGGCTCTCCGCCGATCAGGCCTACCGCCGCATCAGAGCGGGCGAGGCCCTGCTGTGGCAGGGCGACTACAACAACGGCCGCCAACTGTTGCAGGCGCTGGGCCGTCGCGCCGACCGCAAGCCGACGAGGAAGCCCGCCACCGGCGATCTCCGCGCACTCTATGAGCACGAACGGATCAGAAGGCGTACGCGTGCAGCCGTTCTCGGTAGTCTGCTGATCCGCCTCGGCGCGGGCTACGAGCTCGATCTGCGCCGGGCGCCCGACGTGGCGGCGGCGTGCGCGGCGGCTTACGGTGCCGCGAATGCCGAACGGGTGGTCACCTTCACCGAGTTGCTCGGCGTCGTGAGCGCGTATCGCTGGCAGCAGCAGGGCGTGGACGTGCCTGCGCTCGGCGCGCGGGTGTACCCCGGCTACGGCGTATTCTCGCCCACCCGAAGCGAATACGTCGATCTCGTCGCCGACGCGCCACTGGATCCCGAGATTCGCACCGCTTTCGATCTCGGTACCGGCACCGGCGTGCTGGCCGCCCTGCTCGCCAAACGCGGCGTCCCCGAGGTGGTCGCCACCGATATCAACCCGCGAGCCCTGCGGTGCGCGAAGGACAACGCCGAGCGCCTCGGCTTCGGCCGGTCGATCGCCGTCACCGGGCCCGCCCTGTACCCGCCCGGGCGCGCCGACCTGGTGGTGTGCAACCCGCCGTGGCTGCCCGGCACGCCGACCTCGGACCTGGAACGTGGTGTCTACGACCAGGATCAGTCGATGCTCACCGAGTTCGCCCGCGACCTGCGTGCGCACCTCACCCCCCACGGCGAGGGCTGGCTGGTGCTGTCCGACCTCGCCGAACTGCTCGGCCTGCGCCCGGCCGACCACATCCCGCGACTACTCGACGACGCCGGCCTCTACGTACTCGGAAAGCTCACCACGCGTCCGCGCCACCCGCGGGCGACCGATCGCGAAGACCCCCTCGCCGCGGCGCGCACCGCCGAGACCACCACGCTGTGGCGCCTTCGGACGCGCTAGCGCGCTCCTCGTCGGCGCGAAGGCCCGCCTCGATGTGGCGATCACCCGACGAGCAGACCGGATCCGGTGGTCTGTCCCCACGCGGGCGGGTCCGACTGGCAGGATGCGCGGTACATCGTCCGCCAGCACCCGTTCTCGAGGAGATCCCGCCAAGGTGACCAGCATTTCGCAGGACCGACCCTTCATTCGCGCGCTGCTCGGCGCCGGCATCGCCGCGGCCGCCCTGGTGGCACTCGCCCCCGCCGCGCAGACCACCCCGATGCCTCGCGACGTGATCGCCGGCTGCACCCCGGCCGCGGCCGGTCAGCCCAACGGCAAGCAGTGGCCCGTGGAACCCGCGCTCACCATCGACACCGCCGCGAGCCACACCGCCACCCTCGAAACGACCTGCGGCACGATCACGATCGCGCTCGACGTCGCCGCGGCCCCGCGCACGGTGAACTCGTTCGCGTTCCTGGCGGGCGAGGGCTACTTCGACCACACCCGCTGCCACCGGCTCACCACCCAGGGCATCTTCGTGCTCCAGTGCGGCGACCCCACCGCCACCGGCATGGGCGGGCCCGGCTACAAGTTCGGCGACGAGAACCTCGCCGGCGCGGTCTACCCCGCGGGCACCGTCGCGATGGCCAACGCGGGTCCCGGCACCAACGGTAGCCAGTTCTTCCTGGTCTACCGCGACACTCGACTGCCGCCGAACTACACGCCGTTCGGCACCATCACCGAGGGCATGGACGCGCTCGCCAACGTCGCGAACGCCGGGGTAGCGGGCGGCGGCGCCGACGGCGCCCCTGTCGCCGACGTGGTCTTCAACGCGGTCACCACCGCACAGGGCTGAGCAACGACCGAGGGCCGCGTCTCCCGGGTTCGGGAGACGCGGCCCTCGTCGTGCGGCTGGTGGATCAGCCGGCGCTGATCGAACTGAACAGGTTCTGAATGGTCTGCAGGATGATCTCGGTCAGCAATTCAGCGGCGGAACCGGCCATGACAACGCTCCTCGTAAGTCCTCATCAAGTAAAACGAACAAGTGAAGCGTGCCCTATTCACTTGGCTTCGCGCAGCGTTTTCGGTGAAAAAAGTGAACCGAACCGCGAAGGCCGCGCCCCCGTCGGGACGCGGCCTCCACAGATCGTGACTACAGGTACTGACCGGTGTTGGACTCGGTGTCGATCGCCCGGCTCGCCGAGGCGTTCTTTCCGGTGACGAGCGTGCGGATGTAGACGATCCGCTCACCCTTCTTACCCGAGATCCGTGCCCAGTCATCGGGATTGGTGGTGTTGGGCAGGTCCTCGTTCTCCGCGAACTCGTCCACGATCGAATCGAACAGGTGCTGGATCCGCAGACCCGGGTTACCCGTGTCGAGCACCGACTTGATCGCGTACTTCTTCGCCCGGTCGACGATATTCTGGATCATCGCGCCGGAGTTGAAGTCCTTGAAGTACAGGACCTCCTTGTCACCGTTGGCGTAGGTGACCTCCAGGAAGCGGTTGTCGTCGCTCTCGGCGTACATCCGCTCGACGACCTTCTCGATCATCGCCTCGACGCACGCCTGCTTGTCGCCGTCGAACTCGCGCAGGTCGCTCTCGTGCAGCGGCAGCGTCTCGGTGAGGTACTTCGAGAAGATGTCCTGTGCCGATTCCGCGTCGGGGCGCTCGATCTTGATCTTCACGTCGAGACGGCCCGGTCGCAGGATCGCGGGGTCGATCATGTCCTCGCGGTTGGACGCACCGATCACGATGACGTTCTCGAGCCCCTCCACGCCGTCGATCTCCGAAAGCAACTGCGGCACAACGGTGGTCTCCACGTCGGAGGAGACGCCGGAGCCGCGGGTGCGGAAGATCGAGTCCATCTCGTCGAAGAACACGATCACCGGGGTGCCCTCGGAGGCCTTCTCGCGCGCCCGCTGGAAGATGATGCGGATGTGGCGCTCGGTCTCGCCGACGAACTTGTTGAGCAGCTCGGGGCCCTTGATGTTGAGGAAGAACGACTTCGCTTCCTTGGCATCCTGACCACGCGATTCGGCGATCTTCTTGGCGAGGGAGTTGGCCACCGCCTTGGCGATCAGCGTCTTACCGCACCCGGGCGGACCGTAGAGCAGCACACCCTTGGGCGGGCGCAGCGCGTACTCGCGGAACAGATCCTTGTGCAGGAACGGCAGTTCCACCGCATCGCGGATCTGCTCGATCTGGCGACCGAGACCACCGATGTCGGTGTAGTCGACATCGGGAACCTCTTCCAGCACAAGGTCTTCGACCTCGGCCTTGGGAACCCGCTCGAACGCGAAGCCCGCCTTGCTGTCGACCAGCAGCGAATCACCGGGGCGCAGTTTACGAATCGGCGAATCGGGGTCTGCCATGTCGTCGTATTCGGCGATCTTGGACAGCGGACCCGACAGCCACACCACCCGCTCCTCGTCGGCGTGGCCGACCACCAGAGCGCGCCTGCCGTCGTCGAGAATCTCACGCAGCGTGCCGATTTCGCCGATGGCGTCGAAATTGCCTGCCTCCACGACGGTGAGTGCCTCGTTGAGGCGCACCGTCTGGCCGTATTCCAGTGCGTCGGCGTCGATGTTGGGCGAGCAGGTCAGGCGCATCTTGCGACCGGAGGTGAAGACATCGACCGTCTGATCCTCGTATGCGTGGATGACGATGCCGTAGCCGCTGGGCGGCTGGCCGAGGCGATCGACCTCCTCGCGCAACGCGATCAGCTGTTGGCGCGCTTCTTTGAGCGTGTCCATCAACTTGCCGTTGCGGATGGTCAGCGAATCGATCCTGGCTTCCAATTCGCGTGCGCGATCCGGCGAATCGGCGAGTTGCCTGCGAAGAGCAGCCGACTCGGCACGTACCGCCTCGAGCTCTCGCCAGGCCGCCGAATCCGAATTCTCGTTGGGGCTCATGATGCTGCTCCTCCCAGTCCCGGTCTATCAACGCTACCGGGCGCGGTCCGTTCTCGCTTTCCGACATGGTTTCGTCGTGATCACATCTTGTACGGTCGGTACGACATCAACCACACATTTGCACCTGTTAGGCTCCCCTAACACCCCGTACGGGGCACTCGCCCGAACGAGTCGAAAGGTTGCTGAACATGCTCCTTCCTCCCCGCACGATCCGTGTCGCCGTCGCCGCCGCCGCGGCGGCGCTCGCCGTCACCGTCGGACTGGCCGGTTGCGGCGACTCCGACGATTCCTCGACGAACGCCACCACGAGCAGTACCAGTATCGCGGCCGCTCCGTCCAGCGTTTCGGCAACTCCTGCGGACGACAACGCCGCCGCCCCCACCGCCGATTCCCTGAAGGCGACGCTGATCGAGTTCGCCGATCCCGCGGTATCCACCGACGACAAGGCGAAACTGATCGTCAACGGCGATGCGCGCAAGGCCAACATCGATCAGATGAACGGCATGCTCGCCGGCTACACCCTGACTTTCGCCGTCGACAACGTCGCGACCGGTGATGACACCGCCACCGCCGATGTGACGATCACCTCGCCGCACGGCACCGCACCCGCGTTCCCGGTCACCTGGCAGCGCGACGGCGGCACGTGGAAGCTCTCCGACACCAGCGGCTGCCTGCTGCTCGGATTCGCACAGGCGCCCTGCACGCCCGCCTGACCGATCGACAGCGCCTGGATGGTCGGCGAGTACCATCCGGGCGCCGTAGTCGCCCTGCGCGGCGCACAGGCCACAAGATCACCCCAGCGTGCTCGGTCGTCGCTTCTCCGGGCGGTGCCCCCACGGTTTTCGCTCGCACCCGCGGTCTCGAGTAGTTCCACCCGGGAACCCCGTATTTTCGCGCTGTGTCCGGAACGCGAATTCTGCGATCGTCTGTGCCATGAGTGCTGTCCCCAGTGTCGCGGTGGTCGCCGCGAACACCCCCGCCGATCGCGATCGATTCCTTGACCTGCTGCGCATTTCGTCGCTGGTGATCGTCGTCGTCGGCCACTGCCTGATGCTCACCGTGACGGTCTCGGGCACCGAGGTGCATTTCGGCAATGTACTCGCCGACCTGCCGATCCTGCGACCGCTCACCTGGATTCTGCAGGTACTCCCCCTGTTCTTCTTCGCCGGTGTGGCCGCGGGAGCACGCCGCCTCGAACCCGGGACATCTTGGGGCGCTTGGCTTTTCCGGCGCACCCAGCGACTGGTGCGACCGCTCGGATACTTCGTGGCCGCCTCGGCGGCACTGCTCGCGGTGGCCGATCTCGTGCTCGAGCCGGGATGGCACCGTCCACTCGCGGTGACGAGCGTGCAACTGCTGTGGTTTCTCGGGATGTACCTGGCGGTGCTGGCGTGTGTGCCGATGCTCGCGGCGCGGATCACCAGCACTCGCCGGATGTTCGCCGCGGTGGCGGTGATCGTGGTCGGCACCGCGATCGTCGACGCGGTGCGGCTGACCGGTGGGCCGACCGAGCTCGGGTATCTGAATGTCGTCGTCTGGCTGGTGCCCGCGGCGCTCGGGATCGGCTATCTGCGCGGATTGCTGTCTCGACGGACCGCGGCGGCGCTCGCCTGCGTGGCGGTGGTCATCGACGTGCTGCTGGTGCTGGCCGGTCCGTACGAGGCGAGCCTGGTCACCGTGCCCGGGCAGCGACTGTCGAATCTGGCGCCGCCGTCGTTGCTGCTGGCCGGGCACGCGGTGATGCTGTGCTGCGCGGCCGTCGCCGCGGCGCCCTGGCTGCGTCGCCTCGCCGCGCGCCCGCGGGTGTGGTGGTGGACGGTCATCGGCAACACCGGTGCCATGACGCTGTACCTGTGGCACATGCCCGCGCTGCTCACCGTGCTCGCGCTCGGTCACTCGGCGGGGATCGACCGTTCCACACCCGCCGAGTCCGGGTTCTGGCTGCTCACCGCGGTGCAGCTCGCCGCGACCATGGTGCTCACCGCTGTCCTGTTCCGCACGCTGCGCGGCCTGGAGAACACTGCGCTGCGCTGGTGGGACGGACCGGTCGCCGCGGTGCGCGGGGCCCGCTCGACCACCGTCGTGCTCGCCGTCGCCGCGGCCGGGATCATGATCCTGCAGGCCACCCGCTGGGGGCTCACGGCGCAGGGTTGGGCGTGGTTCGCAGGCGCCGCGGCGGCGTTGCTCGCCGCGCGCCTGCTCACCCGTGCGTGATCAGCCCTTGGACGGACGCCGCTGCGGCTTGGGCGTGACAGTGCCCTCGGCCAGGCGACGTGCGCTCACCAGGAACGCGGTATGGCCCTGCATGCGATGCTCGGGCCGCACGGCCAGACCGACCACGTGCCACCCACGCACCATCGATTCCCAGGAGCGCGGTTCGGTCCAGCATTCCTGCTCACGCAACGCCTCGACCACCTTGGACAGCTGGGTGACGGTGGCGACGTAGACCACCAGCACACCGCCGGGAACCAGCGCCTTCGACACCGCGGGCAGCGCGTCCCACGGTGCGAGCATGTCGAGCACGACGCGATCGACCTGCGGGCCTTCGTAGGCGGCCACGTCGGCGATGGTGATCGACCAGTTCGGCGGACGTTCGCCGAAGAAGGTCTCCACATTGCGAACCGCGTGTTCGGCGTGGTCGTCGCGGATCTCGTAGGAGATCACCTCGCCCTCGGGGCCGACCGCGCGCAACAGCGAGCAGGTCAGCGCACCCGAACCGGCGCCGGCTTCCAGGACCTTGGCACCGGGGAACACGTCACCCTCGTGCACGATCTGCGCGGCGTCCTTGGGGTAGATGACCGCGGCACCGCGCGGCATCGACAGCACATAGTCGGTGAGCAGCGGGCGAAGGGCCAGATACGGGGTGCCGTTGACCGACTTCACGACGGTGCCCTCGTCGTTGCCGATGAGGTCGTCGTGCTTGATGCCGCCGCGATGGGTGTGGAATTCCTTACCCTCCTCGAGCACCACGGTGAAGAGGCGTCCCTTGCCGTCGGTCAGCTGCACGCGGTCCCCGATAGCGAATGGACCGGTTCGTCTGGCCGTCATTGATCTCCCGTTCTTCGAATGGACCTGTCAGCCTGCCAGGCGCGGCGATCCGCGCACTCGACGGGTCAGCTATTTCGCGGCGGCCAACGCTCGGTGCTGTTCGCCGGTCAGCGAGTGCGCTTCGCTCTGCGACGTCGCCCAGATCTGCGCGACGTGGCGGCCCGCGGACACCAGGCAGGCCCACCGACTCGCGTCGGAGTCGGTCCAGCAGGCGGCGCCGGGAACGCCGTCCGGGGCGGGCGCACCCTTCCAGCCTGCCGTGGCGAGAGTCTGCGCGGCGGTCGCGGCGGACAGTTTCGCCGCGGCGGCCGCATCGGCGGTGCGGTAGACGGCACTGTCGTCGACGCCCATTGCGACCAGCCCCACCTCGCGATACAACGCCACCGCCGCCTGCTGATCGTCGGTGAAGATCAACGCGCCACGCGGCCCATAGGCTCCGCTGCTCACAGTGCCGTCACCGACCGCCAGCGCCTGGATCCCGTCCGGGTCGTAGGGCACCTTCGCGAGGTCGGCGACGGGCGTGGCCGCGAACGAATCCAACAGGGGGCGTTGCCGTTCCAGCGCCGCGCGAACGATCCGTTGGATCTGCGCCGGTCCGCCGAGGCGAGCACGGGTGAACACCACGAACTCCCGGTGCGCGGTGAACGCCATGCCCTCGAGCCGATCGCGTTCCTCCATGGTCACGAACCGGGTCTCCGACGCGCCGGGAAGGTCGGTGGCGGTCCAGTCACCGGTCTGCAACATCCCGCTCTGCTCGATCGCGGCGGCCGCGAGGGCAGGGGCCGCCGCTGTCGCCGAAGCGGTGTCCGGAAAGCGCAGGATGCCGTGGGTGAGCCAGTCGGTGTCGGCGCTCGTGGCACCGCCGTTGGAACGCTGGCTGACGAATCCGGTGAGCAGGCCGTTCGCCGCGGCGGCCGCGCTGATCGCGGTGTTGTGCCCGGTCATGATGGTGAGCATCGGTTCGGTGAGCACGCCCGCCTGACCGTGGCGCACGAAAGCGGGATCGATATCGGTCGACAGCGCCAACACTTCCGCCATCCGATGACCTTCGGCGAGGGTGCCCGCCCATAGCTGCTGCTCGTCGGTCTGCGCGGCCGTCGTGGTGGTCGTCACCGCTGTCGCCGTGGTGGTCACCGGCACCCGGACCACCTTTCCCGGTTCCTCGCACGCACTCACCATGATCACCGCGGCCGAGACCGCCCCCACCCGGAACATCATTCGCATGCCGCGAATCCTGGCAGAGTCGGCCCACGATCACCGAATCCCGCGTCGGTCGCGGATATCTGGCGTCCGCGCCGATCCCGCGCGTGCCCGAATCGGGCAACCCTGTCAGTGGCTGCCGTTAACCTGCGCACTATGTCAGTGCCCTTGTCCGTGCCCCTTGCCGACACCGCCGCCGCGCCGGTCCATCGGTCGCGTCCGGCGTTGTCGCCCTCGCGGGCAAGCGATTTCAAGCAGTGCCCGTTGAAGTACCGGTTGCGGGCGATCGATCGGGTGCCGGAACCGCCGTCACGAGCCGCGGTGCGCGGAACCGTGGTCCACGCGGTCCTCGAAGATCTGTTCGGGTTGCCCGCGGCCGAGCGTCAGCCGGAACGGGCCGCGCAGTTGGTTCCCGCGGCGTGGGAGCGAGTGCGGGCGGAACGGGACGGGGTGGACGAGCTCGTCGCCGAGGGCGGGCCGCAGGCATTGTTCGACGAGGTGCGCAAGCTGGTCGCGAGCTACTACGAGCTCGAGGATCCGCGGCGATTCGAACCACACGCCCTGGAGGAACGAGTCGAGGTCGACCTCGACGGCGATATTCCGCTGCGTGGTTTCGTCGACCGGATCGATGTGGCGCCCACCGGCCTGCTGCGGGTGGTCGACTACAAGACCGGGCGCTCGCCCGGGCCGATGCACGAAGCGCGCGCCCTGTTCCAGCTCAAGTTCTACGCGCTGATGATCCTGCGCACCCGCGACATCGTCCCGGCCCAACTCCGCCTGATCTATCTGGCCGACAAGAACATCCTCACCTACACGCCCGAGCGTGCGGAATTGGATCGCTTCCAGCGCATCCTCACCGCACTCTGGCAAGCCATCATCGACGCGGGCAGAACCGGGGACTTCCCGCCGACTCGCAACTCGATGTGCAAGTTCTGCGACTTCAAGCCCTTGTGCCCCGAGTACGGCGGCACGCCGCCGCCCTACCCTGGTTGGCCTGTCCAGGCCGCGGTCCCGGTCGACCTGGTGACAGAACGCCTGCCCGAGGACGTGTGACCGCGATCGGCCTCGTTCGCACCGAACTGCTCGCTTCGGCACCTCGACTCGGGTGGTCCGGGTTACGCTGCGAACACCCTATGCAACTCGTTGAATATGAGGTGAGCTGACAGATGCATCCTTTCCGCGCGGCGGTCGAAGCACGAGACGAAGCGGCCATCGAGGCACTGCTGGCCGAGAACGTGGTCTTCACCAGCCCTGTCGCCTTCCAGCCCTATCCCGGCAAGGCCATCACCGCGGCCATCCTGCGCGCGGTGATCCGCGTGTTCGAGGACTTCCACTACGTGCGCGAGATCGGCGAGGGACGCGATCACGCCCTGGTGTTCGAGGCCACCGTGGACGGCAAGCAACTGTCCGGCTGCGATTTCATTCACCTCGACGACGACGGCAAGATCGACGAGTTGACCGTGATGGTCCGTCCGCTGTCCGCTGCGACCGCCCTGGCCGCGAGGATGGGCGAGCAGTTCGAACGCATCAAGGCCGAGGCGACCGCGAGCAGCCCGGCCGATTCCTGAGGCTGCCCGCGGCGAGCCCTCACCCCGCGAGTCGCGGGAACAGCAGCGCCGAAAGCGTCGAGGCCACAGCTGGATTCACGGCAATCGCCGAGCCCGGCGCGACAGTCGGCACTAGCGCAGGCGGCGTTCCTCTTCTTCTTCCAGGCGGCGCCGCTCTTCTTCGCGCTCGACCTGCTCCTTCTCGACCTTCTCTTCGTGCTCGTTCTTGTTCGACATGTTCGCCCCGATCAGTGATTGTCCGGACACATCTGCGATCCAGCCTACCCGCGGCGGTGCGCCCCTCGGCGCATCGATAAGCGAGGCAGCGACAGTAGGGCGACTACCTTCGGACCGACGGGGAATCCCTTCGACAGCGCGCTCGCAGCGAAGTGTTCGCCTCGGGTCGTTGTCCACCGAGTCGAGGAGAGAAATGAAGCGCACCCTGTCCAGGGCCATGGCCGCTGCCGGTATCGCACTGGCGATCGGGACCTGTCCGACCGTCGCCTCGGCCGATCCGCCGGCCGGGCAGAGCGGCGCCCACCCTGTCATCGGCGGCGGGCCGACGGCACCGTTCGACCCGCATTGCCCGTTGTGTTTCGTGCGTGAGGCGCTCGAAAGTCTCTCCGCGCAGTAGATGCGGTCGCCATACGGCCGGAAGCCCCATCACCTGGATGAACGCAGGTGATGGGGTCCCGTGCGCCACTGCTCAGAAGGCGCGGCAGGAGCGGATGTCGGTGGCGAGGATGGCCTTGGCGCCCAGGTCGGCCAGCCGGTCCATCAGTTCGTTGCCCTGCTTACGGGGGACGAGGGCGCGCACGGCCACCCAGTCGGGGTCGGTCAGCGGGGAGACGGTCGGTGATTCCAGGCCGGGGGTGATCGCTACTGCCTGGTCGAAAAGTGACTTGGGGCAGTCGTAGTCGAGCATCAGGTACTGCTGGGCGAACACGACGCCCTGGATGCGGTTGATCAGCTGGTTGCGCGCGCGGTCGTCGCGGTCGGACCCGGTGCGTTCGATGAGCACGCCTTCGGAGTCGCACAGGGACTCGCCGAACGCGATCAGATTGTGCTGACGCAGGGTGCGGCCCGAGCCGACGACGTCGGCGATGGCGTCGGCGACCCCGAGCTGGATCGAGATCTCCACCGCGCCGTCGAGACGGATCACCTCGGCCTCGATGCCGAAACGCGCGAGGTCGGCACGAACCAGGTTCGGGTAGGAGGTGGCGATGCGCTTGCCCGCCAGATCCTCGACCTTCCAGTCCTCGCCGGCGGGGGCCGCGTAGCGGAAGGTGGAGCGGCCGAAGCCGAGCGAGAGCCGCTCGCTCACCGGGGAACCGGAGTCCAGTGCCAGGTCGCGGCCGGTGATGCCGAGGTCGAGCTCACCGGAGCCGACGTAGATGGCGATGTCCTTGGGACGCAAGAAGAAGAACTCGACTTGATTCGCGGGATCGAGGACGGTGAGATCACGGGAATCGGTCCGCCTGCGATATCCGGCCTCGCTCAGGATGGAGGTAGCGGATTCCGACAGCGAGCCCTTGTTGGGAACGGCGACGCGCAACATGGGGATGGGGTCCTTTCGGGGAAGTGAGAACGTGTCGATCGGGACGGATCAGCCGTCACAGATGTCGGTACACGTCCTCGAGCTTCAGCCCACGACCCAGCATCATCACCTGGACCCAGTACAGCAGTTGGGAGATCTCCTCGGCGAGCGCTTCATCGCTCTCGTGCTCGGCGGCCAGCCAGATCTCACCGGCTTCTTCCAGGACCTTCTTGCCCTGGAAATGAACGCCTGCGTCCAGCGCGGCCACGGTGCCAGATCCCTCGGGACGGGTCTGGGCACGCTCGGTCAGCTCGGCGAACAGGGATTCGAAGTTCTTCACGAGTAGAGATTGTTTCATACCCGACCCAGCGGTTTTCCCGGCGCACCGCGCGGCGCGGCACGCCGGGAAACGATCACGCCGGTGGAGCGAGCAGTTCGCGCAGGTCGGCTACGGCCGTGCGCAGGTGGTCGGCGAAGGCGTACATCTGGTCGGACACCGACTTCGGCGTGGCCAGGTAGACGTTCCACCGATCCGGCAGCAGTACGTAGGCGATGCCGATGCAGCGCGGGCTGGTGGAGCCGAAACCGAAGTAGCGGATGTACTTCGACGGAGCCGAGCTGGTCGACAGGTAGTCGTCGCGCATGACCGTCCAGCCGGGGCTGTCGAACAACGCGATCCGCTCCCCTGCCACCCCGAGCTGTTCGCCACGGCGACGCTGGATCCATTCCAGTTCCCACAGGTGCTGCTCGGGCGCCTGCCCGGCCTGGCATTCCTTCGCCCGCGCGACGTGCGCGGACGCGGCGGTGCGCGCCGCGGCCAGCTTGGTCTCGGCGTCGGTGTCCTCGGACACCATCGCGTCGACGAAGGCCACCATCTCCGGGGTGACCACGCGCATGGCCTCGGTGCGGCCGTTGCGGAACTGCCGGGTGGCGATGGACTCGTAGGTGGCGCCGGTGAGCCCCTTGCTGCGCCGGTGGGCGAGCTGGTAGCTGAGTTGAGCGAAGGCATCGGGTGAGATGCCCAGCTTCTTGGCCTCGCCGGTCCCGAAGTCGTCGAACGACACCAGCGAGGTGGCCGTCTCGGCGGCGAAGCGGGCGAAGTCGGCGCCGGCCGCGGCGATGTCGGCGCGGGCGGCGGAGTCGAGCACGAACTCGATCGGCTCCACCGAGGGCAGTCCCTGCGATTGGGCCCCGCTGGTCGCCGCGTGGTCCTGGGCGGTCCGCTCGAGCAGCGCGTCGACGAACGACAGCACGGTGGTGCCGTCGAGCCCGCAGTGTTCGATGTTGATACCGGCCTGACCGTCGGCGAAGACGATGAACGACACCGACTTGTCGAAGTAGCGGTTGCCGCTGTCACCGTGGAGCAACTGATCGCAGGCGTGCAGTTCGTCGCGCGGCGCGAAGTCTTCCAGGCACACCGAGAACAGCGCCGTCTCCACCGCGTCGAAGGCCTCGACATTGGCGGGTTCGGCGCGCAGCGTTTCCCTGCTCCGTGCCCACAGCGCCCGGGCTTTCGTGGTGAGATGCCCGACCGAGGTGTCGGTCGCGGCGGGCTTGGTGCCGCCCTTGATCACCGCGCGCAGCCCGTCGACCACGTCGTCGAACGCGTACGGCGCACCGTCGGGCCCGATCACATCCATCCGGAAGATGTTGCCGCGGTAGAAGACAGCGATGTGGCGGGCGTCCGAGGGCCCCGGCCATTCCGGGCTGTAGGGCTTGCGCACGCTGTCCTGGATCTCACCAGGAATCCGGGTCTCGGAGAACAGGTACTTGTTCTGCCACATCGACAGCGCCTGGCCGCGCTGGGTCACCGGCGCGATCTTCTCCGCGTCCAGCGCCAGCTTGTAATCGACAGCCGCCCCGATGATCGCGGCTGCCCGCTCTGCCTGACCGGCCACGGTCGACGCGGCCAGCGGGGTGTCGTCGCGGAACAGGAACACGAAGTTGGCGTTGATCGCGATCCGGTCCCGACGGCCCAGATACCGCGACGGCCAGAATTCGTCGAGCCAGCTGCCGACGCCGGGAGTGGCGTCGTAGTCGGCCAGCGCGGCATGCAGGGCGCGTCCCGCCCCACCGGGGCGCAGCAGCTCGGCTACCGCGCCCTCGGTGGTGGCGTATTCTTCGGCGCCGAGCAGCGGCTGACACCACTGCAGGAACCGCGCGCAAGTGTCGTCCAGACTCGGCAGCGGTACCCGGGGCAGCGTGTCTTCGGCGGCGAACGTGGGTTGGTTCAATCCAAGTCCTCAGGTTTCGATGGGATGCGGGCGGGACAGGAACAGGTTGGCGTAGAGCCAGCCTTCTGCTTCGTGGTCGGTGGTGTCGATTCCCTTGGCCGCCAACGCATCCAGCACCTGTTGGCGTTCTTGTGCCGAAGCGAACCTCCGCTGCTGGAACATACCGGGACGTTGCTCGCTGCGATAGCCGAGCGCGGCCAGTTCCTCGGCGATGGGACCGAAATCGAACATCCGCAACACGAAATGCGCCATCCACGGTCGCTTGCGTGGATCGGCTTGGGCGACCCTGGACAGGGTTTTCTCGGTGATGTAGCCGACGCATCCGGTGGAGATCACCAGATCGGCGGAGGCGAGCACACGGCGCTGTGCCTCGGTGGGCTCGGTGGCCTCGAGGTCGGCGTGCACGTAATCGTGCAGGAGTCCGGCGGCGTGGGCGTAGGTCAGCGCCGGGCGTGCGGCGTCCATCCCGATGAAGCGTACGTCGGGCATCAGATCACCCCGCAACCGCTCCCGGTCGGCGGCGATCAGCCCGATCTTGTCGGTGTCGGCGTGATCGCGGTAGTGCCGGGCCAATTCGTCGACGGTCGTGTCGCTGCGCAGCAGCGCCGCGTTCACCCCGTAGGAACAGCCGAGGTCCAGAACCGTCGGAATCCGGTCCGGCCGTGCGACCCGCAGCTGGCGCAGCTGTTCGGCGAAGTGTGGCTTTGCCAGTTCCGGGATCCGGTAGTCCAGGTCGTTCATCCGCTCGAAATAGGCACGCGGATCGGGACTTTCATAGATGTCGTCGAAGGATGCTTTGCCGGTGGTGTGCAACGGAACGGACATGGGCGGTTCCTCTCAGTCGAGCAGTCGGTCACCTCGGACGGCGTCGGCCGCGGCGGCCACATGGTCGGGCAGGACACGGCCGAACAACTGCCTGGTGCGTTCGACCGTGCCGATCACCCCTGGTCGGTCCGTGTAGGCGAAGATCGCCGAATGTCGTTGCCCCGCACCGGCCACCTCGGTGACGCGATGCAGGGAGAAGCGGCCCTTGAACAGCTGCAGATCGCCGGGGCGCAGTTCCAGCGCGCGGATGAAGCCGGTGCCGTCGCCGGTGAGCACGGCGCGGACGTCGTCGAGGTGCTCGGCGTGCGGATCACGAATATTGGGGCAGTACTCGAACACGCCGCCGGCGTCGGGCTTGCGCGTGAGCATGCTGACCGTGAACTCGTTGGTGTCGAAATGCCACGGATGCGACATCCCCGGCTCGACCACGTTCAAGCACAATCCGGCCAGCGGGTCGGCGAACTCGTGCAGATCGTCGAGTTCGAAACAGTCGGCGACGAACCGCTGGAACACCGGATCGGTGTAGAGGCGTTGGATCAGCGCCTCGGCGGGGATGCGGTCGCGGGCCACGAAGGCATTGCCGCGGTCGAGCACGATCCGCGCCGGATGGTCGGCGGGCAAGTCGGCGTCGAGGGGAATGTTGTAGGCGTTGACGCGCTCCACCTTGTAATGAGCGTGCGGCGCGATCGCCTCCCCTTCGGCGCGCAGCGTATCGAGCAGCTGCGGCCGGATGAACTCACGCAGGACCGTACAGCCGTCCTCGGCCAGCTCGGCACGGGCGGCCTCGATGGCCGCCCGCCTACCCGAACCACCGAGATCGGTGAGTGGATACCGTGCGATGTCGACGATTTCGTCAAGCCCCCGCGTGCCCGTCATGTACTCAGTTTGCGGGAATATTCGGGCGCGCGCTCGCGGTTTCGGCAAATCGGGCATATCCCGGGAAGATCACAATCGGGCGAAATCAACTGTGCGGCAATCGTTTTCGCGGATTCAACCTGGGTTTCGGTACTATCACGGTAGGGTATTACGCCCTATCACGTGGTGCCGTCGAAAGATTCAGACGCGAGCGTCGAGTGCGGCGCGCAGATCGTCGACCGACAAGCCGATCAGCGACTCCCGGAATACCCGTCCGGGCGCCTCGGGAACCGCGATTTCGCACGGAATCACAATCAGACCGCAGCCCGCGCCCTGTGCGGCGAGCGAACCGGTCGGCGAATCCTCGATCGCCACACAGTCACCCGGGTCGACCCCGAGCAGTTCGGCGGCGCGGCGGTAGATCGCCGGATCGGGCTTGCCGTGCGCCACTTCGTCACCGCAGACGGAAGTGTCGAAGAAATCGCGGCCGAGGGTGTCGAGGCCGAACTCGGTGAGCGAGCGCTTGGTGTTGGTCACCAGCGCGCATTTCAAGCCGGCGGCGCGCACCATTCCCAGCGCGTCCTTGGCGCCGGGACGCCACGGGATCGGGCCGAGCATCAACTCGGTGACCCGGCGTTCGAGAAATTCCCCCGCCTCGACGATCGCCGCCGCCGTCGGCACCACCCCGATGCCGTCGAAGAGCATGCGCAGCGCATTAGGACCGGAGGCGCCGATCAGGGCGTGGCGGACCTCGTCGGTCAGCTCGCAGCCGTGCTCGCGGGCCAGTTCCCGAACCGCGATGTCCCACAGCTTCTCCGAGTCGAGCAGCGTGCCGTCCATGTCCCACAGCACCGCGGCCGGTCGCGCGCTCACCTGTTACTCGCCTCGTTCTCGTCACACATCCGCGGAAGTGACCGGCGGTCGCCGGGCCCCGTTCAGGGTAACGGGTCCGCCTCAGACGCCCGATCCGGCGATCTGCAGCTTGCCCGCGTCGCCGGAGACCTGGATCCAGCGATTCTCCGAGGTCACCGTGCCGTTGGCGAGCCGGTAGGTGAGGGTGACGACCGCGCGGTTCGGCCCGCTGGGGGTGATCGAGCCGACAGTCACCGACCGTACCGACGACCAGAACGACGAGTACTGCCCGAATCCGCCGGTCTGCGCCTGGTAGCCGGGAGCCAGCTGCGCCCACGCCCCGCTGATATTGCCGGGCAGCATGCCGTAGTACCCGGCGATGAACTGGTTGACCCGCTCGGGGGTAGGTGGGCCGAACGGTGTGGTCGTGCTGGTCGGTTTCGGTGTGGTGGGGGTCGGCTCGGCCGTCGTGCTGGTCGGAGGCGCGCCGGTGGTCGTCGCACCGCTCGGCACCGCCGCGGGTGGGGCCGAGACGGTGATCGTTTCCTGCTCGGGCACGATGACGACGGTGCTCACCTTGCCGTCGACCATCGTCGTGACGGTGACCGGCGATGCGGGGGCCTGCGCCTGCTCCTCGGGCTCACCGCCCCGGTCGCGGGTCGCCACCAGCACGACGAGCATCACCGTGAAGGCCGCGACGGCCGCGGCCAGCAGCAAGACGGCGCGACTGTTGTTCGCGCGGTCGGTGCGCGAGGGCGGGGTGGGAAACGACGGGTGCAGGCCGGAACCGTCCGTCGGTCCGGCTGCTGCCCTGGCCCGCGCCTGCGCCTGGGCGCCCGCGTGTTCGACACTGTCCGCGTTCGAGGACCCGCGGTCGCGGTCTGCGTTCGAGGGCGCGAGGTCGCGCGGCCGCACGAGGCCTGGATCGCCTGCCGCCGCCTGGCCGACTGCGTCGGTCCGGGCTGCCGTGTCCGCCGCCACCGACCCCACGACGCCGGATGCCGCCTGCCCGAGCCGACCCGATTCCTGCGGTGCGCCCGAACCCGCACCCGTCGACGTTCGACCCGAGATCGCCGAACGCGCCGCCTTGGCCATGGCCAGCCCGCTGCCGAACAGCGCGGCCGCACCCGATTTCGCCGCCGCTTCCCCGTTCGCGGGGTCGCCGAGCCCCGGGGTCGGCGACGTCGCGCTGATCGGCAGAATCTTCGTCGCCGAAGCAGGCAACACCGGAACCCGGCCCGCGGCAACGTCTTCCAGCGCTGCCCGGGCCTGCGCCATCGTCGGCCGGTCCTCGGCGGACGCGGTCAGCAGCCACATCAGTACCGGAGCGAGCGGGCCCGCGTTCCTCGGCTCGGGCACCACACCGCGCGCGACGGCGTGCAGCACGGCGAGCGGATTGTCCCCCTCACCGAACGGGGGCGCGCCCTCGGAGGCGGCGTACAGCGTCGACCCCAGGGCGAACACGTCGGCCGCGGGCTTCGGGTTGTCACCACGTGCGATCTCGGGCGCCAGATACGCGGGGGTGCCTGCCAGGAACCCGGTGGCGGTGACGGTGACGTCGCCGGTGGCGTGCGAGATGCCGAAGTCGGTGAGCTTGACCGTGCCGTCGTCGCCCACGAGCAGGTTGGCCGGTTTCACATCACGGTGCATGATCCCGGCGTCGTGCGCGGCGGACAGCGCCGCCGCGGCCTGGGCACCGATTCCCGCCACTTCGATCGGTGGCAGCGTCACACCGCCTGCCAGCTTCGCCGCGAGACTCGGGGCGTTCATGTACTCCATGACCAGCCACGGCTGGCCGTCCTCTTCGGCGACATCGAAGACGGTGATGGCGTTGGGGTGGTGCAGGCGAGCCGCGATCCGGCCCTCCCGCATCGCGCGCAGCTTCCCTTCGAGGGCCTGTGTTCCCGTGAGTCCGGGCGCGAGTAGCACCTGCTTCACGGCGACAGTGCGTCGCAGCCGAACGTCGGTGGCGCGCCACACGACGCCCATCGCGCCCGTGCCGATCGGGTCGGTGAGTCGGTAGCGTCCCGCGATCAACCGATCCGATGTCATATTCTGTGCCCCTCCTGCTTACCGCTGAGTCGTCTCGCCCTCCGCGCCACAGCGGGATGAAACTTTCGAAAATCCTACGTGCTGAACTGCTTCGGTCCTGTTGCGAGACAGCCCGGCCCATGGACGCCGCGCCGCATCGTGACCAGACTCACAAGCGCCGCGACGACAATCGGACCGGTCCACCGGACCGATCCGACTGCCGTCGCGGTTGCCAGTCTCTCAGGCGTTGAAGTATTTCGCCTCCGGATGCAGCAGCACGAACGCGTCCGTCGACTGCTCGGGATGCAACTGCAGTTCCTCCGACAGCGTCACCCCGATCCGGCCCGCGTCGAGCAGATCGACCAGCTTGGCGCGATCTTCCAGGTCAGGGCAGGCACCGTAACCGAAGGAGTACCGCGCGCCCCGGTAGCCGAGTTTGAAGTAGTCCTGCACGTCGGCGGGGTCCTCGGCGGCCACCGACTTGCCCTCCACGGTCAGCTCTTCGCGCACCCGGCGATGCCAGTACTCGGCCAGCGCCTCGGTGAGCTGCACGCCCACACCGTGCACCTCGAGATAGTCACGGTAGTTGTCGGCGGCGAACAACTCGTTCGCGAAATCGGCGATCGGCTGACCCATCGTCACCAGCTGGAACGGCAACACATCGACCTGCCCGGTCTCGCGAGCCTGCTCACGCGAACGGATGAAGTCGGAGATACACAGGAACCGGTCGCGCTGCTGGCGCGGGAAGGTGAACCGATACCGTTGCGGCGCATCAGGTTTCGGCTCGGTCAACACGATGACATCGTCACCCTCGGACACCGCGGGGAAATACCCGTACACCAGTGCCGCGTGCTGGAGCACGCCCTCGGTGGCCAGGCGATCGAGCCAGGCCCGCAACCGCGGACGCCCCTCGGTCTCCACCAGATCCTCGTAGGTCGGGCCTTCACCCTTGCGCTGTCCGCGCAGACCCCACTGCCCCAGGAACAGTGCCCGCTCGTCGAGCAGACCCGAGTACTCCGCCAGCGGCAGACCCTTCACCACCCGGGTGCCCCAGAACGGGGGCGTCGGCACGGGGAGGTCCGTGGCGACATCCGAGCGATCGGGCACCACGATCGGCACCTCGGCGGCCTTGCGCTCGGCGGCGATCCGCTGGGACCGCTCGTGGCGGGCCTTGCGCTCGGCCGCCTTCTCCCTGGCCGCGATCGCCGCGGGGCTGTCGGGGTCGAGGCCACCGCCACGCTTGACGGTCATGATCTCGTCCATCAACCGCAGGCCCTCGAACGCGTCACGGGCGTAGTACACGTCGCCGTCATAGACCTCGGTCAGGTCGTTTTCCACATAGGACCGGGTCAGCGCGGCGCCACCGAGCAGCACCGGGAACTGTTCGGCGACACCCTTGGTGTTGAGTTCGCCGAGGTTCTCCTTCATCACCACCGTCGACTTCACCAGCAGCCCGGACATGCCGATCACGTCTGCCTTCTTGTCCTGCGCGGCGTCGAGGATGGTCGCGATCGGCTGCTTGATGCCCAGGTTCACGACCTCGTAGCCGTTGTTGGACAGGATGATGTCGACGAGGTTCTTGCCGATGTCGTGCACATCACCTTTGACCGTGGCGAGCACGATCCGGCCCTTGCCCGCGTCGTCGGTGGCCTCCATGTGCGGTTCCAGGTGCGCCACCGCGGTTTTCATCACCTCGGCCGACTGCAGCACGAACGGCAACTGCATCTGCCCCGAACCGAACAGCTCACCGACGGTCTTCATGCCCGAGAGCAGGGTCTCGTTGATGATCTGCAGCGGCGGCACCGTCTGCATCGCCTCGTCCAAGTCGTCACCGAGGCCGTTGCGCTCGCCGTCGACGATGCGCCGTTCGAGTCGCTCGAACAGCGGCAACAAGGCCATCTCCTCGGCGCGCGAGGCCTTCGACGACGCCGTCGAAACACCCTCGAACAGTGCCATCAGCTTCTGCAGCGGGTCGTAGTCCTCGGTGCGCCGGTCGTAGATCAGATCCAGGGCCACCTGCTGGTGTTCCTCGGGGATCCGGCTCATCGGCAGGATCTTCGACGCGTGCACGATCGCCGAGTCCAGGCCCGCTTCGACACATTCGTGCATGAACACCGAGTTCAGCACCTGCCGGGCGGCCGGATTCAGGCCGAAGGAGATATTCGACAGCCCCAGCGTGGTCTGCACCTGGGGGCGGCGGCGCTTGAGCTCGCGGATGGCTTTGATCGTCTCCTCGCCGTCCTTGCGCGACTCCTCCTGCCCGGTGCCCAGGGTGAAGGTCAGGGTGTCGATGATGATGTCGGACTCGGCCAGGCCCCAGTTGCCGGTGATGTCGTCGATCAGCCGTTCCGCGATCGCGACCTTGTGATCGGCGGTGCGGGCCTGGCCCTCTTCGTCGATGGTCAGCGCGACGACGGCGGCACCGTGCTCGGAGACCAGGCGCATGATCTGCTGGAACCGTGAGTCCGGGCCCGCGCCGTCCTCGTAGTTCACCGAGTTCACCGCGCACCGACCACCCAGATGCTGCAGACCTGCCTGCAACACCGGCACTTCGGTGGAGTCGAGCATGATCGGCAACGTCGAGGCCGTCGCCAGCCGCGAGGCCAGCTCGTTCATGTCGTCGGCCCCGTCACGGCCCACATAGTCGACGCACAGGTCGAGCATGTGCGCGCCGTCGCGGGTCTGGTCCTTGGCGATCTCGAGGCAGCGCTGCCAATCCGCGGCCAGCATCGCGTCACGGAAAGCCTTGGAGCCGTTGGCATTCGTGCGCTCACCGATCATCATGATCGACGCGTCCTGCTCGAACGGCACGGCGGTGTACATGCTCGATACGGCCGGTTCGTGCTCGGGGTGACGACGATCGGTGATCGGGGGCAGGGTCTTCTCGACCTCGCGCACCGCCTCGGCGACCTGGCGAATGTGCTCAGGAGTGGTGCCACAGCAACCACCCACCAGCGACAGCCCGTACTCGGAGACGAACCCACTCATCGCGATGGCGAGCTCTTCGGGCGAGAGCGGGTACTCGGCGCCGTTGGCACCGAGCACCGGCAGGCCGGCGTTCGGCATCACCGACACCGGGATGGTCGCGTGCCGCGACAGATGCCGCAGGTGCTCACTCATCTCGGCCGGGCCGGTGGCGCAGTTCAGGCCGATCATGTCGATGCCGAGCGGTTCCAGCGCGGTGAGCGCCGCGCCGATCTCACTGCCGACCAGCATGGTGCCGGTGGTCTCCACGGTGACGTGGGTGATGATCGGGATCCGGCGCCCGGCGGCGATCATCGCCCGGCGGCTGCCGGTGATCGCGGCCTTGACCTGCAGCAGGTCTTGGCAGGTCTCGATGAGAATCGCGTCGGCACCGCCGTCGAGCATGCCGAGCGCGGCCTCGGTGTAGGCATCACGCAGCGACACGAACGGCGCGTGCCCCAGCGTCGGCAGCTTGGTGCCCGGCCCCATCGAGCCGAGCACATAACGCGGGGTGCCGTCGGCCGAGGGGCCCATCTCGTCGGCGACGTCGCGGGCGATGCGCGTGCCACGCTCGGACAGGTCCCGAATTCGGTCCTGGATGTCGTAGTCGGCCAGGTTGGGCAGATTGCAGCCGAAGGTGTTGGTCTCCACCGCATCCGCGCCGGCGGCGAAGTAGGCACGGTGGATGTCGGCGAGCACGTCGGGGCGAGTGTCGTTGAGGATCTCGTTGCACCCCTCGAGGCCACGGAAGTCGTCGAGCGACAGATCCGCAGCCTGCAACATCGTGCCCATCGCACCGTCACCGATGACGACACGCCGGCGCAGCGTGTCGAGGAGCGTGGTATCGAACCCGGTGGGCAAGGACGCAGACATGTTTCAAGACTAGAGGGCGCCTCCGACGAACAAGAGCACTGTGGGTGAATCGAGTGGTCTCGGCCACACCGATCGGCGGAAACACGCAACACCGTCGGTCACCGCAAAACAATTCGCACGAGACACTAGGCTGACCGGGTGGATGCCAGTGAGACCCCCGAGACGGAACTGCCGACCTTGCGCAATCCCGTCATGGTTGCCGCCTTCGAGGGCTGGAACGACGCCGGCGATGCAGCCAGCGGCGCCGTCGAACATCTGGAACTGATCTGGGATGCCGAGCCGCTGGCCGAACTCGATTCCGAGGACTATTACGACTACCAGGTGAACCGGCCGACCGTGCGTCAGGTCGACGGGGTGACCAGGGAGATCCAGTGGCCATCGACGATGCTGTCGGTGTGTTCCCCGCCCGGCAGCGACCGTGACGTGGTCCTGCTGCGCGGCATCGAACCGAACATGAAATGGCGCAGCTTCTGCGACGACCTGCTCGAGTTCATCGAGCAACTGGGCGTGGAGACCGTCGTGATCCTCGGCGCACTGCTGGCCGATACCCCGCACACCCGCCCGGTGCCGGTGACCGGTTCGGCCTACAGCCCCGAGGCGGCCGAGCGGTTCAATCTGGAACAGACCAGGTACGAGGGCCCGACCGGGATCACCGGCGTGCTCCAGGACCAGTGTGTGAAGGCCGGTGTGCCCGCGGTGTCGTTCTGGGCCGCGGTTCCGCACTATGTGTCGCAGCCGCCGAACCCGAAGGCCACGATCGCGCTGCTGCACCGGGTCGAAGACGTCCTCGACATCGAGGTTCCGCTCGGCGAGCTGCCCAAACAGGCCGAGGAGTGGGAAGCCGCGGTCAACGAGATGACCCTCGGCGACGAGGAGATCAGCGAGTACGTGCGCTCGCTCGAGGAGCGCGGCGATGCGGCGATCGATCTCAACGAGACCATGTCCAAGATCGACGGCGACGCCATCGCGGCGGAGTTCGAGAAGTATCTGCGCAGGCGCGGCCCGGGTAGTTTCGGCCTGTAGTTCCGCGCGCCCGGCTCTGATCCTGCGCCGGCATTCGTTCGGCCGCTGTCGCGACCGCGAGATCGTGTTGTCACCGCTGGCCTGTTGGTACTTAGTTCTCGGCTGGGCCGGAACGAAGGCGACGGCAGTCTGGCAGCGGCTGTTCGTCAGCGCCGTGCTGCTGGCTTGTGTGCCCGGATATTTCGGCGTCGCCGAACGGGAACACCTTGTCGTGGCGGGCATCCGGTGTTCGGCGACCAGCGACCGCTCGCACTGGCGGTCCGGCCGGCCGCCGGTGCGACCGCTACCGAGATGGTGGATCGGC
Source organism: Nocardia sp. NPDC058633 (assembly GCF_042717045.1). Taxonomy (NCBI): domain Bacteria; kingdom Bacillati; phylum Actinomycetota; class Actinomycetes; order Mycobacteriales; family Nocardiaceae; genus Nocardia; species Nocardia sp. NPDC058633. Next base: position 321,405 of record NZ_JBHXRA010000002.1, read on the forward strand.
GCAGGCGTCGGATCCCATGGCTAATGCTCCAGAGTCAGCACTTGAGCGGCCGCCTCGTGCGCCAGCTTCGCGATCAGCAGGTCGCGCGGAATCGTCTGACCGGCAAGGTGATCGAGTGACGGCACCACCACGTGGTGGGCATCGGCCCGCTTCAATTCCTGGGTGAGTTCGGCGAAGGCAGCACCGTCACCCGAGGGTGCTTCGTGGAAAGTCGCGGCGAAACACATGCCCGCGGTGCGTGCGAGGCTGCGTAGCGCATCCTCCAATTGGTCGCTCTGGCCATCGGCCAGATCGTCCCGCAAGTATCCATAGATCAACGCTTCCACCCGAACCTCCGTTGGATTGGGATCGCTGTTCTGTTGTCGGACCTGGTGTGTACCGATCCCCCCGCGCCACGCGGTGCGCCGCGCGGGGGTACTGCGTTGCCCTGCAAGCTCTCCTGCACAGCGGGTATCCGGTTGTCGGGCCGAGTACCTGCTTCCATCATGAACATTCGCGGTCCTCGGCAGCAGATGTCAATACGATGACATCTACATGCCCTATCCGGGACGCCGAACGTTAACTGGTGGAATACTACCGCCGTGACCGCAACTGATGATCGACCCGTCTGGGCTGTTCGGATGCGCTCGGAACGTGACGCGAGGGGGTGGTCGCAAGCCGATGCTGTTCGCGCTATGCGTGCCAAGTCCTCCCACAACCTGCCGACGGACAGTACCCTGCTGCGCAACTGGCGCCGCTGGGAATCCGGGGAATCACGACCTGACGAGTTCTACGCGCCGATCATCGCGGCCGCGTTCGACACCGTCACCGCCGCGTTCTTCCCCAAGGCCCGCCCCAACCGGGATGACGAGCTGTTATCGGCAACCGGCATGGACACCCTGGAGTTCATCGGACGACTCAGGATGTCCGACGTCAACAGCGCGACCCTCGACGCGGTGCGGATCACCGCCGAAAGGCTGTGCTGCGAATACGCCTACGCCGACCCGTACGCACTGCACACCGAGGGGACCGCGTGGCTGCGCCGGATCACCTCGCTGCTCGACGGCCGACTCACCCTGAGCCAACATCGGGAGATCCTCGTACTGGCCGGCTGGGTGGCGTTGCTGGTCGGTTGCGTCGACTACGACCTCGGCCGTCGAGGTGGCGCGGAAGCCACTCGGCGGGCGGCGGATTCGCTGGGGCGCGAGGCAGGCAATGCCGAGATCGTCGGGTGGGCCGCGGAGATGTCGGCCTGGTTCGCGTTGACGCAGGGCAACTTCCGTGGCGCGATCGATGTCTCGGAGAAGGCGATGGCGGGCACCACCTCGATGAGTGTCGGGGTGCAGTTGGCGGCGCAGCGCGCCAAGGGCTGGGCCCGTTTGGGTGATCGTCGCAATGTGCAGACCGCGCTCGACGAGGGCAGGGCGATCCTGTCGCGGATGGGTCATCCGGCCGATCTGGACAACCACTTCGTCGTCGACGCCACGAAGTTCGACTTCTACGCGATGGACTGCTGCCGAGTGGCAGGCCAGGACCGACTGGCCGAACGCTACGCCCAGCAGGTGATCAGCGATTCGACTCGACCGGACGGTTCGATCCGCAACCCCATGCGGGTCTCGGAGGCGCGGCTGACCCTGGCTGTCGTCGCCGTCCGCGATCGCGATCTCGAGCGCGCGGTCGAGGAGGGCGTCGCGGCGTTCTCCGCGGGGCGCAAGTCGCTGCCGTCACTGGCGTGGATCGCGGGCGAGGCGGCCAGGGAGATCATCGAACGCTACCCAGGAGACCACCGCACCCAAACGTTTCTCGACCAGCTGCGATCCCTCAATGTCGGGTGAGCTCGCCGGCCCGTGCCACGCCGATCGGGGACGGGTCCGGCGGAGCACGGGAAGGCCACCACTAACCTGTCTACGGTGACCGACTCCGCCGACGGCCTGCCCAGCGCCGTACCCGCCCTGTGGGACGAACGTCTGCGGTTGTTCTCGTTCGCGACCGCCGAGAAACGCGCGGACTACCTGCGGGTGCTGCGCGCCTTCGACAGCGCTCGGGCCGCCTACGTGGTGCTGTTGCACGCCGACGACGTCGCCGAGTGGATTTCGAAGGCCGAGGTGGGCGGCCGGGTCGAAGCGGCCGCGGGTGTCCCACTGCCCGCGGTCGAGATCGGCCCGCTGCTCGAGCAGTTGCATCGCTGGGGCGTGCTGGAACGCAGCTACGACGGCACCCGCGCCGCCACCCTGGCCGAGTACCGCAACCGGCACTACGTCTACCAGTTCGCGCAGGCGGGGTTCCAGGCCTATCGCGCGGTGGCCGGGGTACTCGCGGCCAGGATGGAGGACGCGTCGCTGTCGCGGCTGGTGCTGCCCGAGTTGCTCGCCGATCTGCGCACGTTGGCCGCCGCCAACCGAGACGGCGACGCCGAGCGGGTCTACACGACGCTGCGCAGGCTCGACGCCGCGCTCACCGACATGGCCGCGCGGGCGGCGCACTTCTACCTGTCGCTGGGCGACCTGGTGCGCACGACCGAGATCACCCCGGAATCGTTTCTCGCGCACAAGGACGCCCTCCTGGCGCACATGCGCGAATTCAGCATGGATCTGGCCCGGTTCGCACCGCGGCTGGCGGCGGCCATCGGCGAGGTCGAGCAGACCGGCGTCGAGCTGTTGATCGGTCGCGCGGCCCGGTGCGACGAGCGGGTGTTGTTGAGTTCGGCCGAGCGCGAAGCGGATTGGCGCTCGCGCTGGGACGGCCTGCGCACCTGGTTCGTCGCCGCGGGCACCGAATCGTCGGACACCTGCGAGGCCGACCGGTTGCGCGAGGCGACCATGAGCGCGATCGCCGCGGTGCTGTCGCTGTTGCGTCGGGTCACCGAGACCCGACGCGGTGGGATCAGCCGCGAATCGGCGTTGCGCCACCTCGCCGAGTGGTTCGTCGCCACGCCCACCGCGGGCAGCGCGCACGCGCTCTACGACGCGGTGTTCGGGCTGGGCAAGCCGCGTCATCTCTCGCTCGAGCATCCCGATGCGGAGCTGATCCCCACCAGCCGATCATGGTGGGAAGCACCGCCTTTGGAGATCTCGCGCACCCTGGCCGAAACCGGGCGCGCGCCCACCGCGGGTGCCCCCGCCCGGATCGCGCGCAACGACGCGGGCGTGCGGCGGTTGCGGGAAGCCCAACTGGCGGCGCAGCGGGAACGCGCCGCCGCCGCCGCTTCGCTGGCCGCGGGCAATGTGCACGAGCGGGTGCTGGATCAGCGCGAGACCGAGGTGCTCTTGCGCCTGCTCGACGCGGCCTCGACCGCCTGGGTGCCCGTGAGCGGAAAGGTCGACGGCACCACGGGTTCCGACAACGGTGTCACGTTGACGGTGCGACCCTGCGACGGGTCGACAGTGATCCGCACCGCGGCGGGACTGCTCCATCTGAACAACCGCAGGCTCGAGGTGCGCGGCGGTTCGGCGCGACGGGGGGTGACGCGATGAGACAGCGTCAGATCCACGCGCGCGGCTTCGACGTCCATCGCGTGGCATCCCGGCGGGCCTCACCCACGCCGACACGACACGGGGCACCCCGATGAAGCGGCAGCGCATCGACGCGCTCGCCCTCGACAGCTATCAGCGTGCGGCCCGGGTGATGCTGGCCAACCACCTGGTCACCCGGGTCTACCCCGATCGGATCGCGTTGCCGTTGATCCGGCGCTGGGCGACGGAATTGCGCGAGGATCTGGCCGAATTGTTCGGTTACCGCCTGGAGGTCACCGAGACCACGGCGCGGCTCTACCCGGTGCACGACCGGCTCGACGACGCCCGGCCCGCCCGGAGCGTCAACGACCGTGTCTTCGATCGTCGCCGCTACGCCTACCTGTCTCTCGCGCTCGCCGCCCTCGGCCGGGCGGGCGATCAGATCACCCTGTCCGAGTTGGCCGAGCACGTCGCCGATTACGCGAGCCGGATCGAGGGCCTCGACCTGTCGACCGAGCGGGCCGCCGATCGCGACGCCTTCGTCGATGCCGTCGGCTGGCTGGGCGCGCGGGGTGCGCTGACATTGGCCGACGGCGACGCGGGCGGCTGGGCCAGCGACCCGGAGGCCGGCGAGGCACTCTACGACATCGACCGGCCGGTGGTGTTCGCCCTGTTCCGGCCCCCACGAGCACTGCAACATCTGCACAGCGTGCGCGGACTGCTGGCCGACGACGCCGACCAGGCCTCGCCCGATCAGGCCCGCCGGGTTCGCCGGGCACTGGTGGAGCGCCCCGTCGTCTACCTCGACGAGCTGTCGCAGGCCGAGCGGGCGCTGCTCGGCCAGGACCGGCTGCTCGGCGAGGTCGAATACTGCACCGGCCTGCGGGCCGAACGCCGAGCCGAAGGTGTGGCCCTGATCGACACCTCGGGTCGACTCTCGGACACGCGCTTTCCCGGCACCGGAACCCTGGCGCAGGTGGCGCTGTTACTGATCGGCGAGATCGCCGACGCGGTCCTCGACATCGACAATCCGGTCCCCCGCCGCCCCGGCGCGCTGCGCGCCGACGATGCGCTGCTCGACCAACTCGATGCGTCCATCCCCACGGCGGGCGTGTTCGCCCCGCTCGCCGACGACATCGAAACAGATTTCGTCGACGAAGCGGTCGAGTCCACCGAACCGGTCACCTATCCGTTCCTGGACGACGGGTGGGTCCGCGCCACGGTCAACGCGCTCACCGACCGCTACGGCGCGACCTTCGCCGCGCAATGGCAGGCCGATGCCGGCGGGCTCACCACCGAGGTGCTCGCGCTGCTCACCAAGCTGCGGCTGATCAGCCCGGTCGACGACGGGCTTCTGGTGTTGCCCGCGCTGGCCAGATATCGGGGCGCGGTGGTCACCGTGCGCGTGCGCAAGACCGAGGAATTGTTCGTCACCGCCGCCGACACCGACGGCAGCACCGGAGAGGCAGTGGTCTGAGCATGTCACTCGTTCACGGCGGAGTGCGGTTCGTCCCGACTCGGGCGGGCATCGTCAACCTGTGGGATTACCGCGATCAGGAGTTCAGTTTCGCCGACGGGCGCCTGGTGTTGCGCGGGCCCAACGGCTCCGGTAAGACCAAGGCGCTCGAGGTGCTGTTCCCGTTCGTGCTCGACGGGCGGATCGAACCACGCAGACTGAACCCGTTCGCGGGAGAAGAACGCACCATGAAGTCGAATCTGCTGTACCGCAAGCAGGAGTCGGCCTACTCGTATGTGTGGATGGAGTTCGCGCGCGGTAGCTGGGAGGACCCCGAGACGGTCACCGTCGGCATCGGCATGCGCGCCACCCGCTCCTCGGACAAGGTGACCCGCTGGTACTTCGTCGCCGACGGCCGCGCCGGAGTGGACTTCTCCCTCATCGGTCCCGACGATCGCCCCCTCACCCGCAAGCAACTGGCCGAGCAGATCGGCAGCGACGCCATCGTCGACCGCCCCGTCGAGTACCGCGCGGCGATCGACGCGCGCATGTTCGGACTCGGCGTGCAGCGCTACGACCAGTTGATCAACCTGATCCTCACCCTGCGCAGGCCCCAACTGGCCAAGAACCTCGACCCGCGCGGCCTGTCCCAGGCACTCACCGACGGCCTGCGCCCCCTCGACGAGCAGTTGATCCTCGACGCCGCGCGCTCGTTCAGCGACATGGAGGAGGTCGGGCGGACCCTCGACGGCCTCGTCCAGGCCGACACCGCCACGCGCCGTTTCGTCGACGTCTACCGCAAATACCTCGCGGTTCAGGCGAAAACCGATGTCGACCAACTCCGTGCCCGCCTCGACGCCGTCACCAACGCCGCGACCGCGCTCTTCGCCGCGACAGCCCTGCGCACCCGCCGCGAGACAGACCGCACCGAAGCCGAGACCAGGGCCGAGAACGCCGACCAGGCCTACGAACAAGCCATCGCCGACCGCGAAAACCTGCAACGTTCCAGCGCCTACGAGGGCAAACAGCAACTCGACGACCTGGCCGACGCCGTGCGACGCCTCGAAACCTCCGCCGCGGCCCACCGCGACAAGGCCGCCGAGGCCGCCCACACGCTGCAACGCCGCGCCGAGGAAGCCTCCCGCGCCGCCGAGGCGGTGCGCACCGCCTCGGCCGCACTCGTCCGCGGCGAAGACGCCGTCCGCGCCGCCGCCGAAGAGGCGGGCATCGAGTGGACTCCACCCGGCGCCGACGGCCGCGGTGACCACATCACCACGGCAGTGCGCGGCAACGCCGAAGAACGTGACGCCGACGTCCGCGCCGTCCGAAAAGCGCTGGGCAAGTGGGAGACCGCCGCGGCCGACCGCACCCGTTCCGAACGCCTCGCCCAACGCGCCATCGAACTGCGAGACTCCGCCGCCGCGGAAGTGGCCCATGCCGAAGCCGCGGTAGCGCTGGCCCGCAGTGAGTCCGCCGCTGCCCTGCGCTCCTGGTGGAACACCAACACAGACGTGTTCGCCGCCGTCGCGACACCGGTGAGCGCTACGGCCGACGACTCCCGCGCCACCGAAGGCAGCGACCGGTCCGTCGACTCCGCCTGCGGCGAGGTCGAGTCCGGTAGAACCGTGGGCTTGTTCGAGGCACTCGAAGCGGCCATGGCCGGTGCGGGTGTGGCCGACATTCCGTCCGCATCGGAGGTTTTGGCCGAACGGTGCGAACCATTGCGGGAGCAGATCCGCACCCGAGTCCAGGAAGCCCGCTCCCGCGCCACCGCAGCCGCGGCTCGTGTCGACGCACTGGGTGCCGAACGCGCGCAGATCGCCGCCCAGCGCGACGACGCTCCCCCACCACATCCCGCCAGAACCGGTGTCCGAGAAGGTCTTCCGGGCGCGCCGCTGTGGCAGTTGGTGCGCTTCGCCGACGCGGTGTCCCCGCAGGAGGCCGCCGGGATCGAAGCGGCGCTGCAGTCCAGCGGTCTGCTCGACAGCTGGGTCTGTGGCCCGGCCCTGCCCACAGACATCGAGTCCGACCACTTCCTGCTCCCCCTCCCCGTCGACCAGCGGCCCACCGGCCGAACCCTCGCCGATGTCCTTGTCGTCGAAGAGGATTCGGCAGACCTGACGGTCCCGACGGAGACCGTCGCCGCGGTGCTCGCCTCGATCGCGTTGCGCGAGGATGTCGCCACTCTCGGGGCTGATGCCCGCGCTGAGCGCACACTTTCCACCGAAACGGTCGATATCGCGACGCCGCGAGCGATTGGTGAACGCTCAGCGCGGTACACCCCGCCGACCGGCACCGCACTCACCGCACTGACCACCGCCGACGTACCCCACCTCCTGGTCGCCGGCACCGGCACCTTCCGCCAAGGCGTAGTCGTCGGCCACCATCACAAGACCGAAGCCGAGTTCATCGGCGCGACCGCGCGAGCACGCCGGCGTGAGTCCCGCTTGGCCGAGATCGAGGCCGCGATCGAAGCGGCCGCTGCCGAGCAGCAGGCCGCCGAGGCGGCCGATGCTCGCGCCAGCGCGGAATCGGGTGCGCTCTCGGCCGCGGCAAAGGCGCTGCCACGCCCGGCGGCGGTGAGCGCGGCACTGCGCGCCGTGGCCGAGACCGCGGGTCTGATGCGATCCCGGGTGGAGGCGGCGACGCAGGCCGAGCGTGAACTCGACCAGGCCGTCGCCGAAGTCGCGGCCATGGACAAGAAGGTTCGCGCCGCCGCCGCGGCACACCGAACCCCGCGTGAGGCACGCGAACTCGACGCGCTGGCCGCCGCCATCCGTCATTTCGAGAACACCGGCACCGGCCTGCTTCGCCTACGGGCCGAACACGAGCGCGAACGCGAACGCGAACGCGAGGGCGCCGACCGTCACGACGAGGCGCGCGCGCTCGCCGAGGCTTTCGCCGAAGAGGCCGAGGCGGCCCGACTCGGCTTCATCGAGCAGCAGCGCAAACTCGACACGCTGCGTGCAGCGTTGGGTGCCGGCGCCGCCGATATCGACCGCGACCTGGATCTCGCGCGCAGTGCCATCGAAGCGGCCAAGGCCGAACAGCGGGCCGCGCGCAAGGCCGCCAATGCCGCCATCGAAGCGGTGGGCGACGCCGAGGCCGCCTATCGCACCGCCAACGAAGCACTCGCCACCGCTCTCGGCGAGGTGCTCGCCGAGGTGCGTTCCCTGGCGCCTTACGCGCGACCCGATCTGTTGAGCCTGCTCGGCGCTTCCGTCGAACACCGGTGGCCCGGTAGCGATGCCGCGTGGTCCACCCCGGAGCAGTTGCAGTACCGCATCGTCGCCGCGGGCCCGGACGCCGATCCGGTGGTGCTGCCCGACGAGGTGGCCGCCCTGTTCGCCGATCTCGACACCGCCACCAGCCAGGTTCGTGCCACCGAGGCCGGGCGCAAGTCCACCCGGTCCGCCGTCACCACCGCGCTCCAGGAGTTCGACGCCGCCCTCACCGCCTCCGGCCGCGACTATCGCCTGAACTGGGACGCCGCCGACGGGCTCACCGTCGTCGCGGTCCACGACGAGAACGGCCAGGCCGCTCTCGCCGACTTCGCCGCCCGCATCGACACCGCCCGCCGCGACCAGGAACTCCTGCTCACCGATGCCGAACGGCGCATCCTCGAAGACGCGCTGCTGACGGGCCTGGCCCAGCAGATCCACGAACGCACCACGGACGCGCGCGAACTCATCTCCCGGATGGGCGCGGAGATGAAGCAGCGGCGGATGTCGTCGGGCAACACCATCGGCGTGCACTGGATCCTCGCCGACGGCCTGTCGGAGTCGGCCCGATCCATCTGCAAACTCCTCGACCGCGACACCACGGCGCTGAGCTCGGACGACCTCGGCTCGGTGCGCGCCCACTTCGCCGCCGAGATCCGTGCCGCCCGCACCGCCCACCCGGAACGGTCCTACCCCGAAATCCTCGCCGCGACCCTCGACTACCGCACCTGGCGAGTCTTCTCCTTCACCCTCATCTCCGGCGACGGCACCGAGGACAAACTCACCGTCGCCCGCCACAGCGCCCTCTCCGGCGGCGAACAATCCGTCTCCCTGCATCTGCCTCTGTTCGCCGCCGCCCACGTGATGCTCGACTCCGCCGACCCCCAGGCTCCTCGCCTGCTGGCCCTGGACGAAGCGTTCGCCGGTGTGGACGACAACGGCCGCAGCGAATTGCTCGGCCTCAGCGTGCAATTCGACCTCGACCTGTTCATGACCGGCTACGACCTGTGGATCACCTACGCCCACGTGCCCGGCTGCGCGCACTACGACCTGGCCCACTCCACCGCCGAGAACACCGTCAGCGCGACGCTTCTCGTCTGGGACAGCGGTGAGTTGCTCGCCGAACACGACGGCGGCGACCTCACCGCGGCGCTGGGCTCGCCCAACCGCCGCCGCGTGCCCAACACCATCGAGGGCGGACTGACGCTGGAGGGCATGCCCGGCGAACCGGCATCGGTGAGCTGAACTGTCGGTAGGTCGAGAGCCGCTCTCGTGATGACTCAGCTGACTGGCTGTCGCCCGACATGCCGTGTCGCGTTCCCGCGACAATCGACTGGCAGCTCAGGAGTCGTAACAGCCGGCGAGCGCGACGGCACGGTCGCGTAGCGAGTCACGCAGCCACTGCGGGGCCAGCACTTCCGCGTGCGTGGCCAGCTGCCAGATCGCCCATTCCGCGTGCCTGGAATCCTGGAACGTCACCTCCAGCCGCACTCGGCCATCTGCGCTCACTTCGTCGCCGCGGACAGCCAGTGCGGTGGCGACCAGTTCCTCCCGCCGCGTCGGGTCCACCCGAACCAGCACGGTGACCAGGGCGCCGCCGGCGCGAAACCGCGCACTGCGCTCCTGCCACGCCTGGTCCAGATCGACCCGGTCGGGTCGCTCGGCTGATTCGGCCAGTTCCTCGGCGGCCTCGACCCGCGACAGCCGGTAAGTGCGGTCCTCGCCGGATCTCGTCGCGAGCAGATAACCCTGACCTCGGACCGTGACCAGGCCGATCGGGTCCACGGTGCGCCACTCGGGGGCCTGGTCCACGGCCGCGTAGAGGATGCGCAGCTTGTGTCCGGCGAGCACCGCGCGCCGGACCTCGCTGACGATCGTGTCCGGCAGTTCCTCGGGGATCAGCCGGCGAGACAGGAGGTCGGCTTCCGGGTCGATGAGCAACCGCTGGGCGGCGTCGTTGGCGGTGTCCCGGTAGCTTTCCGGCAGCGCGTCGACCACCTTGAGCATGGCCGACGCGAGCGCGGACCCCAGGCCGAATGCTTGGGCGCCCCGCCGGGATCCGGCGATCAGCAAGGCGAGCGCCTCATCGTGGTTCAGGCCGGTGAGCTCGGTCCGGAACCCCGGCAACAACGCGAACCCGCCGTGCCTGCCGCGTTCGGCGTAGACGGGAACACCGGCCGTGGACAGCGCCTCGATATCGCGCAGCACGGTCCGGGTCGACACCTCCAGCTCGCGCGCGAGCGTGTCCGCCGACAGCCGACCGTGCCGCCGCAACAGCAGCACCAGTGAGACCAATCGGTCAGCGCGCATACGAAAACTATGCCAGGAATACACGACACAGGATGTCGGGTATTCCTGGCAGGTTCATCGGCATGACAAACACCGAACACACGCTCCCCACGGCCCACACCCTCGTCAACCCGGACGGACTGCACGACCCCACCCCCTTCGGCTACAGCCACACCGCCACCGTCCCGGCGGGAACCGAGCTGGTACTCGTCGCCGGACAGTACGGTTCCAGCCCCGACGGCTCCGTCGTCTCGGCCGACTTCACCGACCAGGTCGACCGGACATTCCGCAACATCGGCACCGCCCTGGCCGCCCACGGACTCGACCTCGGCCACGTCGTGCAACTGCGGACCTACGTCGTGAACCACGACGTCGGCAAACTCGGGCCGATCGCCGGCGCCATCCAGGCGAACTGGGGCGACAACCCGCCCACCCAAACCCTCATCGGCGTCGCGAGCCTGGCCACCCCGGACGTCCTGTTCGAGGTCGAGGCACTGGCTGCCCGCCCCTGACTTTTCCGCAGCTGTAGGACGGTCGACACCATCGGTGACCCGACACCCAGGTCGCGGCTGAGGAGCCGCCTCGCGGGCAGAGCAGCCTGCCTCCGAGGCGGCTCCTGGTCAGGGACCCCGGTGTTCTACCAGCTCGAGCAGATTCCGCACCGACGGCATTGCTTTCAGCAACTCGCGCGCAGGAACAATCGCCCGCTGCGGGTCGAACTCTTTGTGGACGACTTCGCAGAGGGGGCGCCCGCCGCGAGCAGCGTTCGCACGACCCCGATACGGGTCGTTCGGGATCGTCACACGGCGCTGTGTCGATGCCACCGAACTCGGCCGGCACATGTCACCGGAGGCGAACAGAAACCCCGGGGGGCTCATCCGCACCGAAAGCGCACTCACTCGGCCAGCGCGCTGTTCAATCGACCGGCGAGAACACGCAGTTGCGCGGCCAGAGTCGGCGAATCATGAACGCGGAACGGCACTCCCAGGGACAGCAACCGAGCGGCGAGCCAGGCGGGGTCGTCGTCGCGGGTGGCGGTGAGGCGGCAGGTGGTGTCGCCGCCGGGGTGCAGGGTCTTCGGTTCCTCGCCGAGGCGACCGGCGATCCGGCCGTGTGGGGCTTCGATGGTGACATCGACGTGGTATTCCGTGGTGGCCCAGTCGGTTCGGTAGCCTGCGACGTAGTCGGCCGGGTCGGCGGCGGGGAGGTCGCGTGGGGTGATGCGGGCGCCGGTGGGGTGGGGGTTGTCGATGCGGTCGGCTCGGTAGGTGCGCCAGGCGTCGCGATCGAGGTCGTAGGCGACGAGGTACCAGCGGCGGCCCGCGGCGGCGACGCCCACCGGCTCGGCATGGCGGCGGGATTCGGTGCCGGTGGCGTCTCGGTAGGTGAAGCGCAAGCGTTCGCGGTTGGTGACGGCGGCGGCGAGGGTGGTGAGAAGCTCCGGGTCGACGGTGGGGCCGTCGCCCACACGGACCGCTACCGCCGAACCGACCGTGCGCACCCGTCGGCGCAGTGCGGCGGGTAGAACCTGCTCGAGTTTGGTCAAGGCCCGTACCGAGGCGTCCTCGATGCCCGCAACCGCCTGTCCCGCGGCGACTCTCAGGCCGACAGCGACGGCGACCGCCTCGTCGGCGTCGAGGATCAACGGCGGTAGCGCGGAGCCCGCGGTGAGCCGGTATCCGCCTGCCGCACCCATCGCGGCGACCACCGGATAGCCCAGCTCGCGCAGCCGGTCCACGTCGCGTCGCACGGTCCGGTCGGTGACGCCGAGCCGATCGGCCAGTTCGCTGCCCGGCCACTCCCGTGGCATCTGCAGCAGGGAGAGCAAACGGAGCAGTCGGGCGGCGGTGTCGGTCATGGGGCCGATTCTCTCGCAGAACTAGGACCGATCCTGTCCTATATGGCCGATAGCGTCGAAACCACACCGACAACGAGGAGTACCGATGACCACCATCCGCCCGTTCCGCATCGAGATCCCCCAGGCCGACATCGACGACCTGCGCGCCCGACTGGGCAGGGCGCGCTGGGCGGCTCCACTGCCGGGCGAGGGCTGGGAACGCGGCGTCCCCACCACGTACCTGCGCGAGCTCGCCCAATACTGGGCGAACGAATTCGATTGGCGCGCACAGGAAGCCGCGCTGAACACCTTCCCCCAGTTCGTCACCGACATCGACGGCCTCGACGTCCATTACGTGCACGTGCGCTCCCCCGAGCCGAACGCGGTGCCGCTGCTGCTGACCCACGGCTGGCCCAATTCGTTCGTCGAATTCACCCGCACCATCGGACCGCTCACCGACCCGCGCGCCCACGGCCTCGATCCGGCCCTCGCCTTCGATGTGGTGATCCCGTCGGTCCCCGGCTTCGCCTTCTCGGCGGGACCGCGCGAGGCCGGGATGACCACGGCCGCGGTGGCACGGATGTGGGCCACCCTCATGGGCCGGCTCGGTTACGACCGCTACGGCACCCAGGGCGGCGACCTCGGCGCCTACGTCGCGCCGGAACTGGCGCTGGCCGCCCCCGAACACGTGATCGGCGTGCATCTCGACGGCGGCATCGGCATGCCGAGCGAGGCCGACGTCCCGGCGATGTCGGCCGAGGACCGTGCCGAATGGGACCAGATGCAGCAGTGGATGACCGGCGGCGTCGACCATCACGAACTACTGAAAGCGGCGCCGCAGACCTTCGCGCTGGGCTGGAACGATTCCCCGGTGGCACTGCTGGCCTGGATGATGCAGAAGTTCCACGAGTTCACCCCGATGGCCGAGATGGTCGAGGACGTGATCGACCGCGACCACTTGCTCACCAACATCGCCCTGTACTGGTTCACCCAGACCACCGGCACCTCGTCGTGGCCGATGTACGTCGGCCTGCGCGACGGCGGTTTCGGCTGGCCGACCGACCAGAACCTGGTGCCGACCGGCGTCTACGGCGGCGGCTCGCCACTGATGCGCAAGCTCGCCGACCGTGACAACAAGATCACCCATTGGCCGTCACAGAACCCGGGAAACCACTTCGTCGCGATGGAGGAACCCGCGGCACATGTCGCCGACATTCGGACATTCTTCGCCGAACTGGTCTGAGAGCACCACGGTGTGGCAGCGTGCGCACGCAATGCGCTGCCACACCGGTCGCGCGGGTCCACCCGCAGCCCCCGCGAGGAGCTCGGGTCTAGCGTTGGCTGGCGTCGGGCACCCGGGGCGGACACGGTGCGCCGGGTGCGGTGACCAGCTCGAAGTGCCACCACTCGTTGTCGAACGTCCGACAAAGTCCCCAGCGGTTGCCGTTGGCCTCGAGCCACAGCGCGCCTTCCTGGGGGCCGACGTCGACGGCGTGTCCGGAGACGTGGGTGGACTCTTCGGGCGGAAGCACCCAGCGGCGGGCTTCGTCCGGGCTGCCGTAGGTGGCGAGGCCGTCCTGCCACAGCCATTGCTGCTGTTCGTAGGTGCGGTAGCCGGAGGTGACCGACAGCGGCACGTTTTCGGCGTGCGCCTGCTGTTCGGCGAGGGTGTAGGCGGCGGCGAGGGGCGGGTCGAGGCCCTCGGTGCCCGCGGCCGACTGGAATTGTTCGCGGGGGTCGGGTTGAGCGACGGCGGCACCGATGCCGAGGGTGGTGACGGCCACGGCAGCCGTGATCGTCACCAGGATCCGGTCGGCCGTGCGGCCGAGCACAGTGTTCATGGGGCGGATTCTATCGACCGAGCTGATCACCCGAGCCGCGGCGCCACTGCTCGATCGCCCGGCCGGTTTCGGTCCGGGCGGGCTCGTCGTAGAGCCATTCGCGGGCGAGCTGATGCCAGTTGGCGGTGACGCGCAACTGGCCGAGCGTGGCGAAGGTGAACAGATCGGCGCGGCGGGAGAACACGTGCTCGGGCGGCAACAGTTGCTTGTGCATGCCCTGGAAGTCGGACGCGCGCGGGTCGACAGCGAGAAGCAGTGCGCCGGTAGCCAATTCGGGGGTGATGGTGACCTCCTCGTCGAGCAGGTGCCAGCCTGTGGCGGCCCAGACGTAGGCCAGGCTCTCCTCCACGGTGACGGCCGAATCGGGGTCGATGATGCCGCGTCCCACCCACGCCGCGAACAGATCGTCGCCCCGCCCCTCCGCGGCTGCCCGCAGGACATAACGCTCGAACTCGACGTGCGCCGGGTCCATCTGCTTGTAGAGACCGAAGTCGACGAAGGCGAGTTTGCCGTCGGCGGCGAGCAACACATTGCCCGGATGCGGGTCGCCACAGAACTCGTTGTCGGCGAACAGGCCGGCGATATAGAAGCGGTAGATCAGCTCGCCGAGCCGGTCACGTTCGGCGGCGGGCAGTGTTTGGATGTGCGAAAAGGGTTGTCCGTCGACGAATTCGGTGACCAGCACATTGTGGGTGCAGAATTCCTCGACGCTGTCGGGCACGGTGATGAAGGGATGGCCGCGATAGCGCTGCGCGACCCGATGCTGGGTTCGGGCTTCGCGCTCGTAGTCGAGTTCGCTGCGCAGGTTGCTGGCGACCTCCTCCAGCACGCTCGTGTCGGCCAGGCTCGGCAGCACGGATCTGCCCATCTTGGCGAGGAATTCGAGATTGCTGATATCGGCGTGGACGGCGCGTTCCACCCCGGGGTACTTCACCTTCACCGCGACGACGCGCCCGTCGTGCAGTCGGGCCCGGTGCACCTGGCCGATCGACGCCGCCGCGATCGACGTCTCCTCGAACTCGGCGAAGACCCGGGCCAGTGGGCCGAGATCGTCCTCGATCACCTGCCGCATCGTCGAGAACGGCATCGCGGGCGCCCGGTCCTGCAGGGCTGCGAGCTGGGCGCGGAACTGCTCGCGGTGCGCTTCGGGCACGAAGTCGAGATCGAGCACCGAGCCCATCTGCCCCAGCTTCATCGCCGAGCCCTTCATGCTTCCCAGCACCGCGACGATCTGCTGGGCCTTCATCATCGCCGACCGCTCGGCCAGTACCTGCCGCGCCTCCTCGGTGCGGCCGATCATCGACAGCCGCCGCCCGACCGTGCGCACGGCCTGCCCGGCGATGTACTGGCCGACCTTCGCACTTCGCGCCGCCCGACCCCCGGGAACTCCACCGCCGGCCAATCCGCACCCCTGTCAGGCTCTGTACACCGTATGCCGTGCGTCACACTACACCGGCGCGACCCCGGCCGCCGGGCGGCGGAAGGCACGAATGCCCGGTGCCCGCCGAAGCGGACACCGGGCATCGGTGCGGGCGAACTACACGCGTTCCTTGGAGCGGGTGCGCACGCGCAGGGCGAGGGGTTTGGCGGTCTCGGCGAAGAAGTCGTTGCCTTTGTCGTCGACGACGATGAACGCGGGGAAGTCCTCCACGTCGATCTTCCAGACCGCTTCCATGCCGAGTTCGGGGTACTCGAGGACCTCGACGTTCTTGATGCAGTCCAGGGCGAGGCGGGCGGCGGGACCGCCGATGGAGCCGAGGTAGAAGCCGCCGTGTTCGTTGCAGGCCTTGGTGACCTGGGCGGAGCGGTTGCCCTTGGCGAGCATGACCATCGATCCTCCCGCGGCCTGGAACTGGTCGACGTAGGAGTCCATGCGTCCCGCGGTGGTGGGACCGAAGGAGCCCGACGCGTACCCCTCGGGCGTTTTCGCCGGACCGGCGTAGTAGACGGCCATGTCGCGCAGGTACTGCGGCATGGGCTCGCCGGCGTCGAGACGTTCCTTGATCTTGGCGTGGGCGATGTCGCGCGCCACGACCAGGGGGCCGGTGAGCGAAAGTCGGGTCTTCACCGGGTATTTCGACAACTCGGCGCGGATCTCGTCCATCGGACGGTTCAGATCGATCTGCACCACATCGCCGCCGAGGATGTCGGCGGTCTGCTCCGGAAGGTACTGGGCCGGTTCGGTTTCCAGCTGCTCCAGGAAGATGCCGTCCTTGGTGATCTTGGCCAGCGCCTGGCGATCGGCCGAGCAGGAGACGGCGATCGCGACGGGGCAGGACGCGCCGTGGCGGGGCAGGCGGACCACGCGCACGTCGTGGCAGAAGTACTTGCCACCGAACTGCGCGCCGATACCGAACTCACGGGTGAGCTGGAAGACCTCTTCTTCGAGCTCCACGTCGCGGAACGCGTGACCGGTGATCGAGCCCTCGGTGGGCAGATTGTCGAGGTAGTGCGCGGACGCGTACTTCGCTGTCTTCAAGGCGAATTCGGCGCTGGTGCCGCCGATGACCACGGCGAGGTGGTACGGCGGGCAGGCGGCGGTGCCGAGCGAGCGGATCTTCTCGTCGAGGAACTCGAGCATGCGCTCGGGGTTCAGCACAGCCTTGGTCTCCTGGTACAGGAACGACTTGTTGGCCGAACCGCCGCCCTTGGCCATGAACAGGAACTTGTACACCGGGTTGTCGGCGTCGCCCTCGGTCGAGTACAGCTCGATCTGGGCGGGCAGGTTGGTGCCGGTGTTCTTCTCGTCCCACATGGTGATCGGGGCGAGCTGGGAGTAGCGCAGGTTCAACTTCGTGTAGGCGTCGAAGATGCCGCGGCTGAGCCATTCGGCATCGTCGACACCGGTGAGCACGCCCTCGCTCTTCTTGCCCATCACGATCGCGGTGCCGGTGTCCTGGCACATCGGCAGCACGCCACCGGCGGAGATGTTGAGGTTCTTGAGCAGGTCGAGCGCGACGAAGCGGTCGTTGCCCGAGGACTCGGGGTCGTCGATGATCTTGCGTAGCTGCCGCAGGTGCGCGGGGCGCAGGTAGTGGCTGATGTCGTGGATCGCGGTCTCGGTCAGCAGCCGCAGCGCCTCGGGCTCGACCTGCAGGAAGGTGCGACCGTTGTGTTCGAAGGTGCTGACCCCCTCGCTGGTGAGCAGGCGGTAAGGCGTCTCGTCGGCGCCGATGGGCAGCAGATCGGAATAGCGGAACTCCGGCGCGGTCACGGATCGCACTCCTTCGGGCAGGGCGGGCACCGCAAACGCTGCGGAGCACCAGGCAGGGCTGGTCACTGAGCAATCCGCAGCCTAACGACCACCCACATCCGCACGGTGGTTAGGCAACCCTATGTTAGGTTACCCAGTGACCGGAACCAAGATCGAGGTTGCACGTTCAACCCAAACGGTGCTACCCATTCTCCGGGCGGTGGCGGGCGTGCACCGTTCAATCCGAAGCCTGCACTTTCAGAATCTGGAGCTCGATCGTGACCGATCCACAGTGGCTCGATGATGTCGAAATGCGTGCCTGGCTTGGCTATGTCCGGACCCGCGACCTGATCGCCGCGGCGATCGGACGTGACGCCGGCCGGGATGCCAACCTGAGCTACGTCGAGTATTCCGTCCTGGTCTACCTAGCCGACGCCCCAGGCCAGCGGCTCACCTTCGCCGATCTGGCCTGCGCGCTCGAATGGTCGCAGAGCAGGCTCTCGCACCAGATCACCCGCATGCAGAAGCGCGGCCTGGTCTCGCGCGAGACGATGCCACACGACCAGCGCCGCACCGTCGCCAAACTGACCACGGCCGGTGGGCAGCTGCTCACCACCGCCGCACCCGCTCACGTGCGCAGTGTGCGCAGGCACATGATCGACGTGCTCGATCGCGACCAGCTCGCCACTCTCGCCGAGATCTACGAGGTGCTCGTCGACCATCACCGTGGTGCGAAGGAGGCCGACCCGCTCGCTCGCCTGCAACCCACCGCGCCCGGCGAGGACTAGGACCCGCCGCTGTCGCCGGAGGAGTCGGGACGGGCCTTGCCCAGACCGCCGCGCGCGACGGCGCCACCCTTCGCCGGCGCACCGCGATCGAAGACATCGCCGCTGTTCGGGCGCGAGAAACTACCCGCGGCGAGGGCGACAGCGACGCCGATCGCCGGATACACGAAAGTGTCGGTGTGCCGATACCAGAAGCGGGAGTGGGTGGTGTCGGCGGTGTCGCATTTGTCGTCGGCCACACGCACATTGGTCGTCTTGTCCACACAGACACCGACCGACGTGGTCGCGGCGGCAGCCGACGTCGTGATCGCCCGTGATGTCGTCGGCGGCGGCTTCGAGGAGGTCGTGAGGGTGGTCGAGGCCGCGCGCGGTGCCGGTTTCGGCGTGGCGGTGCCGCACCCGGCCGAAACCAGCGCCACCGCCACCACCGCGGGCAGCGTGTAGGACACGCTGCGCGACATCATGATTCGACTGCGCGAACCCCCGATTTCCGAAACCACACTCACGAATTCCCCCTCAGGCGGCGATCACCAACCGCCGATACTATCCAGCCGCGGCGCCGCTGACGACCGTTGCGTCGGACGCGAAATCCCGGTTGCCGCAATCGGTGTGCCCCGATCCCACTCCCAGCGCGCGTTCGAAACCGGCGGGAACGACGATGTCGTCTCGGGTCAGGTCGGTGATCGAGGTCTTGCGCAGACCCAGCAGCGCGGAATCGATACCGCCACGCAAGATGTCGAGCACGTTTTCGACGCCGGCCTGACCGTTGGCCGCCAGACCCCACAGGGACGCGCGCCCGATCAGTACCGCGCGCGCACCCAGCGCCACCGCCTTCACCACATCACTGCCGCGCCGGATGCCGCCGTCGAGGAGCACCTCGATCTGGTCGCCGACCGCGTCGGCGAGCACCGGCAACGCGCGAATCGCGGCGGGGGTGCCGTCGAGGTTGTTGCCGCCGTGATTGGACACCGAGATGCCCGCGACGCCCGCGTCGACGGCGCGCAGGGCATCGTCGACCCGCATCACGCCCTTGAGCAGCACCGGGCCGTCCCACTGGGCGCAGATCCAGGCGACATCGTCCCAGTCGGGTGCCGGTGTCTGCATCCATTCGCCGTAGGCACCGAAGAAGCCGGGTGCCGCGCCGCCGCCGACCGCCATATTGGGTGCGGTGAGATCGGGGATGCTGCCCGAGCGCAGGTAGGTCGCGAGCCAGCGCGGCCGTGCGAGGGTCTGTGGTGCGAATTTCATCATCGCGCGCAGGTTCAGCGATTCCGGGATCACCGGGCTGCCCCAGTCACGCCCGTGCGAGAACGACCAGTCCAGGGTGAGGATCAGGCCCACCGCGCCCGCCTTCTTCGCCCTGGCCATCCGCTCGAGGATCTGATCCTTGTTGCCGCACCAGTACAGCTGGAACAGCGTCGCCGGGTTGGCGGCGACGACCTCCTCGACCGGCTTGCTCGCGAAAGAGCTGAGCCCCATGGCGATTCCGCGCGCCGCCGCGGCACGAGCGACAGCGACCTCACCGTCGGGGTGCACCGCCTGCACGCCGGTCGGCGAGATCAGCACCGGCATGGACACCTGCTGACCGAGCACGGTGGTCGATTGGTCACGCTCGCCGATCGGGCCCGCGCAGTGCGGCGCGAAACCGAGTTCGGTGAACGCGGCCTGATTGTCTTCGATGGTCTGTCCGCGTTCCGAGCCCGCGATCAGCGCGCCGTACACCGACTTCGGCAGTCGCTTGCGGGCGCGTCGCTGCGCCTCGGCGACGGTCTCGAACCAGGGATTCATCGGGGTCCTTCCTCATGATCCTGCGGCCACCATCGGCGCAGGTCTTCCAGCAGTGCGGTCGTGGCGACCCGCAACAGGTCGGCGCCTTCCTCGGCGCTCGATCCGGTGGGGTCGCCGAGGATTCCGTTGGGGCTACAGGCCCGCACACCGCCCGCGCGCAGCAGCGGCAGCAGTTCGGTGAGCGGGCGGCGGTCCCCCGGTTCGGCGAGTTCGGTACGAACCAGGGCGGGGCGCAGGGCGAGCTGGATCGAGGTTTCGGTGCGCCCGGCGTGTGCGTCGCCGCCGTAACCGGGCGAGAACAGGCGCACATCGCGCGACTCCGACCGCAACAACGCGACGGCGCGCCGCAGTGCCTCCACATTGCCGCCGTGCCCGTTGACCAGCACGATCCGGGAGAAGGTGTCGGTCGCGGAGCGACACAGCTCCACGACGAGCAGTTCCAGCGCGACCTGCCCGATCGACAGCGTGCCCGCGAATCCCGCGTGCTCGCCGCTGGCTCCGTAGGGGACGGCGGGCGCGATGAGGACGTCGGACCGCTCGGCCGCGATCCGCCGGCACAGCGCCGAGGCGATATCGCTGTCGGTCGACAGCGGTAGGTGCGGGCCGTGCTGCTCGGTCGCGCCGAGCGCGATGACCAGGATCACCCCCGCGGCGGCGCGCACACCTGCCTCGGGCGATGTGAGGTGCGCCACGAACATGGGGCAAACATTAACGTCAGTCACTGACATAATCAATAGCTCGCGCAGGTCGAACGCTCGCCGAGTCTCTATTCTGTATCCATGTCCGCCCCGATCCCGCGCGTCTCGCGCTCCGCCCCGAAGCAACCGGGGCACCGCGGTCGCCCGCCGCGCACCACGCGCCGCGAGCTCGAGGTGATCGCGATGAAACTGTTCGCCGAGCACGGGTTCGACGATGTCACCGTCGAACGCATCGCCGCCGAGGCGGGCGTGAGCGAGCGCACCTTCTTCCGCTACTTCCCCACCAAGGCCGAGGTGCTGTGGCACCAGTTCGACAACGAGGTCGACGACCTGCGCGCCGCCTTCGCCGCCGTACCGCTCGACGAGCCGATGATGGCGGCGGTGCGACGAATAGTGGTGGCGGCCAACCGGTATCGCGCCGAGGACATCCCCGAACTGCGCACCAGGATGCGGCTGGTCTCCGGAGTTCCCGCGCTCTCGGCGGGCGCGGGGGCGCACTACGACGCGTGGGAACGCACCGTCGGGGAGTTCGCCGCGAGCCGCCTCGGCGCGAACGTCGGCGACCTCGTTCCCCTTGCGGTCGGGCGCACCACCCTGGCCGCCGCGCGAGCCGCCTTCGACGCCTGGCTCGAGCGCGGCGATACCGATCTGACCGTCTATCTGGACCAGGCTCTGCGCGCGCTCGAACGTGGGTTCGCTCCGGAACAGCCGACAGCACCACGTTTGGGCAGCACCACAGAGGGGGTATGAGTAGGCTCAGGCTCAACGCGCGCAGTGCGCACCGAGCAACATCCGTCGTCGAAAGGGGCAGGGGTTTCCATGTCCGAGGTGTCCACGAGTCTTTCGGCGGATTCGCTGCCGGCGCAGCCGCTCGACAATCTGCTCCCGCAGCTGGTCGAGCACCTGCGGCAGAACCGCACCGGGCTGCGGGAAGAGTGGGCACGGCGCATCACCGAGGCCGAACTGCTGACCGCGATGACCCCGGAGGAGATCTTCTCCGAGGCGACGTCGATGTACGACAACTACGTCGAGGTGCTCGTCACCGGTAGCGTCGAGGCACTGCAGGCCTACGCCCGCGACCTGTCCGAGCGCATCATTCCGCGAGGCGTCGAGACCGACGAGGTCATCGGCATCGTGCTGCTGCTGCGCGACGTGCTGGCACGCAGCCTCTTCGAGAAGTACCAGTCCAACTTCGAGCTGCTCAACCGCGTGCTCGACGCCTACGAGCCCGCCGCCAACCGCATCGCCAACACCGTGGCCGTGTCGTTCGTGCAGGAGCGCGAGCGCGTCATCAGCCGCCAGCAAGAGGCCATCCGCGAGCTGTCCACCCCGGTGTTGCAGGTCCGCGAGCAGCTGCTCATCCTGCCGATCATCGGTGTGCTCGACTCCCAGCGCGCCCGCCAGCTCACCGAGCAGCTGCTGCGCGCCATCCGCGCCAACCGCGCCAAGGTGGTCGTCATCGACATCACCGGTGTGCCCGCGATCGACTCCGTGGTCGCCAACCACCTCGTGCAGACCGTCGACGCGTCGGGCCTGATGGGCGCCAGCGTGATCATCACCGGCCTGTCCTCGGAGATCGCGCTGACCCTGGTGACCATCGGCCTCGATCTGTCCAAGATGAACGCGGTCGGCGACCTCCAGGGCGGTATCGAAGAAGCCGAGCGTCTCCTCGGATACGAGGTCTCCCGAGTCACCGAGCGCTTGAGCGAGCGGGACGGGCGCTGACCAAGCCACCATGCCGGTACCTATTCTCAAGCAGGGCACGTACCTGATCGCCTCGGTACAGTCCGCGTTGACCGATGCCGACACCGAGCGGTTGCAGGACGACCTGATGAAACAGGTCAGCCGCTACCGCGCGACCGGCATCATCGTCGACGTCACCGCCATCGACGTGATGGACTCCTTCGCCGCGCGCTCCTTGCGGACCATCGCGCACATGACCCAGTTACGTGGTGCGGAAACCGTCATCGTCGGGTTGCAACCCGAAGTCGCTTTCGCCATGGTTCAACTGGGCCTTACATTCGAAGACATGCACACCGCGCTGGATCTCGAGGAAGGCCTCTCCTGGCTGAATCGGCACCCGCGGCGACGAGACGGTCGCGACAGTGGCCGCTGAGCAGGTGGCGATCGCGGTCAAGGTGTCCGAGGACATCGTCACGGCCCGGCAGGCCGGTAGCGAGTTGGCCGGTGACCTCGGTTTCACTCTCACCGACCGCACCATGATCTCTACCGCCATCTCCGAGATCGCCCGCAACATCACCAGTTACGCGGGCAGCGGCGAGATCAGGCTGCTCATCGACTTGCGCGAGGGTCGCCGCGCACTCGTCATCCAAGCCGAGGACCAGGGCCCCGGCATCCGTGACATTCCCCGCGCGCTGGAAGACGGCTACTCCACCGGCCGTGGACTCGGCCTAGGACTGCCCGGCGCGCGCAGGCTGATGGACCGCCTCACCATCGATTCCGCCCCGGGTCGCGGGACGTTGATCGAGATGTGGAAGTGGGTACCCGACGTTGCATGAGGACGGGATCATCGGGCGCATGGAGTGGTCGACGGCCGGCCGGGCACTGCCCGGCCAGCACGTCTCCGGTGACCGTGCGCTCGTGCTCGACACCGGCGCCGGTGTGCTGTTCGCGATGCTCGACGGGCTCGGTCACGGCGCGCCCGCGGCCGAGGCCGCCGATCGCGCGACGGCCATCCTCACCGAGAACTGTGGCGAACCGCTGGATGTACTGATGGTGCTCTGTCATCGCGCGATGGTCGAAACCCGCGGTGCCGCGGTGTCGTTGGCCTTGATCGAGCCGGGCGGGACGCTGCAGTGGCTGGGTGTGGGCAACGTCGATTCCCGGCTGCTCACCCTCGGTCCGGCCGGTCCGGAGCTGCGGGCGACGATGCTGCTCACCGGCGGCATCGTCGGCTACCGGCTGCCTTCGCACCTGCAGCCACAGACCCTGCCGATCCGTCCCGGTGATCTGCTGCTGATGGCGACCGACGGCATCGTCGCGGTCGGCCCGGAATCGCTGGATCTGGCCAAATCCGCCACTGCCATCGCGGGCGACCTTCTCGCGCGCGACGCGAAGGACACCGACGACGCCCTGGTGCTCGCGGCGCGATTCCGCGGGCCCTGCCCGTGAGGCCCCGACACCGCGCCGGCGCGTGCGCCCCTGTTGTGTGGACCTCGCCGGTGAGGTCACGACGCCGGGGCCTGTGCCCACAGACCTGGCCGATGAGAGGTTGCCGATGAGCGCCGTCCTGGCCGCATTTCTCGACGACTATTCGGCGGCGATGCGCCGCCACGTCGCCGCGCCGGGCCAGGCAGGGCTCTCGGAGGGCTACGACCTCGGCAGGCGAGCCCTGGTCGAGGACATCAGCCTGCTCGATCTCACCGAACACCACTTCCGGGCCGTCGCCGACGACGCCGCAACCCGCGCCGATCCGCGCCGCGCCGAGGTGGCACTGGAATTCCTGTTGCAGACCATGGCGGCCCTCGATATCGCGACCCGCGGCTATCTCGACGGCACCCGCCGCTACGAGCAACAGCGTTCGCGCGCCGAGGATCTCGAAGGCCGCGATGCTTTCCGCACCGCGCTGGTGGAGTCGCTGCAGGACGGGTTCTTCGTCGCCGACGACCACGGCACCATCGTGGAGGTGAACTCCGCTTTCGGGGTGCTCACCGGCTACGGCGCCAACGAGGTGCCGTTCCCGCTGCCGCACCCCTGGGCACTCACCGATCGCGCCGGATATCCCCAGATCGGCACGGAGGCATCGCGATTCGTGATGCCGGTGCGTCATCGCGACGGCCGGGAACGCTGGTTGGCGGTGAGCGCGAGCTCGTTGGTGAAGCAGGAGAACGACGAACGGATCTTCGTCGGCACCGTGCGCGATGTGACCGCCGAACACGATGCGCAGGCCCGCGACCAGGCCGCGTCCCGCCTGGCCACCGCGGTGGGTGCGGCGACGAGCATGGTCGAGGTGCTCGCGGTCGGACTCGACGAGCTGCGCCGGACCATGGGCGCCGAAACCGCGCTGGTCGCGATCTGGCCGAGCCGGACCGGCCGCCCCGACGTCTACTCCTGCGGGGTGACACCGACGAGCGCCGAGCCGGATCCCCAACCCGAACCCGTCAGTACCGCGCTGCAGTTCACTGCCGCGCCGACGCGCCAGAGCGGTCCCCGCGCGGACGGGCCGGTCGTGCTCGACGACGACACCCAGGCACTGCTCGACCGCTCGCGCAGGCAGCCTGCCCGCGGCCTCTCGGCCATCACCGGCGACGAAGGCGGAGTCGACGCGGTCGTCGCGCCGCTGGGCGAGACCGGTGACGCGGCGATGTGGGTGCGCTTCGGTGCGCCCCGCGCGGTCAGCGCCGCCGACTGGGCGCTGTACTCGCTGCTCGTCGGCCATCTCAGCGTGGCACTACAGCGCGCTCGCAACTTCGATCAGGCCCGCGCCACCTCGCTCACCCTGCAGCGGGCGATGCTCGGACCGATCGAGCTGCCGCCCCGGTTCTCGGTGCACTACGAACCCGCCTTGCCGCCACTGGAGATCGGCGGCGACTGGTACGACGTGGTGCCGTTGCGCGACGGCACCATCGGTGTCGTCGTCGGCGACTGTGTCGGCCGTGGCCTGTCCGCCGCCGTGGTGATGGGCCAATTGCGCACCGCGGCACGGGCTCTGCTGCTGCGCGGCGCCGGACCGGCGCAGTTGCTCGCCGAACTCGACGCCGTGGCCTCCCGGATCCCGGGCGCCATGTGTACGACGGTGTGCGCGGCCGTGCTCGACCCCGAGCGCGGAATGGTGCGGTACTCGAACGCCGGTCACATGCCGCCGGTCCTCGCCCCGCCCGGCGGGCCCGGCCGCATTCTCGAGGGCGGCCGCGCGGTGCCCCTGGCCACCTTCGACACCCCGCGCAGGCCGGAGGCCACCACAGCGCTGCCGCCGGGTGCCACCCTGGTGTTGTTCACCGACGGACTCGTCGAACAGCGCGGATACGACATCGCCGAGGGCTTCGTCAAGATCGCCGATGTGCTCAGCGAGACCGGTGCCGCGCTCCCCCGCGATGTGGCCGACGCGGTGCTGTCGCGGCTGTGCCCGCCCGCGGGCTACGACGACGACGTCGCCATGGTCGTCTACCGGCAGCCCCCGGAGCCGCTGAGCCTCGATTTCCCCGCTGCCGCG
The DNA here is from genome assembly GCF_042717045.1 of Nocardia sp. NPDC058633. Classification (NCBI taxonomy): domain Bacteria; kingdom Bacillati; phylum Actinomycetota; class Actinomycetes; order Mycobacteriales; family Nocardiaceae; genus Nocardia; species Nocardia sp. NPDC058633. The sequence continues at coordinate 347,117 of NZ_JBHXRA010000002.1, forward strand.
GCCGAATTGGCCGGCGTACGGCGGGGCCTGTACCGCTGGTTCGCCACCGCCGCGGTCCCACACGATCTGGCCGCCGACCTCGTCGCCGCCGCCAACGAAGCCTGCAGCAACAGCGTCGAACACGCCTACCGCGACACCGAACCGGGCCGTGTTAGCCTCACCGCCCGCTGCGACGGCGACCGGGTCGTCCTCGAGATCGCCGACCACGGCAGCTGGATCCCCACTCCCACCGATCCCGGCTATCGCGGTCGCGGTGTCGAGATGATGCGGGTGCTCACCGAAGATCTCACCTTCGATCACGACGAGACCGGCACCCGGGTTCGGATGTGGGTGACCCTGCCCTCGATCACCTTCCCCACCGCGAACCCGCTGCGCGCCTCCTCACGCCCGCCGACCGTCAGCTCGCGGCAGAATTCATTCTGACCGGGTGGTCTCGTAGGCCTCGACGTCGAAGGTCCGCAGCATCCGGCGGAACCGGAAGCTGAAATCCGGCCAGAGGGTGGCGTTGTGGCCGTGCTCGTCGACGAACCAGCTGGTGCAGTCGCCCGCGTTCCAGACGGTGCCCGCGAACTTGGCCTGCAGATCCCGGTTGTAGTCGGTCTGCGCGTCTTCGCGGACCTCGACCGTGCGCAGGCCATCGGCGGTCATCGTCGTGATCGCGTCGATGATGTAGGCGATCTGGGATTCGATCGTGAAGATCGCCGAGGTGTAGCTCAGTGCGGCGTTCGGGCCGATCATCAGGAACATGTTCGGGAAGTTCGCGATGGTCGTGCCCTTGTAGGCGCTCAGTCCCCCGGCCCCGAACACCTCCGACAGCGTGCGCCCGTCCCGGCCGCTGATCAGCTCGTAGGTCGGCGAGTCGGTGATCCGGAAGCCCGTGGCCAGCACGATGGCGTCGACCTCGCGCTCGCTGCCGTCGTCGGCCACGATCGACTGTTCCCGGATCTCGGCGATGCCGTCGGTCACGACCTCGACATTGTCGCGGGCCAGCGCCGGGTAGTACACGTTCGAGATCAGCATTCGTTTGCACCCGAGCCGGTAGCCCGGGGTGAGTTTGCGGCGCAGCTCTCGATCCCGGATCACCGACCACATCTTCACGCGCGCACCCCGCGCGAACAAGTCGGCGAACGGCGGGTACTTGGACTGCCAGAGCACGAAGGACTCCCGTACCCAGTACACGCCGAACCGTGCCAGCCGCTGCGCACCCGGTACCCGCCGGTAGTACAGCCGTTCCAGCCAGGTGTAGCTGCGTCCCATGCGCGGCAGCACCCACGGCGCGCTGCGCTGGTACAGGTCGAGCCGGGCGACCTCGCCCGCGATGGACGGCACGATCTGGATCGCGGACGCGCCGGTGCCGACGACGGCCACCCGCTTGCCCGCGAGCTCGAACTCGTGATCCCAGCGCGCGGAATGGAAGATCGGGCCGCGGAAAATGGCGATGCCTTTGATATCGGGCAGATTCGGAGCGCTCAGCGGACCGGCCGCCGACACCGCGATGTCGGCGGTGTAGCTACCGCGGCTGGTCTGGATCTCCCAGCGCGCGGTATCGGTGTTCCAGCGCGCGGCGGTGACCTCACAATCGAGGACGATCGAGTCGCGCACGCCGTGCCGGTCGACCACGTCCTGGACATACCGCTGAATCTGCGGTTGCGTCGAGAACGAATGCGTCCAGTGCGGGTTGCGGGCGAACGAGTACGAATAGAGCTGCGACGGGACATCGCAGCCTGCGCCGGGGTAGGTGTTGTCGCGCCACGTACCGCCGATATCGCTCGCGCGCTCGAAGACGACGAAGTCGGTGATCCCCTGCTGGCGCAGTCGAACGGCCACGCCCAGCCCCGCGAATCCGGCACCGATGATCGCGACGCGCAGGTGGCGCACCGACGGTGCGGTCACGCTGTCTTCGCCGTGGTGTCGTAGGCGTCGATGTCGAACTTCCGCACCATCCGGCGATACCTGAAGCTGAAGTCCGGCCACAGCGCGGAGTTGTTGCCGTGCTTGTCGAGGAACCAACTGGTGCATCCACCGTTGACCCACACGGTGCGCGCCATCTTCGGCTGGAGCTTGTCGTTGTATGCGACCTGTGCGTCGAGGCGGACCTCGAACGACCGCAGGTCGCGCTGCTCCATCGTGGTGATCGCGTCGACGATGTAGTTGATCTGGGATTCGATGATGTAGATCAGCGAGGTGTAGTTCAGCCCGGAGTTGGCGCCGAGCATGAAGAAGATGTTCGGGAAGTTGGCGACGGTGGTGCCCTTGTACATCTGGTAGCCCTCGGCGTCGGCCGCCTCGGACACGGTTCGGCCGTCACGACCGGTGTACAGGTTGAACGTCGGCGAATCGGCGACGTGGAAGCCGGTGGCCAGCACGATGGCGTCCACCTCCCGCTCCGTACCGTCCTCGGCCACGATCGAACCGCGGCGCACCTCGGCGATGCCGTCGGTCACGACGTCGACGTTGTCGCGATCGAGCGCACCGTAGAACTTGTTCGACACGAGCATGCGCTTGCAGCCGATGCGGTGCTGTGGCATCACTTTTCGCCGCAGCTGCGGGTCACGGATCTCCCAGCGCATCTTGAACCGCCCGACCGTTTCCAACACGATGCCGGTCCACGGATACTTCACCTGGGTGACCACGAACAGCTCGCGCGTGATGTAGATCAGCGCCCGGATGAACCGTTGCAGACCGGGAACGCGCTTGAACGCGAAGCGTTCCAGCCCCAGGTAGGGCCGCGAGATCTGGGGCATCACCCAGGTGGCGGTGCGCTGGTACACATCGAGATGCTCCACCTCGGGCGCGATCGACGGAACGATCTGCACCGCCGAGGATCCGGTGCCGATGACGGCGACCTTCTTGCCGGTCAGGGTGGCGTCGTGATTCCAGCGCGCGGAATGGAAGATCTCGCCCTCGAAGCTCGAGATGCCCTTGATGTCGGGCAGATTGGGTTCGGCGAGCACACCCGCCGCCGAGACGATGAAGTCGGCGGTGAAGGTGCCCTTGCTGGTCTCGACATCCCACCGGCCGTCGGCGTCGTTCCAGCGGGCGGCGGTCAGCGCGCAGTCGAAGAGGTGCTTGTCGCGAACCCCGTAGCGTTCGGAGACGGTACGCAGGTACTGCTCGATCTCCGGCTGGGGCGAGAACGACCGGGACCACTCGGGATTGAGCGCGAACGAATACGAGTACAGGTGCGAGGGAACATCGCAGCCCGCACCCGGGTAGGTGTTGTCACGCCAGGTTCCGCCGACGTCGGGGCCACGCTCGATGACCACGAAGTCGGACAGGCCACGCTGGCTCAGCCGGATGGCGGTGCCGAGGCCGGAGAGCCCGCTGCCCACGATCATGATCTGGACGTGGCGGGTGTCGTTACTGCTCATCGGGCAACCTCAGCGGGATTCGTAGATGCGTTTGTGACCGGAGACGGCGGCCAGCCGGAACGGACGGCGAGTCTCCTCGACCATGGCGTGGTACGCGCCGTCGCTGGGCGAGGCGGCCTCGTGCAGTTCCCGGTAGCGTTCGTAGCCGAGCGGCTCTCGCGAACTGATCGCCGCCTGGTTCGCCTCGGTCCGCAGGTGTTCGCGGTACCCGGGCTGCACTGTGCCGCTGAAGAACTCGGCGACGCTGCCCGATCCGTAGCTGATCATCGCCAGGGCCTTGTCGGTGAGGTCGCCCGCATGGTCGAGCAGCGAGGCCAGACCGAGGTAGAGCGAGGCGGTGTAGCTGTTGCCGACCGTGCGGTTGTAGGTTGTCGTCGCGGCGATCGCGGCGTCGATCGCCGCGGCGTCGGCGGTGTGGCCCTGGCTTTCGAGCAGGTGGCGGTGCGCCTTGTAGGCCATCTTGGTGAAGGGCTGGTGGTAGCAGAACGCGGCGAACTCGCCGAGTTCGCGCCCACCCTGGCGGCGATAGTCCGACCACGCCTCCTGGGCGGCCTTCTGGTAGGCGTTGACCGAGGTCTTGCCGTCGACGATGGCCTCGGTGCGGTAGTTCGGGCGCCAGAAGTCCATGATGTCGGCGCTGTAGAGGCCCGAGATCGGGTCCAGCGCCAGGATCGCCGGGTTCGCGGTGACCAGCATCGCGACGGCGGCGGCGCCCTGGGTCGGCTCACCCGGGGTGTCGAGTTCGTACTTGGCGATATCGGCGGCGATCACCAGCACCCGCTGCGACGGGTCACGCGCGATCAGACCGGCCGCGAACTGCAGCCCGGCGGTACCGCCGTAGCAGGCCTGCTTGAGCTCGACGACACGGGCGGCGTTGGGCAGCCCGATCAGCGAATGCAGGTACAGCGCAGCGGCTTTGGACTGATCCACACCGGTTTCGGTGGCCAGCAGGACGGTGCGGATGTTGTCGGTGCCGTGCCGTTGCAGGATCGGCTGGGCGGCGGCCGCGGCGATGGTGACGATGTCCTCGTCGGCGGCGGCGACGCTCATCTTCTCCTGGCCGATGCCGAGGTAGAACTTGTCGCGATCCACGCCGAGTCGCTGCGCGAGGACGGCGTGATCGAGGGCGTAATGGGTGGTGGCGAACGAGAGGTCGTGGATACCGACCGGCGTAGTTGTCATCGTGGGCTTCCGTTGCTCGTGGTGGACCGCTCGAATTGGGTATGGGCGCGCATCAATTCACCGCGATTGGTCTGTGCCGCCATCAGCGACAGCTCCCCGCACAGCACGGTGGCCGCTCCGATCACCGCGAGGCGTCGGGCGTTCTCGCCGGGCTGCCGATCTTCGCGGCAGCCGAGGCGTTGCAGGTTCTCGTCGACGAAGCTCGCGTGCTTGCCGTTGCCGACCGTGCCGACGATCAGGTTGGGCAGAGTGCACGAGAAGTACAGGTCACCGTCGCGATCCTCGGCGTGGGTGATGCCCTGGGATCCCTCGACGATATTGGCGGCGTCCTGGCCGGTGGCCAGATAGAAGGCCAGCAGCATGTTGGCGTAATGCGCGTTGGCGGAACGGATCCCGCCTGCCAGCAGGGTGCCGATCAGGTTCTTGCGGATGTTGAGCTGGGTCACCTGCGCCGCGGTGGTGTGCAGCCGCTGTTGGACAACCTCGCGCGGGATGAGCAGTTCGGTGATGACGTTCTTGCCGCGGCCGAGAATGCCGTTGACCGCGGTGGCCTTCTTGTCGGTGCAGTAATTGCCCGAGATCGATCCGTAACGCACACCGGGCATGCTCGCCAAGATGTGATCCATCAGGTGATCGCTGGCCAGGGTCGCCATGTTGTGGCCCGACGCGTCACCGGTGCTGAATTCGAAGCGCAGGAACAGCAGGTTGCCGGTGATCTGATGGTGCAGGTCGATGAGCCGGGCGAAACGGCTGCTGCCGGCGACCACCTCTTGGAGCTCGGCCATGCGGCCCTCCAACTGCTGGACGGTGGTGTACGCGGTGTAGGCGTCGTCGGCTTCGAGCAGGATCGAGCGGGTCATCCGCTCGTCGATCAAGGTCGCGACGATGCCCTTCTCGGCCAGCGTGCTGATCCGCGCGCCGCGCCCGACCGAGGGCCACAGCGGGGTTTCGTAGGTTGCGAGGGGCACGTCGACGGCGTCGTCGACAACGTTGCCGGTGATGCGGACAGGGCCCACCCACTGCAGCGGCACCGCCGCGTACGACATGTCATTCATGGGTGACTCCTTCTCGATGTCTCCGATTCGCGCCACCGGGGATTCCGGTGGGCAAGTGCTGCGGTGTCGATGCCGCGCAGCCGGCAAAAGGTCGCGACGTCCCCGGTGACGAGCAGGTCGGCACCGGCCAGGTCCGCTGGGGTGCGCGCGCCGAGCACGGTGAGGATGGTGCGCAGTTGGTCGAGCCAGGTCCCGATCTTGTCGACCAGTGCGGCGGTGTCGTGACTGACCAGGGTTTCCAGGAACGCCCCCGCGACACCGGTGGCGTCGGCGCCCAACGCGAGTGCGCGCGCGATGTCCAGGGGCGAGCGGATGCCGCCGGAGGCGGCGATGCCGATGCCGGGGATGTCGGCGCAGTCGAGCAGGCAGTTCGGGGTGGACTGGCCCCAGCTCTCGATGAACGCGAAATCGCCGCCCACCCGCCGATCGTTCTCGATGCGAGCGAAATTGGTGCCGCCGCGCCCGCCCACGTCGGCCACAGCCACGCCCGCGTCCCGCAACCAGGTGACGGTCTGCCTGCTCAGCCCGAACCCGACTTCTTTGACGAAAACCGGGACAGCGGTAGCGGCGACGATTTCCTCGATCCGGCGCGGCCAGGCCCCGAAGGAGCGGTCGCCCTCGGGCATGACCACTTCCTGCACGGCGTTGAGGTGGATCTGCAGCGCGTCGGCCTCGAGCAGATCGATGGCGCTGTGGACCTGGTCGACGGTGGCGTTCGCGTTGACATTGGCCATCACGAATCCGTGCGGGTTCTCCTGCCGCAGTACACGATAGGTGCTTGCGACCGACGCATCCCGGAAGTAGGCGCTCATCGATCCGGAGGCGATGGGGACGCCGGTCTCGCGGGCGGCGATGGCGAGTTGGCGGTTGATCTCGCCGGTCTTGGTGCTGCCGCCGGTCATCGCGTTGACGTAGAGCGGTGTGTCCCATTGCTTTCCAGCCACTTCGACGGCCAGCGACACCTGCTCGGCATCGATGCCGGCGAGGGCGTGATGAACGAAAGTGACCGAATCGAAGTCACTGACACCGGTGGCCTGGCGCTGGTGGTTCACGGCATGGCGGACGTGGTCGTCCTTGCGATCGGCGATCATCGTCGGTCCCCTTCGGCGAGGTGGGCCCGCAGGGGAAGCGGTCGGATTCCGGCGGCGATCCAGCGGCCGGTGAGTTCGGCGATCGCCGCGGGGCGGGTGCGTTCGATGAGCGCGATACCGCAGTCACCGCCACCGGCACCGGAGGGTTTCGCCGCAGCGCCGACCGCCGCGCCCGCATCACACAGTGCGTGCAGGCGCGGGGTCATGATGCCGAGGCCCGAGGTGAGATCGAGATCGACGAGCAGCGTTCGCGCGCGGTCGATCTCGATCCGCGTCGCCGCGGAGTCGCCCGCCTCGACAGCCGCGACGAGCCGTTCGACGCACTCGTTGCTGTCGGCGAGGAAGGCGGTGCGGTCCCCGCCGAGTGCGGCGACCAATGCTGGTGTGGACGCCGGGGTCCCGGTCCAACCGACCTGCACGGTGAGCTCGGTCGGGGTCGGCAGCGGGCGAACCGACAGGCCGGGCCATGGTGCGCGCATCGTGGCATCGACGCCGTGACGGGCGAGGGCCGCAGTCACCTGCGCGCGGTCAGGGGAACGGTAGGCGAGCCAACCGCCCCAGGTGCTCGCCGCCACGTCGCCGCCGGACGCACGGGGGTTCACCGCGATCGTGGCGAGCATCGCCAGCCGGTACCGGTCCATGGGATCGAGTTCGAGGGCGAAGTGTTGCCCGAGAGCGGCAACGGTCGCCACCGTGACGGCCGCGCTGGAACCCAAGCCGAACTTGCGGCCGTCGACGTCGCCGAGATCGGCGGTGACGCTCAGCCGGAAGGGCGATACGGGGATCGCGCGTTCCACGAGTAGACGGTGAACGATCGAGACCGCCGCGAAAACGTAGGAAAATGCCGCTGGCACAACAGCATCGGCCGTGGGCACCAATTCGTCACCGTGACGCCGGCAGAACAGTGTGCGGCCACCGTCCAGATCCGAATGCAGGACGATGTCGTCGCCGGCATCCACGGCCGCCACGGTGGCGGTCGCGTAGCGGTCGACCGCCGTGAGCACCGCGAGGTGTCCCGGCTCGACCACGGCGTACTCACCGGCGATGAAGAGCTTGCCCGGTGCGCGACAACTGATCACTGCTCGTCACCCGCCGCAGGAGTCACCGAGGCCGCCGGACCGGGACCGGCCAGGCACGCGCCCGGACCGATGTGCGCGGTCCGGGTGGTGACGAAGTCGCCGAGTCCGTCCAGTACGGCGTCGACCTGCGGCGCGTCGGCGCGGCTGCACAGCACTTTGACATTCGGGCCCGCATCGATCGTGGCGTAGGCCATGATCCCGTCGGCCCGCAGCGCGAGTACCGCATCCAGGATGGCGATCGAATGCGGTGAGAGGTACCGGATTCCGGGACGGGCGGTGAGCATGGTGGCGTGCATGCCGAGAGCGTTGCGTTCGGCGATCTCTCCGATCGCCGGAAGATCCTGCCGTGCGATTGCTTTGCGCATCTCCGCCAGATCCAGCACCGACGACTCCGCCCAGGGGCGGAAGAACGGTGACGTGGCGGTGGTCTGGCGCATGGCGGCCCGGCTGGAAACAGCCTTCGCGCCTTGGTCCACCATGGCGACCACCAGGGCGGGGTCCAGTTCGTCGCCGCCGATCGGCTCCGCGTACGAGCTCAGGTCCCCCGCGTCGCCGGTGCCTTCCCCGGCGTGCCAGACGACGAAGCCTCCGAAGAGGGAACGGGAAGCCGAGCCGGAGCCGCGCCGGGCCAGCCGCGACAAGCCGCGCGGATCGATGTCGAGCTCATAGGCAGCCGCCGCGGCGGTGGCCAGCGCCGCGAACCCGCTCGCCGAGGAGGCCAGACCGGCGCCGGTCGGCCCGGCATTGGACGTCACGACCATCGCGCGTTCGTCGCGGCCCGCCTTCGTGCGCACCAGATCGAGGAATGTCTCGATGCGGGCGCGGGCGGCGCCGGTCGCCGCGACGCCGTTGAACTCGACCACATCGGCCGACGCGTCGATCAATCGCACCGACGTGGTGGTCGGGAATATGTCGAGAGTCATCGACAGGCTGCCCGTGACAGGCAGGAACAGTTCTTCGTCCCGTTTACCCCAGTACTTCACCAGGGCGATATTCGGGTACGCGACCGCGACAGCCTCGGCGGACGGATCCGACACGACGCCACGTCCGGTGACCGCGGGCGATGCGGGGGTGAAAGTCATTGATTGGCACCGTGTTCCGATGTCGAGACGGATGGGGATCGGTCACTCGAACGCAGGCCGCGGGTGGGGACCGTCCAGGTCTGTACCGCACCGGCGCGGCGCAACGCGGTGCTGACCGTGCGCGCGTCGCCGGTCTCGGTGAGTGCGAGCACGCAACCGCCGAGGCCGGCGCCGGTGAGTTTGGCTCCGTAGGCACCCGCCTCGAGCGCCGCGGCGACCAGTGCGTCGATGAGGGGGGTACTGACGCCGAGTTCGGTGAGCAGATCCTGGAAGTCGAGCATCGCCCGCCCCAGAGATGCGGCGTGCCCGGCCGACAGATCCGCCGCGGCACCGCCGATCAGCTCGCCCGCCCTGGCCAGGTGCCGTTGGGCGGCCCGCGGGTCGCGCTCGAGGGTGCGGCGCACCCCGGCGACCGCGTGCTGCGTGGACCCGGGCACCCCGGTATCGGCGATCACCAGGGCGGCGTCGAGATCGATATCGAGTGCGGTGGCCGTTCCCTCGTGAAACCGGATCGGACCGTCGGCCAGCACCGCGCTCGCATCGATCCCGCTGGCCCTGCCGTGCGCGACCTGTTCACCGCACTGCACGAGTTCGTAGAGCGTGGCGGGATCGACGGTGCGGCCGTGCAAATCGGCGACCGCGCGCACCGCGGCACCGGCACAGGCCGCACTCGATCCGAGCCCCCGAGCGAGCGGGATGTCGCACTCCATCACGACGTCGGCGATATGACCGGTCAATCCCCAGCGCCGCAACGCCTCCTCGACCGCGACGCGCGGCCCGGACAAGGAGTTCTGCGCGGCGTTCGGGTTGCCCGCGACGAACCCGAAGTGTCCTTCGGGAACCTCGATGACCGCACCCGGCGTACCGGGACGCGCGATCGCGCGCACCGACAGGGTCGGCAACGGAAAAGCGATCGCCGGCGTCCCGTGCACCACGGTGTGCTCGCCCAGCAGGATCGCCTTGGCATGGGCTCGGCCCACGCCACGGACCGGGCCGGTCGCTGTGGAGTTGTGTTCAGCGCGTTCTCGAACGGGACTGTTCACGACGATTCCTCTCCTGACCCGCACCCGGGCCGTGCCGGTTACCGAGACGATCGGCCGAAAACGGCACGCACGGACGGGAAGAACGCGGGTACCCGTGCTGCGTAGGCGCGATAGGACGCACCGAACCGAGCGATGAGATCGCGCTCCTCCAGGTAGGTTCCGAGCAGGATGTAGCCGGTCAGCCCGAGTGCCCACACCAGGTGCCCGACGGTGAACTCACTGGCGAACCAGAACGAGACGAGCAGACCGGTCATCAGTGGATGCCGAACCAGCTTGTAGACGCCGTTCACCTGCAGGCGGTCGACCGTGGCGTCCGGTACCTGGATCACGTACTGGCGGTAGGCCTGACTGATGCCGAGCAGGTGGAAGTGGTTCAGCAGCAGGGTGGCCGCGTAGACCAGGACGAAACCGATCCAGAACCCGGTGTCCAGTGCCACCCCGAGCGCGCCGCCGGCCGACCACAGCACGTGCGGCACCGGCTGCCACGCCAGCATGATCACCCACATCACCAGGCATACGCCGATGATGTAGACGGTCCGCTCCAGCGCCTCGGGCACCCAGCGGGTGATGAACGCCTTGAACGAGGGTCGGGCCATCCCGGAGTGCTGCAACGCGAACAGCGCCAGCAGCACGAGGTCGATCGCGATCGCGGGAACCGCGGACAGGTGCGGTCCCTTGTCGACCGTCTTGGGCAACCACCAGCCGCCCGCGAACAGCAGCATCAGCGGCACGGTGATGCCGGCGAAGCCGTAGACGGCGAAGGAGAACAGGAACGGGACCAGCCGCGACGGGCTTGTCACCACGCCCCGAACCTGGTGGGGTGTCATCAGATCCATGCGAACCACGGCAGGTAGCGCGAGCGCACGGTGCCCGCTTCCAGACGCGCTTCCAGTCGCGCCTTCCACTTGGTGCCGTAGCCCTCGTTGAGGAAGCCGCCGGGCACGACCAGACGCCAACCCGACTGCGCCACCATCCAATACGGCACGATGACGCCCGGGTTCACATCGCGCATGTAGTCGAGCTTGTCGGGGATCTGGCTCCAGTGGATACCGGGGTAGCGGTGGTGCACGCTGTGGTAGCCCTGGTTGAAGATCAGGAAGTTGAGAATGTTGCCGGCGTTGTTGAGCGAGGTGCTCGGCTCATCGGTGAATCCACGCGCCGGAGCATGGCTGAGCCAGGCGAAGTAGCCGGCGTTGACCTGGGTGATGAGGAACGGCACCCAGTAGAACAGGATGAACCTCTCCAAGCCCGCGACGTACCAGACCGAGCCGATCACCACCGCGTACACGGCCAGGTCGAAGATGAACTGGTGGCGTGTCTTGCGGCGGCGCGGCGCCGGGTTCGCGGCGAAAACCGTGCGCACCGTGTGGATCTTGACGACCATGCCGTAGCGGACCCAGTACCAGAGGGCGCCGATGCCCTTGTCCATGCCGGTGGTGGCGGTGACATCACCCGGGCCGTCGTTGAACCGGTGATGGTTGAGGACGTGCACCTCGCGCATCTCGGCCGCGGTCAGGTTGCCGGGCAGGCAGCACAGGATGTCGACGACACGGTTGGGGAACTTGGACACGAACAGCGGCCGATGGGTGTGCATGTGCATCACGCCGATGGTCAGCGAGAGGTTGAGCAGCGAGAGCACGATGATCAGCGGGACCGCGATGTACCAGGTCGAGGCGATTGGCACGAACAGTGCGGCCGAGGTCATCGCGATCCACAACGCGATGTGGAGCAGCGGTCCGACGTTGGACGCGTGCTCGAGTTTGAGCACGCGCCGACTGAACGGCGGTTTCTCTGTGGGCGCGACGGGCGTTCCGGTGCTCATAGGAGAGCTCCTTCGCTAGTAGTGACGATCGTCGAGGAGGTGTTCCTCGACTACTGGTGGCTGCTGTTGTCGAGAGCGGCGAGCTGCAGCCGCGTGGCCAGCGCCCGGAGCGCGTCGGGTTCGTGGTTGGGCACCCGTTCCATCGCGCCGAAGGCCAGGTGGTCGGCGATCATCATGGTGCGGATCGCCGAATCGGAGAGTTCGCCGGTCAAGCGGCCTTCGGGCAGCGTGTGCACCAGCGCGAAGGTGGTGTCGACGATCAGTGGCATCAACGAGGTGGCAGGCGAGTGCAGGTCACCCGCGCCGAGCACCTGCGAAGCAGACGCCGAGCCAGTGGTGAAATCCGGTGAGGCGTCGAGCATTTGATGGATCGCGGCATCGCCACTACGGCGCACGCGCTCCAGCATCTTGGTCCAGTACACCGACGAGGCGGCGGCCAGCGTGGCCGCGGCGACGGGGCGCCGGAAGGGCGGGGGCGCGTCGACGGCACCGCACAGGAACGCCGAGGTCGTGATCGTCATGTACGCCATCGCCGCCCGCGCGCCCACGCTCGGCGTGCCAGGGCCGAGCTTGGCCAGCAGCGCGAAGCCGCCGAGGGCGGGAGTGAGCTGGCGCAGCATCACCATGCGCGTGAGTTCCTCACGGTCGGCGGCGCCGTAGATGGCGAGCTCGTTGTCGCGCAGATCGTTGGCCGACTGGGCGATCACGGCGACACAGCCGGTCAGTTCCCGCAGATCCGCTTCCGGTAGCACGTCTTCGGCCACCAGGGCACACGCGTAGTGCGTGATCCGCCCGAGCACACCCTCGCTGTAGGCGACGCGGGTCAGTGGCGCGTCGATGTTGCGGGCCATGACCCGGCCGACATCGGTGAGCACCTGGCCGACACGCTCGCGCCCCTGCTCCGACAACGCCGTGAGCAGTGCTCTGATGTCGGTGATGCGCTCGGCCAGCACCCGGTCGACGGCTTCGCTGTCACGGATCTCGCCCTCGAGCGCGGGCAGCGGCGGCGGAAGGGTGTCGCTGGTGGCGTTGAGGTAGTCCACCGCCGCCAGCACGGCGCCACTGGCGACCGCGCGGTCGCTGAGATCTTCGAAGGCGTCGAGTACTCGGCAGGCGAGCAGCGCGGCGGTGGCTTCGGCGCGCAGGGTCGCGGGCAGCAGGCCGACGGCGATACCCAGGTTGCGGCCCGCGGGAATCAACGCGAGCGCGGCCAGCTCCTGTGGTGACCGCGCGGCCCGCAAGGCCACCAGATCCGGTGCGCGACGCAGGTTTCGCAGCCCGCGGATCAGGAGGGGAAGTCGTGCTGTGTTCATCGCGATATCACCTGCTGGAGGAGTTCGCGAAGGTCGTCGCGCGCGAGGGACGGTGGGAAGACATCGAGGGCGCGGGTGGCCTTCTCGATGGCGTCCATCGCGACCAGGCGGGCGGCTTTCGTCGCACCGCTGTCGACCAGGTCCGCTTGCAGGGTGGCACTGGAGATCTCCGCGTCCAACCACATTTCGCGCGCGCCGGGCCGGGCGCCGAGCCATTCGATGACCGGCCAGGTCGGCACCCGGCGTTCGAGGTCACCGCCCGCGTCCTTGCCCAGGCCGGGTCCCCCCTCGATGTCGCGGACGTCGTCCATGATCTGAAAGGCCAGCGCGAGCTGGTCGGCGTACTCCATCAGGGCGTGGAGCCGATCGATATCGACCCCACCCGCGGTACCGCCGTAGGCACACGACAGGCGGAACAGGGTGCCGGTCTTGGCCCCGGCCACGAGTTCGTAGTGGCGGCGCAGCGCGACCTCGTCGATCGAGGGCGGCAGGGTCTCGATCAGCTGACCGTAGGACAGATCGGAGAGCCGGTCCGCGTAGGTGATGCCGGGCGCCTCCCCCACCCGCGCGAAGACCTCCGGATTGTCGGCGAGCACTCGGGCCACGACCTGCATCGATGCGCCCGCCAGGTGGAATCCGGCGCGGGCACTGGTGCGCACTCCGAATGCGGCGGGCACCGACGGTGCGTCACGGCGCAGCAGTGAGCCGTCGCAGATGTCGTCGTGGACCAGCGAGGATTCGTGCAGCATCTCCATCGCGCACGCCAGGTCGACGGCGTCGCGTAGCGGTGCGGCGGTGTCGGCGGCATCGGGGAGCAGGCCGGCGCAAGCCAGGACCAGCCGCGCTCGCACGCGTTTACCGGGTGCGGCCAGGATGTGGGTGTAGATCGCGTCGAAGTCTTCCCCGGTGAGGAGAAGTTCCCGTAGGCGTTCGGTGACCAGTGCCAGTTGCTCGGCCGGTCCGGCCGGTCTCGGCAGCACCACCACTCGGTCGCCCGAGTGCTGGTCGCCCGAGTCCTGTACTACGGGTAGCGCGGGATTATCCATAGCGCTGAGCTCCTTCGATATGGTCACGACGGGCGAGAAGAGCACCGGCGACTGGCAGACACGGGGTTACGGGATTCCGGCGGGGCAGTCGTAGGGAGGACCTCTCGCAGCCGACGGGTCGAGCGTTCCGTTCGCTGGCTACCGACGGGTAGTTTTGTGTAGGAAGCTCGAGATGTCAAGCGTTCCAACATCTTCCAAGTTTGAAGCGCGCAATTGTGTTGCACCACAATGATTTAGGTCCACAACTGAGCTGCACCTACAGTGTGCGCACGCGACCAACACCACCTGTGCGTCGCGTAAACGCGTGCGCTACAACGTCTTCCGCGCCATCACGGAACCGGACACGAACTCACGGATCGGCGACTCCCGAAGGGGCACCTGGAGAGTCGTCGGGCGACGCGCGGGGTCGACCGCGCCGAGTCGCAACGTCAATGTTGTTGGTACACAAAGGGTTCAGAACCACAGTGACACGAACTGTCAGATCGTCAACAGCTCCGGTGACGGGCGCGGCCCCGGTTGAACCATACAATCCGCAGCGCCGTACCGCGAGCCGGGCGAGATCGAAAAACCGATCCGAGCGGCCTGCGCCCCTCCGATGTCACATCCCGTGTCATAGTGAAACACGTTGCAGCAACGTTAGTTTCGCTAGCAATGGATCGCCGCTACAGAGCCGCGAAGTGAAAAGGCTCGACGCGCAGACCCGTCGGCCGCACCGACGATCGGATTCTCCCGCTCACGCGGCGACCTACCGCCGCACACCGGGAACGGGCCGGGCACCGCTCGGCAGTGACCACTGCGGAGTCAGCGGGCAGCGGTACTACCGAGGCCGCCCAGGATCAGCAGCTCCGGCGTCGGATGGTCGACGAGCACAGCCGAGGAGCGAGCCGGGGCGCGCATGGTCGTGCAACGACGAGCCAGCAGGGTGCCGCAGGCACGGACGGTGGTGGTGATCAAGTCTTCGGCCAAGGGCAGGTCGTCTTCGCGATAGGCGTACACCGAGAAGCGCACCGTGAGTTGGCCGTTCAGCGGGTCGGCCTGCCGGACCGCTTCGGCGGGGCAGCTCGACAAAAGCATGATCGCGGCAGCCAGGTCGGCGCAGGGATCGCCACCGACCAGCGAGCCCGAGGCGAAGGCGGCGAAAAGCGTGCGCAGACAGGGTTGCTCGGGCCGCTGCTGGGAGTCCTGGATCTGCGACCAACGGCGCAACGCGGGGTGATCGGCGATATCGGCCCTGCCCTGCCAGCGTCGGCGCGCGCAGTCGAGCAGTCGGGCGGTGGTCGAGTCCCACAGGTGGGGCGCCTCGATCCGGGCGACGATCCGCAGGCGGCGGCATCGGTCGGCGGCGGGGGTGACCGATGGCTCGACGGGCGGCTCGATGGTCGGCGCCGCCGCGTGTCGGTGCGTCTGCATGGTGACCTCCTACCGCGTGACAGAAGAACCGAGCGGGCGCC
Source organism: Nocardia sp. NPDC058633 (assembly GCF_042717045.1). Lineage (NCBI taxonomy): Bacteria > Bacillati > Actinomycetota > Actinomycetes > Mycobacteriales > Nocardiaceae > Nocardia > Nocardia sp. NPDC058633. Next base: position 362,652 of record NZ_JBHXRA010000002.1, read on the forward strand.
GCGCGGCAGCCGAGCCGCGCCGCCAAGCCAGGCGGAACGCCCACGCCGAGGCCAGTACCGACATCGCCACCACGGTCGCGATGACCCCGAAGACCACCCCGCCGGACCAGCCGACACCCTGATAGCGCGCGATCAACGCCGACGCGAATATCGGTCCCGCCGTGATGAACACGGGGATCAGCAAGATCAACCCGAGGGTCACCAGACTCGACGGTGCCATCGCCGTTTTCGCTGCGGAGAATTCACGTCGGGAGATCATGGTATGCGGCCCCGACGGCTGCGTGACTGTAGCCATTTCCGCCCTCTCCGTTACCTGAATGGAACTCAGCGAAACTCTTGATCCCAAACGTACAGCCCCAATCCGGCATACCGCGCACTTCGTCACGAAACAGTGATAACCCGGCACTGAACCTCACCCGACTATCAGACATATTCCCAGCTCAGACACCACATTCTGGTTAGCTGTTGATTTGCTACGGTTCGATTTCATTCAGATCGGATAACAATCTTGCGCGGAGATCACGCACGCATCGCACCGTTATCGTCGAGCGGGTCGCGGTCCGTCGATAATGAATTCGATAGCGACCGACAGTTCGCCGATATCACCGCACCCGAACAGCAGCCGGTAATTCAAAGGCGCGGTGACGAGTTCGACCATCTCCCTGATCGAAATGTCGTACCGCCATTGTTCCGGCGAGATCGCGCTGTACCGACAGGCGCGAGCCGTCAGCCGGGTTCGGCGCCGAAGCTGCCCTCCAAGCGATTTCGCGAACCGGGGTGTACGAGCCGTGCCACGCTGACCAACCCGCCCGACGACCAGGTGCGGCGCCGGATCAGCAGACACGGCTCATCGGCGTCGATGCCGAGCAGCGCGCACTCCTCGCGGGCCGCCCGTATCGCCTCGACGACATGCTCGCCGCGCAGCAGCGGCGCGACCGCGCTGAGATAGACATTCGGCGTCACCGTGGTGAAGTCCTGAGCGAGGTAGTCGGGGGCCTGCGCCGGGTTGACGTAACGGTCTTCGAGCTGAATCGCGACGCCGTCCTCGAAGTGCACCAACCGCGAGTGGAACACCTCAGCGCCCATCGCGTTCGCGAGTTCCGCGTCGCCGGGCACCTCGGATCGCACGAACACCACCTCGGTGCGATGGCGGTGTCCGCGGCCGGTGATCTCGTCGGCGATGTTGCGGACCTCGAACAGCGGGGAGGTGGCCTTGCTCGCCGCGACGAAGGTGCCCACCCCCATCACCCGGGTGAGCGCGCCGTCGGCGGTCAGATCACGCAGGGCCCGATTGATCGTCATCCGGGACAGGCCGAGCGCGGCGACGAACCGGTTCTCCGACGGGATCTGCTCCCCCGCAATCCAGCGTCGCGCCGTGATCTGCGCCATGATCAGCTGCTTGACCCGCTCGTACGCCGCGAATTCACTGCCGAGCTCGCCGTAGAGCGCGGCCAGCTCCGCATCGTTCGTCTCGATCGACACCACCGAAATATCTCCTCCGTCGTCGGAGAGAATACGTTGCGCCCGAACGTCGGTCCCACCTGTATATACAGGACTATACTGGCTTCATGAACGACGTGACACCGCCTGTCTCCGGCCCCCGTCCCGTGTCCGCTCCCCGTGGCACCGAGCTGCGCACCCTCGGTTGGCAGCAGGAGGGTGCGTTGCGGATGCTGATGAACAACCTCGATCCCGAGGTCGCCGAACGCCCCGACGACCTGGTCGTCTACGGCGGGACCGGGCGCGCGGTCCGCAGTTGGGCGGCGTTCGACGCGATCGTGCGAACATTGGAGACCCTTGCCTCCGACGAGACCTTGCTGGTGCAGTCGGGCAAGCCGGTGGGGGTGTTCCGCACCAACGAGTGGGCGCCTCGGGTGCTGCTGGCGAATTCCAATCTCGTCGGCGACTGGGCCACGTGGGACGAGTTCCGCAAGCTCGAGCAGTTGGGGCTGATGATGTACGGGCAGATGACGGCCGGGTCGTGGATCTACATCGGCAGTCAGGGCATTCTGCAGGGCACCTATGAAACCTTCGGTGCGGTGGCGCGCAAGCGTTTCGGTGGTTCCCTCGCCGGGACGATCACGCTCACGGCCGGTGTCGGCGGGATGGGCGGCGCCCAGCCACTCGCGGTGACGATGAACGAGGGTGTCGCGCTGTGTGTGGACTGCGATCCCGCACGGATCGACCGACGGATCGCGCACGGCTATCTCGACACGAAGGCCGACAGTGTGCGGGAGGCGCTGGCTCTCGCGACGGCCGCCCGCGACGAGCGCAGACCGCTCTCGATCGGCGTGGTCGGCAACGCCGCCGAGGTGTTGCCCGAACTGCTGGCGATGGGCGCCCCGATCGATATCGTCACCGATCAGACCTCGGCGCATGATCCGTTGTCCTACTTGCCCATCGGGGTCGCCCTGGAAGACTGGCACACCCTCGCCGCGAAGGATCCGGTCCGGTTCACGACCCAGGCGCAGGCGTCGATGGCCGCGCATGTCGAGGCGATGGTCGGTTTCATGGATGCCGGTGCCGAGGTGTTCGACTACGGCAACTCGATTCGTGACGAGGCCCGAAAGGGTGGCTACGACCGGGCTTTCGCGTTTCCCGGCTTCGTTCCCGCCTACATCCGCCCGCTCTTCGAAGAGGGTCTCGGTCCGTTCCGCTGGGCCGCGCTCTCGGGCGATCCGGCCGACATCGCCGCCACCGACCGCGCGATCCTGGAACTGTTCCCCGACAACGAGCATCTGCGACGGTGGATCACCCTGGCGGGCGAGAAGGTGAAGTTCGAGGGGTTGCCCGCACGGATCTGCTGGCTCGGCTACGGCGAACGTCACCGCGCGGGCATGAAGTTCAACGAGATGGTCGCCTCGGGCGAGCTGTCGGCGCCCCTGGCCATCGGCCGCGACCACCTCGACTCGGGCTCGGTGGCCTCCCCGTACCGCGAGACCGAGGCGATGGCCGACGGTTCCGACGCGATCGCGGACTGGCCACTGCTCAACGCGCTGCTCAATACCGCGTCCGGGGCGAGTTGGGTGTCGATCCATCACGGCGGCGGGGTCGGGATGGGCCGCTCGATCCACGCGGGCCAGGTGTGTATCGCCGACGGCACCGCCTTGGCGGCCGAGAAATTGGAGAGGGTGCTCACCAACGATCCGGGGACCGGTGTGATGCGCCATGTCGACGCGGGGTACGAGCGCGCCGCCGAGGTGGCTCGTGAGCGTGGGGTGCGAATTCCGATGCTGGAACATTGAGCATCCGGAACCGGCGGGAATCTGTGGGCGGAAGTCGGCGGCCGCCATCGATCGCGGCGTGGCCGGGTTGCTCCACTGTCAATGTATAGCGCACATGGGGGCTTGCGGCAAGACCCGGGAGGTACTGCACAATCGTCGGCGTCGATTCGGAAATAGTTCAGTAGGGGGCTCATGTCAGCGCACGGGTACGAAGCGGAACGCCGGTCCGAGCGCAGCTATGTCGCCGGGCTCTACGCGCGGCTCGACGCCGAGCGGGCGCGGGTCAAGGGCCGCTACAGCGCGGCACTGCGTTCCAAGGGTGGCTCCGCCATGGAGCGCGACAACGAGGTGCGCGCGCTGGGCAAGGAAGTGCAGCGGCTGGACGTGGCCGACAACGGCCTGTGTTTCGGCCGACTCGACTCGACGTCGGGGACGCGGTCCTACATCGGCCGGATCGGGCTGTTCGACGAGGCCAACGATTTCGAGGACCTGCTCCTGGATTGGCGGGCGCCCGCGGCGCGCGCCTTCTATGTCGCCACCGCCGCCAACCCGGAGGGCATGCGCAGACGTCGTCAGTTCCACACCCGGGGACGTCGGGTGGTGGACTTCACCGACGAGGTGCTGGGCCGCCCGGACGGAAGCGAGGGCGGTGCCGACGCCGCCCTGCTCGCGGCCGTCGACGCGCCGCGCGGGGACGGGATGCGCGACATCGTCGCGACGATCCAGGCCGAACAGGACGAGATCATCCGCCTCGACCATCCCGGCGTGACCGTGATCGAGGGCGGGCCCGGCACCGGGAAGACCGTGGTGGCGCTGCACCGCGTCGCGTACCTGCTCTACACCCAGCGCAGGCGAATGGAGCGCCAAGGCGTGCTCGTGGTCGGCCCCAACCCGGCCTTCCTGAACCACATCTCCCATGTGCTGCCCTCGCTCGGCGAGACCAATGTCGTGTTCGCCACCACCGCCGATCTGGTGCCCGGCCTGCACGCGAGCGCCGAGGACGCCCCGGAGGCGGCCCGGCTCAAGGGTTCGCTGCACATCCTCGCGGTCCTGGCGGCGGCGATCGCCGACCGCCAGCGTCTGCCCGAGGCGCCGCTGACGATCGCGCTCACCGATGTGACGGTGCGAATCGACGCCGCGACCGCGGAATGGGCCAGGCAGGAGGCGCGCGGGAGCGGGCTGCCCCACAACGAGGCGCGCGCGGTGTTCACCGAGATCGTCACCTACGTGCTCACCGAACGCGCGATCGCCCGGATCGGCGAGGGCTGGCTCACGCGCGAGGACACCGAAGCCTGGGAGCAGTTGCGGTCCGACCTCGTCGCCGAACTCGCGGGCAACGACGAGTTCACCGCGGCGCTGGATCAGTGCTGGCCGATCCTGAGTCCGGAAACAGTGCTCTCGCAGCTGTATTCGTCGCACGACCGGTTGCGGGCCGCGGGTGCGGGCGGGGCGCTGTGGCGAGCCGACGGTGGCGCGTGGACAGTGTCGGATGTCGCGCTGCTCGACGAACTGGTCGACCTGCTCGGCCGCGACAAGGTCGCCGACGACTCCGCCGAGCGCGAGCGCAAGGCCGAGGCCGAGTACGCGGCGGGGGTGCTCGACACCCTGATCAGCCGCGAAGACCTGATGGACGACGAGGACCACCTGCTCGCGCAGGACATGCTCTACGGCGAGGATCTGGCCGAGCGCTTCCTCGAACGCGACACCCGCGAGCTCGCCGAACGTGCCGCGGCGGATCGTGATTGGACCTACGGGCACGTGGTGGTCGACGAGGCCCAGGAGCTGTCGGAGATGGATTGGCGGGTGCTGATGCGACGGTGCCCGAGCCGATCCTTCACGATCGTGGGCGATCTCGCGCAGCGCCGGTCGGCGGCGGGCGCGACCTCGTGGGCCACGATGATGGAACCCTATGTCCCCGGCCGCTGGATCTACCGCGCCCTGACGGTGAACTATCGCACCCCCGCGGAGATCATGGCCGTGGCCGCCGACGTGCTCACCGCGTTCGCGCCCGAGGTGCGGCCGCCGGACTCGGTGCGCTCCTGTGGCGTGGCGCCGTGGTCGCGTCGGGTCGGCGCCGACGAATTGTCTTCTGTGATCGAGGAATTCGTCCGCGACGAGGCGGGTCGCGAGGGGACGAGCATCGTGATCGGCCCGCCGGGTGTGCCCGGCACGGTGCCGGCGTCGGAGACCAAAGGCCTCGAGTTCGACGCGGTGCTGGTGGTGGATCCGCAGCGAATTCTGGGCGACGGGCCCCGTGGCGCCGCCGAACTCTACGTCGCCCTCACCCGCGCCACCCAGCGCCTCGGCGTGCTGCACCAGGGCCCGTTGCCCGAGTCGCTGCGCGGACTCACCGAGATCGAACCGGCCCAGCGACGGTAGGCGATGACACGCGCGGCGGCGCGACGCTCAGCCGAGTGGACCGGTCACCGATTCGGCGGCGGCCAGTAGCGCACCGGAGCGGGCCAGGCCGACCGCTGCCTCGATCTCGGGGGCGAGGTGGCGGTCGGGTCCTGGCCCGGGCACCTGGCCGCGCAGGGCCGCCAGGACCGCTGCGGTCGCGGGGGCCGGGGCCAGTGGTGCGCGCAGGTCGAGGGCGCGGGCGGCCGTGAGGGCTTCGATGGCCAACACTCGGGTGAGGCCGTCGAGGGCGCGACGGAGCTTGCGGGCGGCGGACCAGCCCATCGAGACGTGGTCTTCCTGCATCGCCGAGGACGGGATCGAGTCGACCGAGGCGGGTGCGGCCAGGCGTTTGAGGTCGGAGACGATGGCGGCCTGGGTGTACTGGGCGATCATGTGGCCGCTGTCGACGCCGGGATCGTGCGCCAGGAACGGCGGCAGGCCGTGATTGCGGGCCTTGTCGAGGAAGCGGTCGGTGCGCCGTTCGCTGATCGAGGCGACGTCGGCGATCACGATGGCCAGGAAGTCCAGCACATAGGCGACGGGGGCGCCGTGGAAGTTGCCGTTGGATTCGACCCGGCCGTCGAGGGTGACGACCGGATTGTCCACGGCACTGGCCAGTTCGAAGCCGGCGACGCGTTCGGCGTGGTCGAGGGTGTCGCGGGCGGCCCCCGCGACCTGGGGTGCGCAGCGCAACGAATAGGCGTCCTGGACGACGGTGCAGTCGGGGGTGGCGTGGCTGGCGACGATCGGCGAATCCGCCAACACGCGAACCATGTTGGCAGCCGCGATCGCCTGGCCCGGCTGCGGGCGCAGCGCCTGCAGGTCGGCGGCGAAGACCTTGTCGGTGCCGAGCAGACCCTCCACGCTCATCGACGCGGTCACATCGGCCAGGCGCAGCAGCGCGCGCAGGTCGTGGCAGGCGAGCACCAGCATGCCGAGCATGCCGTCGGTGCCGTTGATCAGCGCGAGGCCTTCCTTCTCCTGGAGCTCGACCGGGGCGATACCGGCGGCGGCCATGGCTTCGACGGCGGGCCGCAGCTCACCGTGCGCATCCCGCACCTCGCCCTCTCCGATCACAGCCAACGCGACGTGCGACAGCGGCGCGAGATCACCGGAACAACCGAGGCTGCCGTACTCGTAGACCACCGGGGTGATGCCCGCCGACAGCAGCGCGGCATAGGTCTGAACGACCACCGGGCGCACACCCGTGCGACCGGTGGCCAGGGTCGACAGGCGCAGCAACATCAGCGCGCGCACCACCTCCCGTTCCACCTCAGCGCCCGAGCCCGCCGCATGCGAACGAATCAGGCTTCGCTGCAACTGCTTACGCGACTGCCGCGGAATGTGGCGAACAGCGAGCGCGCCGAATCCGGTCGACACGCCGTACACCGGCTTCGGGTCCGCGGCCAGCGCCTCGATCCGCGCGCGACTCGCCTCGACGGCGGCGATCGCCTCGTCCGACACCACCACCGCGATACCGTCCCTGGCGACCCGCACCACGTCCCGCGCCGAGACCGGTCCGGTGCCGACGACGACCGGTTCGGGCCGATCCGAGTCGATGCTCACGATGGTTCTCCATTCACTACGGTCGATCGATCTCTGCGCGAACCCGCACAGCCTCTTGACTGTCTTGTCTATACAGGTCTATACCTACCGTACAAGACCTGGCACCCACCCGCCGGGCCCGCGCTCCCCGGCGTCACCGCAGCAGATGCTCGACACCCGCAGCCAGGAGGACCCCCGTGCCGACCACCGTGCTGAGCAATATCGGCACCCTTGTCACCAACGACCCCGCGTGGGGCGAGGGCCCACTGGGGATCCGGCACGATGCCGCCCTCGTCATCGCCGACGGGCGGGTGGCGTGGGTCGGCGACAGTGCCGCCGCGCCTGCCGCCGACACCGGGTACGACCTCGCCGGGCGCGCGGTGCTGCCGGGATTCGTCGAGTCACACTCCCATCTGGTGTTCGCGGGCGATCGCGCCGAGGAGTTCGCGGCCAGGATGGCGGGACGCCCCTACGCGGCCGGCGGCATCCGCACCACCATCGAGGCGACCAGGGCGGCCGGCGACGACCAACTCGCGACGACCGTGCGTCGACTGCTGGACGAGTCGTTGCGCACCGGCAGCACCACCGTCGAATGCAAGAGCGGCTACGGACAGACCGTCGCCGACGAACTGCGCAGCGTCCAGATCGCGGCACGCTTCACCGACGAGGTGACGCTGCTCGCCGCGCACGTGCCGCCGCCCGAATACGCCGGGCGCCCCGACGACTACGTGCGGATGGTGTGCGAGCAGATGATCCCGCGGTGCGCGCCCCATGCCCGGTGGATCGATGTGTTCTGTGAGCGAGGCGCTTTCGACCGCGATCAGGCACACGCGGTCCTCACCACGGGCATCGCGCACGGGTTGGTGCCGCGGGTCCACGGCAATCAGCTGCGTCAGGGCCCCGGGGTGCGCCTGGCCGTCGAACTGGGGGCCGCGTCGGTGGACCATGTGTCGCATGTGAACGGCGCCGACATCGAGGCACTCGCGGGCAGCGACACCGTGGCCACGCTGCTGCCGGGAGCCGACTTCTGTACGCGCAACAGCTATCCCGATGCCAGAGCGCTGCTGGACGCGGGGGTCACCGTCGCGCTCGGCGCGGACTGCAATCCGGGCACCAGCTACACGACGAGCTTGCCGTTCTGTATCGCGCTGGCCGTCCGGGAGATGCGCATGACACCCGACGAGGCGGTCTGGTCGGCGACCATGGGCGGTGCGAAGGCGTTGCGGCGCAGCGATATCGGAGCCCTCTCCCCCGGCTTCCGAGCCGATGCCATCGCACTGGAGGCCCCTTCACACCTGCATCTGGCCTACCGCCCCGGCGTCGCCCTGGTCGGCCGGGTGTGGCGTGCCGGTGTGCCCGTCGTGACGAGTCGAGGGGTGGCCCGATGACCGCGAACTCCGCCTGGACCGGACGGATCGACGGCACGACGCCCGAGCATCTGCGCTGGCATCAGGCCGTCACACCGTACGAGCCGGGCAGCGGTCCGGGAGCGTGTGTTTTCGTCGGCTTCGCCTGCGAGGAGGGGGTTCGCCGGAACAAGGGGCGCCTCGGCGCCGCGGCGGGGCCGGACGCGCTGCGCAGTGCGCTGGCCCCGATGGCGCTCGCCACCGAACTGCGAGCCTTCGACGCGGGCACGATCGCCGTGACCGACCACCGACTCGAGGACGGTCAGCGCCGACTCGGCGAGACGGTGTCGGCGCTGCTGGACGACGGCGCTTTCCCGGTCGTCCTCGGCGGCGGGCACGAACTCGCCTACGGCACCTATCTCGGGCTGGCCGGTTCGGCCCGCCGCGCCGCGGGCACCGTCATCGGAATCCTCAACCTCGACGCGCACTTCGACCTGCGCCCCGATCCCGTGCCCAGCTCCGGCACCCCGTTCCGGCAGATTCTCGAGCGCGACGCCGACGTGCGATACGCGGTGATCGGGATCAGCCAGCCGAGCAACACCAGGCTCCTGTTCGACACCGCGGACCGCTTCGGTGCGCGCTATCTGCTCGACGACGACTGCGAGCCGACCCGGGTCGCCGCCTTCGTCGACGACTTTCTCGCCGGAATCGACCTGCTGTATCTGAGCATCGATCTCGATGTGCTGCCCGCGGCCGTCGCGCCCGGGGTGAGTGCTCCTGCGGCATACGGTGTCGCGCTGTCTACGATCCAGGCCGTGTGCGACCGGGTCACCGCCGGTGGCACACTCGCGATTGTCGATGTCGCCGAACTCAATCCGCGCCTCGACATCGACAATCGGACCGCCCGCGCCGCCGCCCGCCTCCTCCATCGGATCGTCACCGGGCACATCGCGTGAGAACCGGTGCGCGACACCGAACTCAGAAGCAGCGGAGCCAGACATAGATCCAGGCGGTGTGAAGACCGTCGACCGGCATCGCGCCGATATCCTGCAGAAACTGGGCCTGCGCGACCGGCTCGACCTGACCAGGTACGCCATTCGTGCCGGACCGATCGAGCCGTGAGAACGCCGAAGGCCCCCGCACGACGAACGCGGGGGCCTCGGCAAGGGTCGTTATTCCGCGAGCGGGTCGACCTTCACGCGCTGCTTGCGACCGACCGCCAGACGCATGACCGGTTCGACGACGCGAGCGGCGATCGGGCCGATGATCGCCATCAGGAGCACGTAGGTGGTGGCGAGGGCGGCGAATTCGCTGGGGACCGCGCCCGCGGCCACCGCGAGTCCCGCGATGACGATCGAGAATTCGCCGCGCGCGACCAGCGCGGTGCCCGCGCGCGCCCGCCCGAGTTGCGAGGCGCCCGCGCGTTTTGCCGCCCACCAGCCGGTAGCGATCTTGGTGAGCGTGGTGACCACCGCCAGCAGCACCGCCCACCCCAGTACCGGCGGGATACTCGCCGGATCGGTACTCAAACCGAAGAGCACGAAGAACATCGCCGCGAACAGATCGCGCAGCGGTTCGAGGATCTTGGTGGCGTCGTGCGCGGTCGAATCCGAGATCGCGATACCGAGCAGGAACGCGCCGACCGCCGCCGACACCTGCACCGCCGAGGCGAGACCCGCCACCAGCAGCGCCGAACCGAGCAGCTTGAGCAGGAAGATCTCGCGATCCTCACTGGCCACGATCGCCGAGACGTATCTGCCGTAGCGCAGCGCGACGACGAGCACGAGGGTCACCGCCACCAGCGCGATACCCACGGTGGTCATCCCCGCCACGAACCCGACACCGGCCAGTACCGCGGTGAGCACCGGCAGATACACCGCCATCGCCAGATCTTCGAACACCAGGATCGACAGGATCGTCGGTGTCTCCCGGTTACCCAGTCGACCCAGGTCGTTGAGCACCTTGGCCACGATGCCGGAGGAGGAGATGTAGGTCACACCGGCCATCGCGATCGCCCCCGTGGGCCCGAGGCCGAGCATGAGCGCCACGATCACACCGGGTGTCGCGTTGAGCACCAGGTCGAGCAGACCCGCCGGCCACGATTTGCGCATGCCGGTGACCAGTTCACCGGCGGTGTACTCCAACCCGAGCAGCAACAGCAGCAGCACGACGCCGATCTCGCTGGCGATGTGGATGAAGTCGTCCACCTCGTGCAACTCGATCAGGCCGCCCGTGCCGAAGACCAACCCGCCGAGCAGGTAGAGCGGGATGGGTGAGAGGCCGATCCGGGCCGCGATCCGCCCGAGCACACCCAACCCGAAGAACACAGCCCCCAGCTGGATCAATGCCAGCGCGGTTCCACCGATCTGCACCGGCTCAGCCGTCGGTCAGGATCGAAGCGGCAGCGTCCAACCCGGCGTTCGTGCCGACCACGACAACCATGTCACCGTCGGCGAACACGAACTCCGGTCCCGGCGATGCCAGGACCCGGCCCGCGCGCAGGACCGCCACGATCGACGCGCGGGTCTTGGTCCGCAGCTCGGTATCGCCCAGACGTCGTGACGTGTAGGGCGAGTTCGGCGGGATCAGGATCGATCGCGTGCTCACTCCGTCGAGTTCGCGATGTTCCTCACGCAGTTGCGCGACCAACTGCGGTGCGCCGAGCAGACTCGCCAGCGTGCGGGCTTCGACAGCGGACAGCGGTATCTGCACGGTCGAATCGGGATCACCGACCTTGGTGAAGATCAGGTCGGTCCCCCCGTCGCGGTGATCGACGATGCCGATCCGGCGGTCTACCTTAGACAGTGAAAACTCTTTGCGGACACCGATTCCCGGCAGGGATGTCACTTCTACATTCATGGGATCACCTAACCTCAGCTAGGGATACCTTACCTGCCCTTTACTATCCACACGGATTCGTCAGCCCGCGCCGAGCAACCGCCCCGCGGCGTCGAGGCCCTCGTCGGTACCGACCACGACCACCAGATCACCGGGGACGAAGGTAAAATCGGTGCCCGGCGACGGGGTCACCTCCCCCGCACGCACCACCGCGACCACCGAGGCCTTGGTCCGCGTGCGCATCTCGGTCTCGCGCAGCGGACGGCCGTCGAAAGGGCTGCCGCGGTCGATCGCGAACTGCCTGGTCGACAGCTCGCCCGCATCGTGGGTCTCGCGCGTCTTCTGCACCACCTGCGGTGCGCCGAGTAATCCGGCCAGCACGCCGATCTCGGTGTCGGACAGCGGAATCGAGGTGGTCGAGTCGAAGTCACCCGCTCGTGAGACGACCAGATCGACGGAGCCGTCGCGATGCTCGATCACGCCGATCCGGCGGCGCGCCTCCGCCAGCGGAAAGTCCTTGCACACGCCGATTCCCGGTAAAGGCGTCACATCGATGTTCACGCCCTCACAGTACGACCAGATACCGATAACACCACCCCCTACCCTGGGCACCCGCGCGCACCAGCCGGAACTCGGCCTCCCACGATCCCGTCGCGCCATCTCGGCGCGCCGTCGTCGAGCGCCTGTGTCGGCGGATCCGCGTTCGCGGGAGCACCGATATCGCCCGAACCTGTCGAGGGCACCCTGCGCGCGACCGCCACCGTCCACGACGATCCGGCGGCGGGCACCCGCTGTGGCTTGCGTATTCGGGCGAAGTTGTGTGTTGTTGAGCGGTGACCAACTCTTCCGGAGACGCGTATCCACTCACGGACACGATGACCACCACGACGGCGGTACACGACGGCGTCACGGTGCTGACGGTGACCGGCGAGGTCGACCTGGCGACCGCACCCGCGCTCGATGCCACCATCGAGTCCATCCTGGCCGAGAAACCGGCGACGCTGGTGATCGACCTGACCGCGGTCGGGTTCCTGGCGTCGGCGGGCATGGCGACGCTGGTCGCCGCGCATCAGCGGGCAGGCGAGACCACCTCGATCGCGGTCGTCGCCGACGGGCCCGCCACCAGCCGTCAGCTGAAGATGACGAGCCTGGACCAGGTGTTCGCCATGCACACCACCCTGGACGCCGCGTTGGCGTCGTTCACGTCCTGACGTAGCAGAACGCGCCGCCGACCGGGAAATCCCCGGGCGGCGGCGCGTTCGTCGTTCGGTGGGACGGTGTCGGCGGTTCAGCAGAGCGAGCGCAGCTGCTCGATCAGCTTGACCCGACCGGCGGCGTCCTCGGCGATCGGCGTGACGTTGAGCGTGGTGACGCCCGCCTCGGCCATCGCGGCGATGCGGTCCTTGACGAAGCCCTCCGGGCCGATCAACGACACATCGCGCACCAACTCGTCGGGCACGGCCTGGGTGGCGGCCTGCTTGTCCCCGGCCAGGTACAACTCCTGGATGCGGTCGGCGGCGTCGCCGTAGCCGTACTTGGTGGCGAGCGTGTGATAGAAGTTCTTGCCCTTGGCACCCATGCCGCCGATGTAGAGCGCCAGGTGCGGCTTCACGAATTCGAGCAGCGGGGTGACGTTCTCACCGATCGCCAGCGCCGGGCCCGCGAAGATGTCGAGCTCGCCCAGGGCCGGGTCGCGCTTGGCCTTGCCCGCGGCGAGTGCCTCGCCCCACACGTCGGTCGCCTTCTCCGGCAGGAAGAAGATCGGCTGCCAGCCGTTGGCGACCTCGGCGGCCAGCTCGACGTTCTTGGGACCGAGCGCGGCCAAGAGCACCGGGATGTCTTCGCGCACCGGGTGATTGATCAGCTTGAGCTCTTTGCCGAGGCCGGTGCCGCGGTCGGCGGGCAGCGGGATCTGGTAGTACTTGCCCTGGTAGTTGAGCTTCTCGCGACGCCACACCTTGCGGCAGATCTCGAGCAGTTCGCGGGTACGCCCGATCGGGGCGTCGTAGGGCACGCCGTGGAAACCTTCGATGACCTGGGGGCCCGAGGCGCCGATGCCCAGGATGAAGCGGCCGTCGGAGACGTAGTCCAGGCCCGCCGCGGTCATCGCGGTGAGACTGGGAGTCCGGGTGTAGAGCTGCAGGATGCCCGAGGCCAATTGCACCCGCTCGGTGCGGGCGGCCAGGAAGCCCAGCGCGCTCACCGCGTCGAACGAGTACGCCTCCGGCACGAAGACGATGTCGAGGCCGGCCCGTTCCAGGTCGGCGACCTCGGCCGCCGTCTCCTTGAAACCGCCCGAATAGTTGATGCTCAATCCGATCCGCATGCACCCAACATAGCCTCGGACAACGCGCCGACCCCGACCGGTCGGTCTGTGAGCACAGGCGCTGGTCGAGCGGGGTGCGTGGGCGGGCACGCGGTAGCGTTGGGAGAAGATTCCACGCAGTTCTCGCCGCATCGAAAGGCCACCCCGTCGTGTCGCAGCCCACCGTGTCGCCGCAGCAGATCGCCCCCTCCTTCGGTGCGGTGACCTTGGAGCACTATCTGTCGGAGTTGGCCGCGAAGGTGCCCGCACCCGGTGGCGGCGCCGTGGCCGCGCTGCACGCCGCGCAGGCCGCCGCGCTGGTGGCGATGGTGGCGCGCTACACCACTCGCGCCAAGGACGCGGCGAACCGGCCGGTGATCGACCAGATCATCGTGGCCGCCGACGCCGCCGTGGCCCGCTCGCTCGCCCTCGCCGATGCCGACGCGGCCGCGTTCACCGCCGTCGGCGCGGCCTACAAGCTGCCCAAGGACACCGACGCCGAGCTCTCCGCCCGCACCGCGGCGATCAACGCGGCGCTGGTCGAAGCCGCGCGTGTGCCCGCCGCCGTGGTCGACGAGGCCGACGAAATCCTCTCGCTGGCCGCCGAACTGCTGCCGATCGGCAATCCGAACGTGGTCACCGATATCGGTGCCGCCGCCGACGCCGCCCGCGCCGCGGCGATGAGCTCGCAGCTCAATATCGAGATCAACGTCGGGTCGCTGCCCGCCGAGCTGGGTGACCCGTTCGCCGCCGCCCTGCTGCGTGTGGAGACCATCGCGGCCCGCGCCGACGCCCTGCACGGCGACGTGCTGCACGCCGTACGCGGCTGAGTTCACGGCCCGGGGCCGGTACTGTTCCCGATCTCGAAGTGAGAACGTTTTTTCGGGGTCCCGACCTGCGCGAACGCAAGGCGACACACCGATAGACCCGTTGGCTGTTACCACTTCGATAGGTCGAGTTGATCATCGCGGCCTAGACTTGGATTCCGCCTACGAGTGAGTGAAGGGGTGGCGTTTATGAGGAGCGCATTTCGTTTCCTGTTCGTCGCGATCATGGCGGCAGTACTGGCCGCATCCTGGTCGGGAGCCGCGTCCGCGGACCTGATCGGCGGCCAGCGCACCCAGTACGGCGGCGGCACCTATGCCGAAGCGGACCTGTCGAACCACACGTTCACCGTGCACCACAACGGTGAGGTGCGGGTGATGCCCGCCTCGATGGGCAAACCCGGTTTCGAGACCCCCACCGGCACTTTCAGCGTCCTGGAGAAGGACCGCTCGGTGGTGTTCGACTCGCGCACCATCGGCATCCCGCTGGAAGACCCGGAGGGCTACATCATCGACGGCGAATACGCGGTGCGCCTGACGTGGGGTGGCGTAATGGTGCACTCCGCGCCGTGGTCGGTGGACTCGCAGGGCAACGCCAACGTGAGCCACGGCTGCATCAACCTCGCACCCGACAACGCCGCCTGGTACTACGAGAATGTCGGCATCGGCGATCAGGTGTACGTCCACTGGTAAACATTTTCCCTCGTGGCATTCGGCGAACCCGCCGTCAGGGCAGTATCGTGCCCGTAACGAAATCGTTGCGGGACATACCCTGACGGCGACGAGCCTGATGAAGGTGGGGCGATGGATCGACCGGAAGCGCACAGACCGATCGGGGATCGACAGCACGACCCGGGATCGGCCGGTGCTCCGCTCGCGGCTGTCACCCCGATTCGGCGGTCGCGCGACCTCGGCGCGCCACGGCCTCGTCGACTGAGTGAGCAGCCGGTCAGCGGCGCACGCCACCGGATCGAAGGTGGGCCGACCACACCGGCCGGTATTCCGGTCATTTCGACGGCCTCGATGCGAGACGCCGAGAACGGCAGCGGCCTGGCGGACGCCACCGTCACCGATCGGCTGCCCGTGGTCGGGGGAAAGTTCGATCCTGGTGCAGGCCACGGCATTGCGGACACCGCGTTCTCGATCGAGGACAACGGGCCCGACACCGACGAGCTGCCGATCATCACCTCCCTGCCCCCGGCATGGGCGGTCCTCGAGCATCCCACCCCCGGCTACGCCCCGGCGGGGCCCGCGCATGCGCGTTCCGCGCCCACCGATCGCGACGCGGATGTCGTCCCACCGCGCCCGTCGTCGGGCTACGGCGCCGATACCTTCCCACCGCGACCCGCACCGGATCTCCGCGGCACCGATACCTTCCCGCCGCGTCCCGCGCCGGCGCACCAGGGAGCCGATAGCTTCCTGACGCGCCCTGCGCCGGATCACCACAGTCCGGATGCCTTTCCGCCGCGCTTCGCGTCCGATTCCCGTGATACGGACACCTTCCCCCCGCGCCGCACGCCCGGCTACGGCGACACGGATGCCTTGTCGTCATCCACCGCCGCCGATTCCCGCGATGCGGACAGCGCGCCATCCGGCCCCACACCCGACTACAACGGGGACGACGCGGTCTTCGCGCGCATGATCGACCGTTCCAAGCGACGGCGCGTGCCCCGCTGGGTCGCTCCGCTGGTCGCGTCGGTGGCCGGGGCGGTCCTGCTCGGTGGCACCTACGTCCAATTGCGCGGGCCCGCACCGGCCTCCACGGCGGCGAGTACCCCGCTCGTGCCGAGCTCGGCGAGCCCGGTGACGGCCGCGTGCCCCACCGAACAGATCGGCGCCATGGTGCGCGCCAACAGCGCCGGCGGCACCGAGTCCGGCGTCGCGGCGATCCTGGCCTTCCAACATGCCTATTACGTCGCGCGGTCCGGCGATCAGGCGCGGACCCTCGTGTCCTCCGATGCCGTGGCACCCTCCGCGGCCGCGATCCAGGCCGGAATCGACTCCACGCCGGTGGGCACAACGCACTGTGTCGAAATCAGTCCGGGCGCTTTCGCGGGTCAGTACCTCGTCAAGATCACCGCGTTCCGGCCGGATTCGGCGCCGAGCACCTACACGCCGCAGCTGGTGGAGACCGCCGAGTTCGGCGCCAAGACGTTGATCACGTCGTTCGGGGCGGCCCCGCGCTAGGCCCGCCCGGTCACGGCCCGTGCCCGCATCGGCACGGGCCCAGCCGCGCGCACGTCGTCAGCGACCGGGCGGCCCCGCGGCGCTGTCGCGAAAGGCGTTCAGTCGCGGGCGTTTTCGGCCGCGATGACCACGTGGCGCATGAGCAGCGCGGTGGTCACCGGGCCGACACCACCGGGAACCGGGCTCAGTGCCGCTGCCTTGCCGGTAACCGAGGCGGCGTCGACATCGCCCACGATGCCGCCGTCTTCGGCTTCGTTGGTACCCACGTCGATCACCACGGCGTCGTCCCCGATGTGCTTGCCGGTGACCAGGCCGATGCGGCCCGCGGCGGCGACCACGATGTCGGCGGGAGTGGTGACCGCGGCCAGGTCCGCGGTGCGTGAGTGCGCGACGGTGACGGTCGCGTTCTCGGCGAGCAGCAGCTGCGCGAGGGGCTTGCCGACGATATTGGAGCGGCCCACCACGGTGACGAGGCGGCCCTGCAGCGCGATGCCGTGATGCTTCAGCAACTCGACGACCGCTTCGGACGTGGCGGGGACGAAACCGTCGAGGCCGGAGGCGAGCAGACCGAGCGACAGTGGACTGACGCCGTCGACGTCCTTGGTCGCGGCGATCTCCGAACTCACGTCGTCGAGGTTCACGCCGGCCGGCAGCGGGGTCTGCAGCATGATCGCGTCGGTGGCCGGGTCGGCGCTGCGCGCGCGCAGTTCGGCGCGGATCGTCTCGGCGCTCGCGTCGGCACCGAGATCGACGCGCTCGCAGACGATTCCGAGCCGTTCGGCGGCCTTGCCCAGCGAGTTCACGTACCAGGCGCTCGCTGGGTCGTCGTTGGCGATGATCAGCGCCAGCGTGGGCGGGGTGCCCACGGCGGTGAGCGCGGCCGCGCGCTCCTTCGAGTCGGCGTTGATGGCGGCGGCGAGTTCCTTGCCGGTCAGCGAAGCGGTATCCACGGTGAGTCACCTTATCCGCCGCCGCGCCGACGCCGCGGCGCCGGGCCGCGACGCGCGCAAGCTGGTCGAGGTCCGCCGCGACCCGCACGGGCGGTCGTAGGGTGACGGCAGCTCTGCTCTGCCAGCACGTACCGAACCGTTCGCGGGAAGGGTTGCGACTGTCGTGAAGATCTCGAGGCACTGGAAACACCTGGCCGCCGCCATCGTGGCGACCGCCGCACTGACGGGCACCGCGGTCGGCCCGGCCGCCGCGGAAGCCGATGTGGCGGCGCTCTACAACTCGGCACAGCGCCACTTCACCGACGGTGACGACGCCGCGGGGCGGGCCGACCTGCGCGCCCTCATCGCCGCCGATCCGCACGACGCCGAGGCGCTCGCGCTACAGGCGATCTGGTCGCACTACGCGGGTGACCCGGCCGCGGTCGGCGACGCCCTGACCCGACTCGGCGGGGTCGACGCGGGCATGGCGGCGGGCACCCATCGCGTGCTGCACGCGGTGACCGCCGCCGCCTCGACGCTGCCCAACCCACTGCCCGCGCTCGTGGGCCCGCAGACCGGGATCGTGGTCCTCGGCTACGGACTGTTGCCCGACGGTGCGCTGCGGCCGGAGCTGGAGAACCGGCTCACCGCGGCGTGGTTGCAGGCGGTCGCCGCGCCGTTCTCCCCGGTGATCGTGACCGGCGGCAATCCGCAGAACGGCATCTCCGAAGCCGAGGCGATGCGGCGCTGGCTGCTCGCGCGTGGACTGCCCGGCGATCGGATCCATGTGGAGGATCGCGCCGGATCGACCGTGCAGAACGCCCTGTTCAGCACCCGTATGCTGCGCGATCTCGGTGCGACCAGCGCGGTGGTGGTGACCTCTCCCAACCACATTCGGCGCGCGGTCGCCGACTTCATCGTCGCGGGAACGCATGTGGTCGGGGCGATGACCTCGCTCGAGCAGCTGGTGTCACAGTTGCCCCCGCCCGCGCGCCACGCCCAGCGCGGGATCTATCTCGACGCGACGCGCACGTTCGAACTCGACACTTCCCGCTGAGTCGTCGCGGGCGAGATCTCGACCGGCGGTGAGAATTCGGTTGCCCGGTCGGGAACAATCGGCGCATGAGCGGTTCCGGTTTTCCCGAGGTGGTCGCCACATTGCGGCGCGCGGGTTGTGTGTTCGCCGAGGACGAGGCCACGCTGCTGATCGAGGCGGCGGTCGGCGATCCGCGGCGCCTGGATACGTTGGTGGCGCAGCGGGTTTCGGGGACGCCGCTCGAATATCTGCTCGGCTGGGTGGAATTTCGTGGACTGCGGGTGGGCGTGCGACCGGGTGTTTTCGTGCCGCGGCAGCGCACCACGTTTCTGGTGGATCAGGCGCTCGACGGTGTCGATCCGGGCGCGACGCGCGCCTGTGTGGTCGACCTGTGCTGCGGCTGTGGGGCACTCGGGCTGAGCGCGGCGACCGAGCTCGGCGCGCGGGGGTGCGATGTCGAGCTCGTCGCCGCCGATATCGACCCGGTCGCCGTGGACTGCGCGCGCGAGAATCTCACGCCGCTGAGCGCACCGGTGTTCGGCGGTGACCTGTTCGACGCGCTGCCGGGCGACCTGCGAGGACGCGTCGACATCTTGCTCGCGAACACGCCCTATGTACCTAGTGCCCGGGTCTCGCAACTGCCGCCCGAGGCGCGCGACTACGAGCCGCTGGCCGCACTCGACGGTGGAGTGGACGGGCTCGACGTGTTCCGGCGGGTCGCCGAGGGGGCGCCCGCGTGGCTGGCGCCGGGTGGCCGGGTGCTGGTGGAAACCGGGGCCGGACAGGTCGATACGGCGCGCTCGGTGCTCGCCGCGCAGGGTCTCACGGCGCGTGCGGCGGAATCCGCGCAGCACTACGCCACGGTGGTTGTCGGTACCCGGGATCCGCGCTGATCGCGCGACCACCGGCCGCCGCGCTCGCCGGTCGGGACCGAGCAGCGTTTCCGGTGCATCGAGTCGAGAGGGCAGTCGCTGCCGACCCGCACGCGCCGAAATCCGGCACGAGAAAGCCCCCGTCGAACGATCACACTGTGACCGGTCGACGGGGGCACCCGCACCGAATGCCTACTTGCGTCCGGTGAACTGATCCATCGAGTGGTACACGCCCACCGCGTTCAGGTACAGGTCGCGAATCTTGATCGGCAGCAGACCGGTCAGCGCCCGGTTCATCCGCGAGGTCCACGGCAGCACCACCAGGGCGCCGCCCTTCTTCATCTCCGACCACGAGGTGTCGACGACCTCGTTCTGCTCGAGCATCGGCGTGAAGAGAATGCCCTTCGCGCCGTCGAACATTCCGGTGTTGATGTAGGTCGGGCAGACCGTGGTGACCTTCACGTGCTCGTGGCCCGCCTGCTCGAGCTCGAGGCGCACCGAATCCGACCAGCCCAGCGCCGCCCACTTCGACCCCGCGTACACGGCCATGCGCGGGTTGGCGACCAGGCCCGCCGAGGACGCGATGTTGAGCACCCGCGCCTGGCCCGCGCCGGCCACCATGCCGGGCAGGAACTCCAGGGTGACGTACATCGGGGCCAGCGAGTTGATCGCCATCGTCTTGTCGATGTCGGCGCGGTTCTCGGTTTCCCAGAAGTAGGTGTTGCCGCGCACGATGCCCGCGTTGTTCACCAGGATGTCGATGCCGCCGACCTCCTTGCGCACCGCCTCGCCCGCCTCGCGGATCGAGTCCTGCGACGACACGTCCACCACGTAGTGGTGCACCTTGCCGCCCGCGGCGGTCAGCTGCGCCGCGGTGTCGCGCAGCGCCAGCTCGTTGATATCCCACAGCACCACCGCGTCGGCGCCCTCGGCAACGGCCCGCTCGGCGAACAACTTGCCGAGCCCCATAGCGGCGCCGGTGACCAGGACCCGCTTGCCTGCGACCGTTTCCAACTTCATTTCTCGCTACCTACCCCTGCTCGTGTTCCGCTACTTCTGGCGCAGCGTCTTCATGACACCGAAAACCAGCGTCATCGTCTTGGCCCACATCTGCTCGGACATGCCCGGCAGCGGCGCGATCGGCAGCAACCGCTGCACCGCGATGGTCTGGGTGTCGATGTACTTCAGCAGGCCTTCCGGACCGTGGCGACGCCCCTGGCCCGAGATGCCGAGACCACCCGAGGGCGCGTCGACGCTGCCCCAGGCGGCGCTGAAGCCCTCGTTCACGTTCACCGAACCGGCGTTGATCCGGGCGGCGACCTCCTTGGCGCGGTCCACGTCCCGGCTCCACACGCTGGCGTTGAGGCCGTAGGCGGTGTCGTTGGCTGCCTCGACGGCGGCGTCGTCGGAGTCGACCTTGTACACCGAGACGACCGGGCCGAAGGTCTCCTCGCGGTAGACGGTCATGCCCGGCGCCACATCGGCGAGCACGGTCGGCTCGTAGAAGTAGGGGCCCAGATCCGGACGGGCGCGCCCACCCGCGAGCACCGTGGCGCCCTTGGCGACCGCGTCGTCGACGTGCGCGGTGACGGTGTCGAGCTGGCGCTGGAAGGTCAGCGACCCCATGTCACGGCTGTAGTCGAGTTCGCCGCCCAGCGACATGTTCTTGACATTGCCGACGAATTCGGCGACGAACTGGTCGTAGACCGACGCGTCGACGTAGATGCGTTCCATCGACTCACACAGCTGACCGGCCGACGAGTAGCACGCGCGCACCGCCAGTTTCGCGGCCTTGGAGACATCGGCGTCATCCAGCACGAGCAGCGGGTTCTTGCCGCCGAGCTCGAGGGAGTAGCCGATGAGGCGCTCACCGGCCTGCTGGGCGATGGTGCGGCCGGTGGCGCTGGAACCGGTGTAGTCGACATAGTCGGCGCGCGCGATCACATCGCCGCCGATCTCGCGGCCACGGCCGAGCACGGCCTGCCACAGACCACGCGGCAGCCCGGCGCGCTCGGCGGCGTCGATGGCCCACAGTGCCGACAGCGCTGTCTGGTTGTCGGGGCGCGCGATGACCGCGTTGCCCGCGATCAGGGCGGGCAGCGCGTCGGAGGCGGCCAGCGCGAGGGGGTAGTTCCACGGCGAGATTACCGCCACGACGCCCTTGGGCCGGTTGCGTACCTCGACCGAGGTGAGCACCGGCAGCACGCCGCGGGGCTTGCGCTCGGCGAGCAGCTTGGGTGCCACGGCGGCGTAGTAACGCGCGTTCAGCGCCACGTCGGCGATCTCGTCGAAGGCGTGCGGACGCGACTTGCCGGTCTCGGTCTGCACGATGTCGAGAATGGTGTCCTGCTCGGCCAGGACGATGTCGTGGAAGCGGCGCACGATCTCGGCGCGCTGCTTGACGCCCACCTTGGCCCAGTCGCGCTGCGCGTGCCTGGCGACGGCGAAGGCGCGCTCGATATCGGCGACCGAGGACTGCGGCAGATCGCCGATCTTGTGGCCGGTG
Organism: Nocardia sp. NPDC058633; assembly: GCF_042717045.1. NCBI lineage: Bacteria > Bacillati > Actinomycetota > Actinomycetes > Mycobacteriales > Nocardiaceae > Nocardia > Nocardia sp. NPDC058633. The sequence continues at coordinate 384,664 of NZ_JBHXRA010000002.1, forward strand.
GCCGGGGCCAGGATCGCGACCGACGGCGCGCCACCGGCGATCCCGCGCTCGAACAGGGGCTTGACCAGCGCGGCGGGCAGCGCGGTGGGTTCGGCGGTCAGCTCTGGGGCTGTCGTCATTGTCGGCCCTTCTCGTCGACGGTTGATCGCGCGGAACAGGTCGCGCACGTTCAGGCTATTTACTGAACACTAGTGTTAGATTAATGCCAGCGCCCTGGTTCGTGTCAAGCTTTCAGTGCGCGATGACCGGCGGTGAGGGAGGTGCGATGACCGAGGAATCGACGGCGGTACGTCGCGGACGCCCGCCGCAGACCCAGGAGCAGGCCGAGGAAGTCCGCGCCAGAATCGTCGAGGCGACGGCCGCGGTGTTCGCGCGCACTGGGTCGCGCGGGCTGAGCGTCGCCCAGATCATCGAAGAGGCCGGGCTGGCCAGACCCACTTTCTACCGCTATTTCGGCAATGCGTCCGAACCGCTGCACGCGGTGCTCGACGCGTCCAACGACGGTCTCGTCGGCGGCATCCGCGATGCTCTCGCGGGAACCGACGAGCCGGTGCAGCTGGGCATCCGGCTGATCGACGCGTACGTGGACTGGGCGCGCGGGCACGGCCCGATGCTGCGGCCCCTGTTCGCCGAGCTGCACGATCCCGGCTCTGTCGTCTCCGGCTACCGCGAGCGCGCGCTCGACAACATTCGCGAGCTGGTGCGCAAGACGTTCGGCGACCTAGGGCGCCCGGTGCCCGCACCGCTGGACCTGGACGCGGCGCTGCACGTGTGCGAATACGTCGTCTACCGGCTCACCGTGGGCGGCGAGCCCGGTAGCGATCCCGACCCGGCGCTGGCCTCCGAGGCCAGGGTGACCATGATCCGGGTCCTGCTGGTCACCCTCGGCACCCGTGACGATCTCGCCTACGCGATGGAACTCCCCGGCCTGTTCCCCGACCCGTAGCGACTCGGGTCCACGCCGCCCGACCTGCCCCACACAGAATCTTCACATTTGGCGACGCAACCCTCCACACCCGCTCGCTAGGGTCGCACCATGGAAAACAGTGGGGGCGGGACAGGACAGGCGGCACGCCGGATCCTGGTGGTCGACGACGAGGTGACGATCGCCGAGTCGGTGGCCGCCCGATTGCGCGCCGAAGGGTTCACCGTCGAGCTGGCCCACGACGGACCCGCCGCGGTGGCGGCGGCCCTGGCCACAGAGCCCGATCTGGTGGTCCTCGACGTGATGCTGCCGGGGTTCGACGGACTGGAAGTGTGCCGTCGGATTCAAGCCGAGCGCCACGTGCCCGTTCTCATGCTCACCGCGCGCACCGACGAGACCGACCAGCTCATCGGGCTCGGGGTCGGTGCCGACGACTATCTCACCAAGCCGTTCTCGATGCGGGTGCTCGCCGCCCGCGTGCACGCCCTGTTGCGGCGCGTGGACCGGGCCACCGAGCGCGGCGACGACAGCATCGTCGTGGGTGATCTGCGCATAGATCTCGCCGAGCGGCGAGTGTGGCGAGGCGACACCGAAGCACGGCTCACACCCCTGGAATTCGACTTGCTGACCCGCCTCGCGCAACGTCCGCGGGCGGTGCTGGCCAGGGAACGGTTGCTCGAGGACATCTGGGACTGGTCCGACGCGGCGGGGACGCGAGCGGTGGATTCGCATGTGAAGGCGTTGCGGCGCAAGCTCGGTGCCGATCTCATCCGCACCGTGCACGGTGTCGGCTACGCGCTGGACGCCCGATGACCGCGCCGGACCGCACCGCACCGTTCGCGGCGTTGCTGGACCGGATCGCCGACGTGCTACCGCGTCCACTGGATCGGCTGAAGTCGATCAAACTCAAACTGGCCGTGTTGATGTTGTGCTCCGGCGGTGTCGCGTTCGGCTACTTCCGCCTCAAGATCGGCTGGCTGCCGCCGCGCACCACCGTGGCCGCGATCGGGATCGCCCTGCTCACCTCACAGTTCCTCGCCCACGGAATCACCCGGCCGCTGCGCGAGATGACCGCGGCCGCCCGACGAATGGCGCAGGGCGACTACAGCTTTCGCGTGCGGGCCTCCTCACGTGACGAGGTGGGCCAGCTCGCCACCGCGTTCAACCAGATGGCGGCCGACCTGGCCGCCGCCGACCGGCAACGCCGCGACCTGATCGCCAATGTGTCCCACGAGCTGCGCACGCCGGTCACCGCGTTGCACGCCGTCCTGGAAAACCTGGTCGACGGGGTGAGCGAACCCGATCCGGCGACGCTGCGCACCGCCCTGGCGCAGACCGAACGCCTGGGCCTGCTCGTCTCCGAACTGCTCGACCTGTCCAGTATCGAAGCGGGCGCGTTCACCTTGGATCGCGAACACCTGCCGCTGACACCGCTGTTGGCGGAGGTGATCGCCGAAGCGGAGGTGATGACCGCCGCGCTCGGTCGCGGTGTCCGGTTCACGACGTCGATCTCACCTGTCGACGCCACCGTGTTCGCCGACCGGGCTCGCCTACACCAGGTGCTGTTCAACCTGCTCGACAACGCGGCCAGGCACGGACCGTCCGGCGGCGAGGTCCGGGTCTCGGCGTCGCGAAGCCCCGAGGGGACCGTCCTCGAGATCCAGGACGACGGCCCCGGCATCCCGGAAGCCGAGCGCGCCACCGTCTTCGACCGCTTCACCCGCGGCGGTCGCACGGGCGGCGGCGGCACCGGCCTCGGTCTCGCCATCGCCCGCTGGGTGATCGACCTGCACGGCGGCACCATCGCCGTCGCCGACCCCGGCTCCCGTATCCGCGTCGTCCTGCCCACGGACTGACCCCGACATCCCGATCACCATCCCGGCACCGAGGTGCCGGGACGCATCCGCACACCTCCAGGAGGGGAAACCATGCCCGACACATCACTACCCGAGGGATCGACGCCTGATCGCGGCGCCGCCGACAAACACCATGCCCCTGCGCGGGCGGCCGCCGATCAGCCCGGTACCGGCCCGGTGAGTGCCGCGGCCACCGATGTTGCCCCCGAGACCAGCGGCACAGCAAACGATCCGCTGGTAGGTGCGACAGAATCCGGTGCTCGGTCGACAGCAGTCCTCACCAAGAACCCGGCGGCGGCCGACGTGGCCGCGCCGAGCCCGGTCGACACGGTGCCGCCTGCCGCGAGCCGCGCCGTCCGCCGGCCGGATACCACCGATTCGCGAGCAGGCGCATGGCCGAACGCGGTCGCCCTGCCGCCGCCGCTCCCCCCGGTGCCCCCACGCTGGCAGCGGGTAGCCCGCCCGCCCGGCGTCCTTCCCGCCGCCGCACTGGCCGGTGTCGTCGGCGCCACCGTGATCCCGCTCGACCGCCCCGGCATCGGCTGGCTGATCGCGGGTACCGCCGTCACCGGCGCCCTGTGTGTGGTCGACTACCGCGCACGAACCCGCGGTACGTCCGGCAACGACCCCGCGGAATCAGCCGCGCCGTCCGGTACGTCATCCGCCGACACCCCGGTCGCCACGAACCCGTCTACAGCCGACGACGCGGCCGCGGAACCCGCGCAATCAGCGTCTCCCCCGGGCCACGATGCCCTCGCGCCGCATTCGGGTGCGGTCGCGGCGGCCGCCGAATCTTCCGCGACCGGTCACCCAGCGGACCCCGACCTGGACGAAGGCACCGAGTCGGCGAGCGCCGCAGAAGGTCTCGCTGCCGCACGGCCCACCCCCGCAGCGGGTTCGACCGCACCGAAGTCGGCGCTCGCTACCGGAGCAACTGGTGCTGCCGACGCAGCGACTGAGGCTTCGGCATCCGGTGCGCGCACGTCCGACCCCTCCGTGGGATCCGGTGGGACCGGCCTGCCCGCCGACACCTCGGCGAAAGCATCCACCGCCGACCGCAACGAGCCGCCGAAGGACGTTGCCGCCCAGCCTGTTGCGCTCAGGGATCGAGCATGGTTGGCAGCGGCGGCACTGCTGCTGCTCGGCGTGGGGACGGTCCGGGCGGCGGGATGGCTGTTCGTGCTGTGCGTGCTCGCGGCGTGTGTTGCCGGATCGTTGGCGGTGCTGGGACGGCGGAGTACGCGCGGCATCGTGCACGACGTGCTCGCGGTGCCGCTGGCCACGTTCGGCGCTGTGCCGTGGGCATTCTCGGAGCTGCGGGAGTCGCGGTCGGCGGGGACCTCGAGTGTGCGGCGATACGGGATCTCCGTCGCGGCGACAGCGGCGTTGCTGGTGGTGTTCGTGCCGCTGCTGGGCGGGGCGGACGCGACCTTCGCGGGGTTGTTGAACGGTCTCGTTCCTCGGGTGGACGGGCCGGCGGCATGGCAGTGGATCTTCTTGTTCGCGCTGGTCGCGGTGGGAGTGTTGGGTGCGCTGTATCTGCTCGCGGGGCCACCTGCCGGTGCCACGGATTCGGCTCGGCCGCGCCGGCTTTGGTCACGCAGTGAGTGGATGCTGCCGGTCGGGGCGTTGACCGTGTTGTTCGCGGTGTTCGTCGGCGCTCAGTTCGTCGCGCTGTTCGGCGGCGACGATTACGTGCAGCGCACCGCCGGTCTGACCTATGCCGAGTACGCGCGCAGCGGGTTCTGGCAGCTGTCCGCGGTGAGCGTCCTGACGTTGGCCGTGATCCTGGCGGTCCTGCACTGGTCGGCGCGCGACACCGCGGCCGACCGGCGGTCGCTGCGCATCCTGCTGAGCGCGGTGAGTGTGCTGGCACTGGTCATCGTGTGCTCCGCCCTCGGCCGGATGTGGACCTACCAGCAGGCCTACGGGTTCACCGTGCTGCGCCTGCTGGTGACCACGTGCGAGCTCTGGGTCGGCCTCGTCTACGTCCTGGTGCTGATCGCCGTCGCGCGACTGCATGGGACGTGGGTGCCGCGCGCGGCGATCGGCACCGCGCTCGCCACCCTTATCGCCCTGGCTGTGCTCAACCCGGAACACCTTGTCGCCGAGCGCAATATCGACCGATGGCAGACCAGCGGCCGCTTGGACGCGGACTACCTGAGCAACCTCTCCCCCGACATCCTGCCCGCCCTCGACCCGCTGCCCGCACACCTGCGCACCGACATCGAGACCCCGATCCTCGACGACCTCGACGAGGACCACTGGTGGTCCTGGAACTGGTCACGAAGCTCGGCCGGCTGACCGGCGCGGACGCGGTCGCTCATCTCGGGCGACCGCGACCGGTGCGGACCGTCTGTGGTCCATGAACCCGGCCGATAGTCGCGGCAGTGTCCACTACGTTTGTGGCGCAACGGTTCTGGACAGTCCGCTGGCTCGCAGAACACGGCGGCCGATCGCGGCACGAATGGAGTCCTCGGTGCCGATGATCCGGACGTGGGTGCGGGCCCTGGTGATGGCCGTGTAGAGCAGTTCCCTGGTGAGCAGAGTCGACTCGGGTTCGGGGAGAACCACCGAGACGGTGTCGTACTGGCTGCCCTGGCTGCGGTGGATGGTCATGGCGAAAACGGTGACCACGGCCGGGAATTGCGTGGGGTGGACCAGGTAGGGCTCGCTGCCGCGCTGCAGCGCCGCACGCAGCGAACCGTCGGGTCGGCGGATGATGACACCGGTGTCGCCGTTGTAGATCCGGGCTTCGTGATCGTTGGCGGTGACCAGCAGCGGTTGACCGGGATACCAGACCGATTGTGGCCCTTCGGGTCCCGCGCCACCGGCCGCCGCCCACTCGGCCGCCATCCGGTCCCAGCGTTCGACGCCGAAGGGGCCCTGGCGGTGCGCGCAGAGCAGGCGGTGGGATTCCAGCGCGGTGAGTGCGCCGATCGCGTCGCCCGCGTCGGCGGCGGCCGTGACGGCGAGGGCGGCGCTCGTCACGTCCGCCCGCACAGCGCGGACGTCGTCGGGGGCGCACAGCGACACGTCGTCGCCGCCCGCGCGCAGAATGGCCAGCGCCGCATCGGCATCGCCGGCGCGGACCGCCACCGCCAGGTCGGCGATGCGACCACCGAACCGCCTGCCCCTGGTCAACCGGACGATCCCGCCTTGCAAGCGCCGCTGTTCGAGGGCTGTGAGTGAACCCGCCTGCGCCGGATTCGCCGACACTTCAGAGCCTGCCGCATCCCCGGAATCGGTGGACAGGCTCGACCGCGGACCACCGAGATCGAGGCCGAGCACCTCGCGAAGCGCCGGGTTGGGCGCGCCGCTGACCGGCCCGGCGACGAGATCGGCCAGCACCGCACCCGCATCGACCGAGGCGAGCTGGTCGGGGTCGCCGACGAGGACCAGTCGGGTGTCGGGGCGCAGGGCGGAGAAGAGGTGGCTCATCATCGTCAGCGACACCATCGACGTCTCGTCGACCACCACCACGTCGTAGGGCAGACGGTTGTGCTCGTGATGGCGGAACCGGGTGGTGCGGCCACGCTGCCAGCCGAGCAGGCGGTGCAGGGTGGAGGCGGTGAGTTCGGGCAGGCCGAGGACGGCGGCCTGCTCGCGCACCGCTTCCTGCAGGCGGGCGGCGGCTTTGCCGGTGGGGGCGGCGAGGGCTGTCCGCAGGGCGGGCAACTTCGGCGAGGCGGCGCGGTGGGCGGTGAGCAGGGCCAGGATGCGGGCGATGGTGTGGGTTTTGCCGGTACCGGGTCCACCGGCGACCACGGTGGTCCAGTGGGTCGCGGCGAGGGCGGCGGCCAGGCGTTGCCGGTCCGGGCCGTCGCCGAGTGGGTCGGCGAAGAGCCGATCCAGCTGCGCGCGAACGAGTTCGGTGTCGACGACGGGGTGGTCGGTGCTGCGCTCGGTGAGTACGCGCCGCAGGATCTGCTCCTGCTGGTAGTACCGGTCGAGGTAGAGCAGCGCGCCGCCCTCGGCGTCGGCTTCGACGATCCGCAGCGGGCGCAGCGGCCCGGACTGTCCACCGCGGATCAGCGGACTGCGACGCAGCGCCCCCAGTACTCGATCGGTGTCGGGCCACGGCAGGGTCGCCGGGTCGATGCCCGTGGCGCTGTCGCGGGTTTCGTCGGCGTCGATGCCGATCTCGCGCATTCGGGACAGCTCGAGACACACCGAGCCCGAGCGCACCGCGCGCACGGCCAGCGCCGCCGCGAACAGCACGTCCTCGCTGTCCTCACGTCCCATCCGGCCCAACCGCACCGCGACGTGCACGTCCGCCGCGGACAGCACGCCGGCTTCGTTGAACACTCGCAGCAACCCGGTACCCCGCTGCGCCACCTGAATCGATGTCATCGCGGCCCCGCGAGCAGATCCGACAGCGCGACCACGAGTTCCGCCGACGGGTACCAATCGAACACGCCGTGCCCCGGTGGCGTCGACGCGCCGATCATGCCGCGCACGAACAGATACCTGGCGCCACCGAGATGGCGGGCGGGATCGTAGTTCGGCAGTCGCCACCGCAGATAACGATGCAGCGCCACGGCATACAGCAGCGCCTGTAGCGGGTAGTGGGAGCGGATCATCTCCGCGACCATGTGTTCGCGGCGGTAGTGCTCGACGGTGAGGTCGCCGGTGCCGAGCCGGTTGGTCTTGTAGTCGACGATCAGATAGCGGAGCTCGCCCGTGTCGTCGGGCACCCGCAGGACGGCGTCGATGCTGCCGGTGAGATAGCCGCGCAGCACCGTATCGGGCAGCGCGGCAACGTGATCGGCGTACCCGGCCAGGTCGTCGTCGGCGGGCAGGTGGGTGCGCAGCAACGCGGCGACGGCGTGCATCCCGGCCGAGCGCGGACCCGGGGTATCACCACCACCGAGCGGCAGCTCGAATTCCAGTTCGTTGAGCCGGTCGCGGGTCGCGATCGCGGCCAGGGAACCGAAATCGGCGGGGGTGCGCAGAACTTCGAGCAGCGCGGTCGAGAGCAGGTCGACGTCGAGCTCGGCCATCGTGTGCTCGACCGCCTCGACACACCGTCGGCGCACCTCGGCGGCGAGGTCGGGCACCGAGGTGTCGACCGTTTCGAGGACGCCGTGGACCAGTGTGCCGAACTCGGCGCCGTAGGGCAGCCCGTTCATCAACGACGGCGCGCCGGTGCTGCCGGTCAGTGCGTCGACCGGCGCCTCGGTCGGCTCGTCGTCCGGACCCGGCCCGTCCTCGGGTTCGGAGTCGCGCACGCCCGGGGCGTCGTGCGCACCCGCGGTGAGCGCCGAATACGACGTCCGCCGCCAGTGCTGGTCGAGTGTGCGGGTGAACCCGGCGGCCGCCAGCTCACCGGTCGGCAGTTCGGTGCGTACCCGCCGGGGCGCCACGTCCTCGGGGCGATCGACCACGGTCACCGAGATCACGTCCGAGGCAGACGCTGCCCACTCGGAGATCCGTTGCGCCGCAGCGGTGTCGGCGGGAATCTCGGCGCGACGCGGTACCTGCGCCGAACCCGGCCGTCTGCCCAGCATCATCCGGTGCAGCGGTGCGGCGCCGGTGGTCACCGCGGGCGCCCACCAGGCCACGACCTGGCACATCGCCCGGGTCAGCGCCACATACAGCAGCCGCAGCTCCTCGCCCGATTCCTCGGCCTCACAGCGCAATTGGCGCTCTCCGTACCCGGGGGCCTCCTTGCCGCCGATATCGAGAACCCTGGTGCCGTCGTCGTCGTGGAACAGCAGCGTCGCCGGATACGGATTCTTGGCGCTGTCCCAGGTGAAAGGCAGGTAGACGATGGGGAATTCGAGACCTTTGCTGGCGTGCACGGTGGCAATCTGCACGGCAGCCGCGTCCCGATCGAGCCTGCGGCTGCGGCCGCTGATGCTGCCCGCTTCCGGCTCGCGCACGCGGTCGGCGAGCCAGCGGGTGAGCGCGGTCAGTCCCAGCCCCTCCGCCAGTGCGATCTCGTCGAGCAGCTGCGCGATGTGGCGCAGGTCGGTGAGTTCGCGTTCGCCGTTGTCCACCGCGAGCAGGCGCGGCGCGAGATCGGTTTCGGTGGCGAGCTTGTCGAACACGGCGGCGAATCCGGCGCGGGTGAACAATCGCGCGGCGTCGCGCAACTGGGTGGAGACCCGGCCGACGAGATCCGCGCCGCCCGCGTCGATGTCGGCGACGGTGACGCCGAGGATCGGGGTGCACGCCGCCAGCCGCACCCGGTCGCCGCGATGCGGCTGTTCCAGCGCGCGCAACACCCACAGCCAGTCGGTGGCGGCGGGTGTCGCGAACACGCTCGTGCCACCGGCGAGGACGGAGGCGACCCCCACCCGGTCCAACGCCGCACGCACCACGTCGATCTGGGATCTGGTGCGTACCAGCACCGCGACATCGCCGGGCCCGATCGGCCTGCGCACCCGGCCGTCGCCGACCTCGCGCAGCGAATGATCGCCGCCGCGAACGGGTTTGGCGTCGATGGTGGTCCCGGATTCGAGCAGGGTGACGATGTCGGCGGCCAGGTCGTCGGCCACCTTGGCCCGCTGCCTGCCGACCGACGGGAACCCCGACCGATTGCGCGGACCCGCCCCGGTGCGCGGCAGCACCCGCAGTCGCAGCGCGGTGGTGGCGTCCGGTTCCCCGTGCAGGCTGGTCGACGGCCGCGTCGGGGTGACCGGGTACACGCTGATCTCGGGGTGCCCCAATTCCGCACCGCCGCACAGGTGATCGACGGCACGCAGCAGTCCGGCGTCGCTGCGCCAGTTGCGGGTGAGCTCACTGCGTCGATCCGCCAGCGCCACGGCGTCGAGGTAGCTGAGCACTTCGGCGCCACGGAAGGCGTAGATGGCCTGTTTCGGGTCGCCGACCAGTACGAGGGTGGCATGCCGGTGGAAGGCCGAGCGCAGGATGTCCCACTGCAGCGGATCGGTGTCCTGGAACTCGTCGACCAGCGCGACCCGATACCGCTGCCGGATCCGGGCGCAGGCGCGTGGCCCGTGTTCGGGGTCGGCCAGCACGTCGTGCAGCAGCACCAGCAGATCGTCGAAGTCACGCAGTCCGGCACGGCGCTTGCGGCGTTCGGTCTCGGCGCGTACCGCGCTCGCGAAGGCGACGCGCTCGCCCGCCGCTCCGTCGGTGCGCGGCGCGAGGTCGGCGTGCCGGTCGTGGACCGCCGCCAGTGCCAGGGTGCGGGCCTCGCGCAGCGTGAAGGGGGCGCGGTCGCGGGCGTAGCGGGCCAGATACAGGTCGTCGGCGACGGTGGCGACGAGTTCGTCCACCGATTCGACCAGGCGGGCGCCCGGATCGTGTTCACCGGCGAGGCCGAGTTCGTCGAGCATTCGCTGGCAGAACGAGTGGGTGGTGGCAATGGTGCCGGCGTCGAAATCGGCCAGGGCGGTGAGCAATCGATGCCTGCGCAGGCGCACGGTCGCGGGGTGGGTGTCGGCCAGCGCGCGGACCAGTTCGTCCTGGTGATGCCGCGCGGTGTCGGGCTCGGCCAGCGCGGTCGCCACCGTCACGAAACGATCCCTGGTGCGTTCGCGCAGTTCCTGGGTGGCGGCGCGGCTGAATGTGACCAGGAGCAGTTCGGTGATCGCGATGCCGGCCTCGGCGACATAGCGGACCGCGAGCCCGACGATCGCGTGCGTTTTGCCGGTGCCCGCGCTGGCCTCCAGCACGGTGGTGCCCTCGGGCAGCGGGCCGGTGGCGTCGAAAGCGGTCGGCGCCGAGACGGTTCCGGTCACGGCTGTCCCTGACTCTCGGCGGCGAGCAGCGGCGCCCACCAGCGGCGCGCGAGAGCACCGAAGTGGGTACTCTCCGGCTCGCCGGGGCGGCAGGGTTCGGTGGCGAGACGGTCGAATCGGGGTGCGCGGCCCCAGACGTAGCGCAGGTAGCGGTCGGTGTGGTCACCGAATTTGTCGGGCCCGTTGGGGCCGCCGTCGAAAGCGTGTTCGGCGGCGAGCAGGGCATCGGCGACGCTGTCACCGCGGAAACGGCGCTCGGCGTACGCGGCGGTGGCGGCGGGCGCGCAGGGCAGCGGTTCGCACAGTCCTTCGTCGCGCAGTCGGACCAGATCACGCAGGATCGCCAGTGCGGCAGGCGCTTCGGGTGCGGTGATCACCGATCGGGCCACCGGTCGGCTACGGAATTGGCCTCGTCCGGTACTGACCGCCTGCCAGGAGCGGTCTTCGGTGGCGGCGAGAGCGAGCAGCGAAACCCAGGACGCGAGTCGGTGTTTGGGCGCCAGACGCGAATAGGTGGTGCGCACCAACGTCTCACCGCGGACCTCGGGCACAGTGCCCGCGAGAGTGCGGCCGTTGCCGAGGTCGATGCCGATGTCGACCGCGCGCGCGGGCGCCTCGTAGTCGGGCAGCGCGGTACGGACGAGGGTATCGACCGTGCCTTCCACTTCGTCGAGGACCTTGGCGCCGAAACCGAAGGGGGGCAACGTTCCCCGACGCCATTCGGCGGCGCGCAGTCCGGCCGGGTCGGCGCCGGTGAGGCGGGCGGTCAGCATTCGCTCGCCGAGGTCCCACTTCGCCAGTCCGTCGAGTTCGATCGGGAGCTGATCGGCGATGTCCTCGGATTCTTCGGGCACCCGCAGGCCGAGCCGCTGCCACAGAAACGCGCGCACCGGATGTTCGGCGAACGAGATCAGTTCCGCCAGTGCGACATCCGCCGCCGGCGCGGGCGGCAGCGCAGCGGTGAGCAGCGGTGACCGCGGTCGTGACGGGCGGGCCGCGGCACGCGCACCGGCCAGGGCGACCGCGTCGAAGCTGCGCGGGTTCTCGGGGGCGAAGTTGCGGCGGTCGAAGGACTGGAGGGGGTGGCGGATACGAACGGCGTCCATCGCCGCCGGCCCCACCTGGGTGGCGAGCACGTCGAGCAACTCGGCGACCGGAACCGCGGGCGGACGGGCGGCGCCGGTCACCGGGTCGGCGCCGGAGTGCAGCACCAGCAGTTTGTCTCCTGCCGCCATCACCGCGTCCAGCAGCAGTTGCCGGTCTTCGCTGCGGGCGTCGCGTTCGCCGACGAGCGGGTCGCGGGCCAGCAGGTCGTCACCGTCGACACTGCCCGGGCGGGGGAAGACGTCGTCGTCGAGGCCGAGCAGGACCACCACCCGGTGCGGCACCGAACGCATCGGGACCAGGGTGCACACGGTGAGTTCGCCGGTGCGGAAGTTCGCGCGGCCCGGGCCGCCCGCCAGCCGGCCGGTCAGCAGGACCGACACGTCGGCCAGACGCAGCGGGGTCGCGCCCGCGTGTTCGGTCGCGGCGACGATCTCGCGGCGCGCTTCGGTGCGGATCCACGACTGCGAGTCGGGCACATCGGTGAGCAGTTCGACGGCCCGCAGCAGCACGGCGGTCCAGTCGGCGGCGGGCCGCGGGCCGCGCAGGTCGCGCAGGCAGACCGCGAGCCGGTCGATGAACTCGGCGAAGCGACCTGCGAGGTCGACGTCGTTGGAGTCGACATCGTCGAGGGGCAACGCCAGATCCAGCCAGTCGTCCCCGGATTCGTCGGCCGTGACGCCGAGCAGAATGCGGTCCACCGCGGCATTGAGGGTGTTCTGGGCGAAATCGGCCAGCCCGAACGCCTCGCGTTGACGCTGCCCGATCCCCCACCGCGCGCCCGACTCGGCGGCCCACTCGCGGAGCCGTTCGATGTCGTCATCGTCGAAACCGCAACGGCGGCGCACGGTTTCACTCGCCGCCAGGTCGAGCACCTGCGTCACCGTGACGCGACCGTCGGCCAGTTCGAGCAGTTCGATCACCACCGCCAGCATCGGGTTGGTCACCGCCCGCCCGCGATCGGCGAGCCGCACCCGCAGCTGATGCGCCGGATGTTCGCCTTCGTCGGGTAGGTCGACACCGGACCCACGCTGCCCGAACGCCGCCCGCACCAGCGGTGCGAACGCCTCTACATCCGGGCACATGATCAGCACGTCGCGCGGTTCGAGGGTCGGGTCCGCCGCGAAGGTCGTCAGCAGCAGATCCCGCAGCACCTCGACCTGCCGGGCCGAACCGTGACACGCGTGTATCTCGACACTGCCGTCCGGGACCGCGCCCTTCTCCGGAACACGGTCGGCACGGATGGCGGTCTGCAGCGCACCGAGCAGGGACCGGGCGGTGGTCTCGCCGGGCAGGTGCACGTCGCTGTCCAGCACCGGCTCGAGGCGTTGTTGCAGTTCCCGGACATCCCTGGCCAGCCCGGACAGCAGTGGGTGGGAGACGAGATCGGCGGTGTGGTCCGCGGCGCGCGGTCGAATCGGCGCGATCGGGGACAGCGCGTCCGCGGCGCCGAGATCAGCTAGGCCCGCCGCCGTGTCCGCCGCGGCGGTCTCGCCGGGCAGGACGGCGCCGCCGCCGCCGAGCGCGATCCACATGCTCGGGCTCGGATGCGACAACCAGAGATGGACGTCGCGGTGGGCAGCGAGCGCGGTGACGACGGCCAACTGATCGGCGGGCAGGCGGGTGAGGCCGAACAGCGACACCCGCTCGGGCAGCTCGACCGCATCGGGTCGGGCGCGCAGGTGGGCGCACGCGTCGGCGAGCCGTTCCGCGGGGCTCGGCGACCCCACCGCCGCGCGCAGGGCTCGCCACAACCGCGGTTGCCACCCGAGGTCGTCGGGCACCGGCCCGCCCGCGCCGTCGGTGTCCGCGCCCGCGACCCAATCGAGCAGCACCTGCGGGCGTTGCGCGGCGTAGGAGTCGAAGAGCGCGACGAGATGGGCGGCGGTCGCGTAGCGCCTGCCGAGGCGGTGGTCGGTGCCGGGAAGGCCGAGATGGCGCGCGAGGACCGCGGCCCACGGCTGGTCGGCGACCTCGTCGATCACCCGCACCAGCGTCCACACCAGGCGTTGACCGCTCCACGGATCGTCGGCGGGCGCGACCCCGCTCGCCCCGGCCAGCACCTCGGCAACGAGTGCGGCGGGCGCCGGGAACACGATGTTCGCGGCCACCCCGTCACCGACCGTCCGGGAATCCGCCACCGTGGCGTCGGCGATGCCACCTCGAACCCCCACACCGAGCACGCCCGACAGCCGTTGCGCCAACCAGCGCTCCACCCCCTTGGCCGGCACCGCGACCACGTCGGAGACGAAAGGATCGGCGGGCACTTCCCCCAGTAGACGCCCCAGTCCATCGGCCAGCGCGTCGGCGCGTTCGGCGCGATGGAGGTGCAACGGCATCCGTTGTTTATACGCCCAGCGACCTACCCGCAATTGCGCGGCCCCGCCACTACCACTGGACCGGGTTAGTGAGATACGCCACACCGCACAGTGTCGCGGCCATGCCTGCGCGACCCCCTGCGCCGACCGTGGGATCGTGGCGGTTCGGGTGGGACAGTACGGCCGCGGGCGAAAGGCTGGTTTCGTTTCATGATCGCGCAGGTGTATCCCCTGGTTCCCGATGGCGGCTTCATCGTCCGCCGCGTGGGCGCACGCTGGGAGCTGATCAATTCCCGACGCTACGGGCCTGATCAGATACTGCACGCGTGGCCGCTGGACCGGCACGGCGAAGCGTTCGAGCACTGCCACCGCCTCAACGGCTGCACCATCGCCACACCGCACGCCGCGCACCACTGAACGCAATTCCCGTGTGCCGCAACAGCGCTGTCGTCGGGGGTCGGATTTACGGTGAAGTAGTGCGTTCGGGCCTCCGGTGTGCGAGTGTGGTCCCTCGTGCGTGACCGTTCTCCTTCCACTCGTGTCGTTTCCCGAGTCGCAGCTACTGCCTGCCTGCTCGCCGCCGCCGTCGTCCTCACTCCGGGCGTGCCTGTTCTCGTCGCTCCGGCCTATGCGGCGCCACCGGTGTCGACCCAGGTGTCGATGCCGGGATTCGACGCCGACATGAGCGCCCGGATCGCGCGGGCCGACGCCTATCTCGCCGGACGCCCCGGCGCCCTCGGCTACGTGCTGCGCGACCGCGTGACCGGCGGTACCTACGCCAACGAACATGCCGAGAACCAGGTCTGGACCGCGTCCACGATCAAGCTGGCCATCGCCGCCGACCTGCTCAACCGGGCCCGCGTCGGCGCCATCGGCCTGTCCCCCGACGACCGCTTCAACATCGAGGCGATGCTGGCCACCTCCAACGATCACGCCACCGACGTGCTGTGGAACAAGTACATCGGCATCGACCGGATGGCCTACAACAACGCGTTCCGCGCCTACGGCATGGTCAGCCTGATCCCCCAGCCGACCTCGACCGCGCTGTTCCCGGACTGGTCGTTCCAGAAGTGCACCGCCGCCGACCTGGATCGGCTGATGAACACCATCCTCGACACCATGCATACCGACGATCTGGCCTACCTGCTCGACCGGATGCGCTCGGTCGACTCCAACCAGCACTGGGGTGTGTGGGGCGCGGGCCCGTCGATGCGGCCGGGCCTGAAGAACGGCTGGTCGGCCGAGGCCGACGGCTGGGTGGTCAATTCGGTCGGCGTCGCGGGCGACGGCGAGCGCTACACCCTGTCGATCATGAACGCGCTCGGCGGGGCCGGTGGCTACACCGACGGTGCCGAGACCGATACCCGGGTGGCCGAAATCCTGCTCGCCGGTCGCTGAGTCACGGCATACCTTGCCGGGCCCGGCGATCACGTAAGGTCGATCTTGTCGTTCGATGAGACAACGCACCACACACCGAGATCGGGCTCTCGTGGCGACGGTGCTACCGGAGCCGACTACGGTTGACCCTGTCACCACCACCGCGGGGCCCGCCCCAGTCTGTCGAGGAGCAGGACGATGAGCACTGAGTCTGTCGGGAACCAGCGCCACCATGTCGTGGTGATCGGTTCCGGGTTCGGCGGTTTGTTCGGAACCCGGCATCTGCGCAGAGCCGATGTCGACATCACTCTCATCTCCAAGACGTCGACCCACCTGTTCCAGCCGCTGCTCTACCAGGTGGCCACGGGCATCCTCTCCACCGGCGAGATCGCCCCGGCCACTCGCCTGGTGCTGCGCAAGCAGAAGAACGCGCAGGTGCTGCTCGGCGACGTGATCGACGTCGACCTCGCGAACAAGAAGGTCACCTCGCGACTACTCAACCGCGACACCGTGACCGGCTTCGACAGCCTGATCGTCGCGACCGGAGCCCAGCAGTCGTATTTCGGCAACGATCATTTCGCCACCTACGCGCCCGGCATGAAGACCATCGACGACGCCCTCGAGTTGCGCGCGCGCATCCTCGGCTCGTTCGAGCAAGCCGAACTGGCGACCACCACCGAAGAGCGCGACCGCCTGATGACGTTCATCGTCGTCGGCGCGGGCCCGACCGGTGTGGAGTTGGCGGGCCAGATCGCCGAACTCGCCGATCGCACCCTCGACGGCACCTTCCGCACCATCGATCCGCGCGACGCGCGCGTGATCCTGCTGGAGGGCGCCGGTGCGGTGCTCGGCCCGATGGGTCCCAAGCTCGGCGCCAAGGCGGCCAAGCGGCTCGAGAAGATGGGCGTGGAGATCCAGCTCAACGCCATGGTGACCGATGTCGACGCGCACGGCGTGATCGTCAAGGACGCCGACGGCACCACCCGCCGGATCGAAGCCGTCTGCAAGGTGTGGTCGGCGGGCGTGCAGGCCAGTCCGCTGGGCAAGATGATCGCCGAACGCTCCGACGGCACCGAAGTCGACCGGGCGGGCCGCGTCATCGTGGAGCCCGACCTCACCGTCAAGGGTCATCCGAACGTGTTCGTGGTCGGCGACCTGATGTCGGTGCCCGGCGTGCCGGGGCAGGCGCAGGGCGCCATCCAGGGTTCCACCTACGCGGCCAAGGCGATCAAGGCCGGGCTGCACGGTCAGACCCCCGCCGAGCGCAAGCCGTTCAAGTACTTCAACAAGGGCTCGATGGCCACGATCTCGCGGTTCGACGCGGTCTGCCAGATCGGCAAGCTCGAGTTCAGCGGTTTCCTGGCCTGGCTCGCCTGGCTGGCTCTGCACCTGTACTACCTGGTCGGCTACCGCAGCCGGATCGTCACCGTGATCGGCTGGTTCGTGTCGTTCCTCGGCCGCAACCGCGGTCAGATGGCGGCGACCGAACAGTGGATCTTCGCGCGGCTCGCGATCGAGGAGGTCAACGCCGATCAGGCCGAAGCCAACGAACTCGCGGCCGATGTGGGCGCCCCGCCGCGGGCCGCCGCACCGCTCACCGAAAAGCAGCGCACGACCGGATAATTCGTTTGTCACGAAGGCCGGGTGGTTCCGTCGAACCACCCGGCCTTCGTCGTTCCCGTCCCCTTTCCGCATGCCGATATTGCGGGTTGCCGACGTTTCGGACCCATCCGAGCCGGGCGCCGATCCGAATGTCGGAGGTCATATGTGTGACCAATCCCCAGGATGAAAGGTGATCTATGGCGACGGGGAAACACAGGGCGCCGAACTTGCAGCGACAGAAGGTAGGTTCGGTCGTCGCTGCCGGAGCGGTACCCCTGGTCATGGCCCTGATCGGCACGGGCACCGCGAATGCCGATCCCGCGCAGGCGGCGGTGACTCAGCCCGAACATCAGGCCGGACCGGAATTCGACGCGGTGGCGCCCAACGCCACCCCGTATGTGGGCCAGCCGATGCCGGCGAACACCCGCAGCTCACTGCAGTGGTCGCGGACAGGCCCGGAAATGGACTACCTGTCTCCGGTGGGTCCGCTGCACGCACCGACCGCGGTCGCGCCGGTGCCACCGATCCTGCCCCCGCCGGGGCAGTTCCGCTTCGGTGACCAGCAGGTGCCGGTGCCGGACTTCGTACCGGTGGACACCTCGATCCAGATCAACGACGCCGCGGCCACCACCGAGGCCAACCTGGCGACGTTCCTCGACTCGGTCGGGCTCGAGCGCAGCCGCTCGGACCGGATCGCCTCCGAGACCCTCGGCTCGGCGGCCAGGGGTGCGGCGGTCGGTTCCACCGTGGCCATCCCGTTCGCGATGATGGCCAGCACGGGCGGTGCGTTGGCCGGGCTCGTGGCCGGTGTTCCGTTCCTGCCGATCGGCTTGGTCGCGGGCCCGATCCTGGGTGGCATGGCCGCGTACATGGCCGTGTCGATCCCCGTCACGGTCGTCGGCGCCGGCATCGGTGCGGCGGTGGGTGCCGCGAGCGGGTTCCTCGCGCCGCCGCGTGGGATCACCCCCGAGGCCGCAGAGACGGACGCGGAGCTCGTCAACGCTTGATCGAATTCCCCGCGGTGGGAGTCGGGCTCTACGCCCGGCTCCCACTGGCATTTTCCTCGGCTATCCGACCGCGATCGCGAGCGGGCGCAGTCGGCCGCCCGTGCGGGTGGCGAGCGAACCACCCGCGGCCAGCGGCAGCCGGACCTCGTCCACACCGCCCGACCAGGCCGGACGATCATCCGGGTACACCAGTTCGCTGTCGAGCGCCCGGGCGGCGCTGAGCCGATCGTCGGTCGGCGAAAACGCCCCGAGTTCCAGCCGATGCCGCAGCCACGGCACCGTGCCCAGGTCGGCCAGCAGATCACCGCGCCACCCGCCGCCGTCCTCGCCGCTGCGGCCCACCTGCACGCGCTCACGCAGGCGCAGGCGCGCATCGGGCGCCACCTGCACCGTGGTCACCGCGTGATGGTGCGCGCCGCCTGCCACGATCGTCGGTTCCGGATCGAAATCCAGTTCGGCGCCTTCCCCGACCTCGAAACGCCAGTGCGCGGTCGAGACCACGGTGTCCGCGCCCGGTAGTGCGATCGTCGCCGCCACCGACCGAACCACCAGCCGCGCCCCGGGGCGCACGACGATGGTGATGTCGAGTTCGTCCCCGCCCAGCGGGGTGGCCGCGGTGCCGATCAGGTGCACGGTGTCGAGGCCGGTGTGCCGCCCGGCCAGGCCGCCGACGGCGTCGATGCGGGGCAGTCTGCCCGGTGCGGCGACGATGCTCAGTTCAGTGCGCAACGCCGGTGGCCGCGTCCTGTTCGGCGGCGACCCGCAGTTGTTCGCGTACCCAGGCCAGGACCGGGGTGGCGGCCGGGTCGTCGGTCAGGGAGACCAGTGCGGTCGGGCGGCCGTCGCGGACCTTGGCGGCATCGCGCTCCATCACGCCCAGGTCGGCGCCGACCAGGGGGGCGAGGTCGGTCTTGTTCACCACGAGCAGGTCGGAGAAGGTGACGCCCGGGCCGCCCTTGCGCGGCACCTTGTCCCCGCCTGCCACGTCGACGACGAAGATCTGCACGTCGATCAGGCCGGAGGAGAAGGTGGCGGTGAGGTTGTCGCCACCGGATTCCACCAGGATCAGATCCAGCGGCGGATTGGCCGCGACGAGGTCGTCGATGGCGTCGAGGTTGGCGGTGATGTCGTCGCGGATGGCGGTGTGCGGGCAGCCGCCGGTCTGCACAGCGGTGATGCGCTCGTCGGGCAGCACGGCGTGGCGACGCAGGAAGTCCGCGTCCTCGGTGGTGTAGATGTCGTTGGTCAGCACCGCCAGCGACAGCTCGTCGCGCAGTTGTCTGCACAGGGCGGCGACCAGCGCGGTCTTGCCGGAGCCGACCGGGCCGCCGATGCCGATGCGCAGGGCCTCGCCGGCGGCGCGGTCGCGCTTGGGCCGGTCGTGGCTGTGGTCGTGCGGTTCGCCATCGATCAGATGGGGAGGCATGGGGCTCCTTCGTCTCGGGATCAGGGGTCAGGACGCGAACAACGGCATGTCGCGGTGGAGGTGACGTTCGGCGAGCGCGTCCTGCAGTGGATCGGACAGCGCGGTGAGCCCGGCTGCGGCCTCGGCGGCGACCCGATCACACAGCGGGGCCAGGCGCAGGGTGCTCGCGGCGATCGCGGCGGGATCGAGGGCGAGCAGCCGTTGCGCCGCGGTGGCCGCGCCGGTGAGCGTCGTGTAGACGACGACGCCCGCCAGCTGTTCGGTGCTCGCGCCTGCGGCGACGCCGACCATGCCGAACACGGTGGACAGATGTGGACGCGCTCCCGCCGAGGCCCAATCATGGTGCGGCCAGAGCTGTTTCGCCAGACGGAGCAGACCACGACCTTGCGCCCGCGACGCCGCCCGCGCGGCGGGCGAGGGTGTGCGGGCGTCGGCTTCGAGTTCGCCGCGTTCGACAGTGAGCGCGCCGCCGCACACCGCGGCGGCCAGCGAGGCCGTGACCAGGCCCGAGGTGGCGACCCGGCGCCGCAGGTACAGCTCCACGCTCGCGCTGTCGCGCAACAACCCCGACGACACGGCTTCCTCGACGCCACCGGAGTGCACGTGCCCACCGATGGGCAGGCGCGAATCGGCCAGGGCGAGCAACGTCGCCAGTCCCGCCGCACCCTCGTTTCGCATCCGACGATCTTATGCAACGAACCTGGACGCCTGCCCGGTGAGGCCGACCAGCACGGCGGATCGTGGCGGCGATCACCCCACCCGGTGGTCGTGTTCGACTCGCCGAGTCATCGACGGACGACCGCCGGGCGGTGCAGCGCGCCCGACGGTCGTCCGCTCAGTGGGTGGTTCTGGCCGAGCGCCAGGCCAGTGCCGCCATCGCGATCAGCAGCAGTGCGCCGCCCGTGGTCGCCAGATGCATCCCGCTGACGAAGGATTCGCGGGCCGCGTGGACCAGCCCGTCGTCACCGGCCGACTGCAGCAGCGTGTCGCCCAGGGTCTCGCCGAAGTCACCGCCGGAGCGGAACACCAGCGCGGCCACCGAGCCCAGCAACGCGAGACCGAGCGCGTTGCCGAGTTCGAAACTCGTCTCCGAGATCCCGACCGCCGAACCCGCCCGCTCGGCGGGCACCGCCGATACCGCGACATCGGAGACCAGCGTGAACGAGAAGCCGTATCCGATACCGGCGATCACCGAGCCCGCGACGTACCAACCCAGGCCGCCGTCCACACCGACGCCGAGCAGCATCAGGTTGCCGATCGCCGACAGCATCAGCGCGAGCGTGAAGGTCGCCCGCACCCCCAGCCGCAGCCCGATCCGCGCGCCGCTCATCGAGCACACGAACACCGCGATCGCCATCGGAATGCCGAGCAGCGCGGCGGCCAACGGGTCACGGCCGGTGACCGATTGGAGGTAGATGCTGGTCAGGTAGCTCATCGCGGCGAGCGACATCATGCCGGCCATGCTGGCCCCGATCGCCACCCGGAACAGGGGCCGGGTGAACAACGACAGGTCGAGCAGGGGTTCGGTGAGATGACGTTGCCTGCGCACGAACAGCACGAGCAGCCCGACACCGATCGCGGCGATCACCAGCGACACCGCGTCCAAGCCTTCGGCGGCGATGTGCTTGATCCCGTAGATCAGCGGCAGGATGCCGCCGATCGACAACGCGACGCTGGGCAGATCGATCGGGCCGAGGGCGGTGGAGCGGTGTTCGGGCAGCAGGATCGGTCCGAAGATCAGCAGAATCGCCAGTACCGGAATGTTGATCAGGAATACCGAGCCCCACCAGAAGTGGTGCAGCAGAACGCCGCCGATGATGGGCCCGACCGCCGATCCGCCGGCGAAGAACGCGGTCCAGATGCCGATCGCGGTGGCCCGTTGGCGCACGTCGGGGAACAGGGTGGAGATCAGCGACAGGCTCGACGGCAGCAGGGTCGCACCGCCGATGCCCATCAGGACGCGGGCCGCGATGAGGATCGGCGCGGTGGGCGCGAACGCGGCGAGCACCGACGCGATTCCGAAGATGGCGGCGCCGGCGAGCAGGATATTGCGGCGCCCGATCCGGTCGCCGAGGTTGCCCATCGTGATGAGCAGACCCGCCAGCATGAACCCGTAGATGTCGAGAATCCAGAGTTGTTGCGATGCAGTGGGGTCCAGGTCGGCGGTCAGGGTCGGCATGGCAAGGAAGAGAACCGAGATGTCCATCGACACCAGCAACACCGGCAGCAGCAGCACGCCCAACCCGAGCCATGCGCGGCGTCCACCGGCGACTGCGGTGGGCACCGCCGGTTCCAGCTTTGTCATCTCCGATTTATCCTTCCAAGGTTTTGCGTACACCGTACGCGGACACTGGGTACAGTGTACGCATGAAGGTTGTGTTACGAAAGCGAGTCATGGGATGACCGAGACGAAGCTCACCCGCACGGCGATCGTGGACGCCGCGATCACCCTCGCCGACGCCGACGGACTCGACGCGGTCTCGATGCGCCGCATCGCCGACCGCCTCGATGTGGGCACCATGTCGCTCTATCGGCACGTGGCGAACAAGGACGAACTCATCGCGGCCATGACCGACGAGATCGCCGCCCGACACCCCTACCCCGACGCGACCGGGCGCGGGTGGACGTGGCGCGACCGGGTGCGCATCGCCGCGGAGATCGATTGGCAGCTCTACCAGCAGCATCCCTGGGTGCTGCTGACTTTCGCCGTCCCCCGCTACAGCTTCGGCCCACAGGGTCTGGCGAGCCTGGCCTGGCTGGTCCACGGCCTGCGCGAACTCGACGTGACGGCCCGCGAGGCCACCACGATGGGGTTCTCCGTCTGGAACTACATCTCCGGCGCCAGCCTGCCGGTGGTCGGCGGCGCGCTCCTCGCCGAGAGGCGCACGGCGACCGACGACACCAACGGACTACGCGATCTGCTCGAGGGCCGACCCTCCTTCCCCGTGCCGCCGGCGCTGGCCGAACTCGAAGGCGCGGGGGTCAGCGACCTCACCTCCGAAGACCTGCTGTTCCTCGGCCTCGAGGCGCTCTGTGACGGTTTCGCCGCGCGTGCCGCCCGTCGACGGCCGTGACCTCGAGCCGCGCCCGGGACGAACACCGCGCTCGCGCGGAAGCCGGACGACACAGCGGCCCTCGGTGGTGAAGACTGGACCCATGACCGACGCGCAGCCGCCCGCAGATCGCCGCCTCGCCGCTCGGGCACTGGCCGCGAACGATCCGACCGGGTGGTTCGAACCGCTCTACGCCGAGGCAGCGGCGGGGAACTCGGTGGTTCCGTGGGATCGCGACGAACCCAATCCGCTGCTGGTCGATTGGTTGCGCGCCGCCGCCCTACCCCAGGGGGCGCGCGGCCTGGTGATCGGTTGCGGCTACGGTACCGACGCCGAATTCGTTGCCTCCCAAGGCATTCGAACCACCGCTTTCGACATCTCGCCCACCGCGATTCGCGGCGCCCGCGCGCGCTTCCCGCACTCGCCCGTCACCTACAAGGTGGCCGATCTCCTCGACCCGCCGCCGTCATGGCGCCACGCCTTCGACCTGGTCATCGAGTCGATCACCGTCCAATCCCTGCCCCCGGACGTGCGCACCCGCGCCGTCACCGGCATCCGAGACCTACTGGCCCCCGACGCGACCCTGCTCGTGATCGCCGACATCAGCGAGACTCCCGCGACCACCGGCCCACCCTGGCCACTCACCCGCGCCGACATCGACTCCTTCACCGCCCCCGACCTGACCCGGATCCGCGTGGAAACCCTCCCTCGCCCCGACACCTCGGGCCTGCACCGCTGGCGGGCCGAATTCCACCGCCCGTCGCAAGCCACCGACTGACACCGCCGAAGACCCACACCACCCGGAAATGGTCATACGCAGAGCGCGGGAATCGCACGTCTCACGCGGCGGGCGGAGCGGGCTGTTCGCTGGGACGCCGCCACGGCGGGACGGTCAGGTAGGTGGCTGCACGGAGCAGCCACTCGACCGGGCCGTACGGGTGAGTGCGCAACCATCGGGCGCTGAACGCGAGTTGGGCGGCGAAGGTGAGCAGGGCGATCGCGATGACGGCCAGGGGTGCGAGGGTGTCGGCGAGAGCGAGGCCGTAGCCGGTGTAGACGAGCATCAACACGATCGACTGGCCGATGTAGTTGGTGGCGGCCATCCGACCGGCGGGTGCCAGCAGGGCGACGCCGCGGCCGAGGCGGGCGGACCGCACCGCCAGCAGGATCGCGGCGACGTAGGCGAAGGTCATGGCGGGGTTCACCAGCATCTGCAGGCCTGGGATCGCGGCGGGTGCGTGCCACCAGCGCATCGACGCGGCGAAGGTCATCGCCGAGATCGGCAGGCCGAGGCCGAACCCGATCACCAGTGTGCGCAACGACCAGCGACGCAGCCGATCCGGGTTCGCGAACAGGTTCCGCTTGCCCGCCGCCGTGCCGAGCAGGAACATCGCCAAGCTCGGCACGCCCTGGCTGAACCAGATCAGCAGCAGGAACACCGGCGCGAGCGCGGTCTGCGCGGAGAACGTCGAGGCGAAGCCCGCGGTGTAGTCGGCGGATATCGCGGGCAGGTTCACGAACTCGCCGAAGGCGAGAACACCGGAACCGCCCGGCAGGAAGCTCCATGCCGACCACGTCACGTACAGCACCACCCCGACGATCACCGCGGTCCGCGGCCGCAGTTTTCGCAGTGTGATGAGCGTCAGGCACAGGAACGCGTAGAGGGTGAGGATGTCTCCGATCCACAGCAGGTACACGTGCACGAGCCCGATCGCCATCAGCGCGGCGCACCGCCGGAGCAGCCGTCGAACCGGCGACGCCCCCGCACGCTGGGCAGCCGCGATCTGGAGCGTGAACGAGTACCCGAACAGGAAGGCGAACAGCAGGTAGAACCGCCCGGCGAACAGAGCGTCGACGGTGGCGCGCACCAGCATGTCGACGGTGCCCCCGAAGCGGAATACCGGGTCCTCGCGCGTGCCGACCACCGACCACAGCGTGGTCGCCACGACGACATTGGTGATCAGGATCCCGAACAGGGCGAACCCGCGCAGGATATCGACCTCCGCGATGCGCGGGCCGGATCGCACTGCGGCGGAACGTGTTCGGAGTGCGTCTGCCATGGATCGAGCGTACGCACGCGGGTCGGTCGCATTCGTCCACCGTGCGGGCTATTTTCCCGCGGCGCCGAAGCCACCCGGTGTCAGCCCAGCGAGGTATTGACAGGCCCACCGCGCCATGGTGCGCGCGACCCGGACGGGCGCTGTCGACGGGATGCGACCGCCTGAACGACCGCCGACCGCCGCGGTGCCACAATGGAGCGCGATCATGCTCGGCAGGGACTCGCAACCACCACGGAGGCGGACATGCAAGCAGTTGTCATCGACGAATTCGGCGAACCGAAGGACGTGCTCACCGCACAGCAAGTGCCGACCCCCGAGCCCGGGGAGGGGGAGGTGCGGATCGCGATGTCGCTGTCGCCGATCCACAACCACGACCTGGCGATCATTCGTGGCGTGTACGGCTATCGGCCGTCGCTGCCGGCGATCCCGGGGACCGAGGCGGCCGGTGTCGTCGACGCGGTCGGCCCCGGTGTCGACACACTCCAGGTCGGGCAGCGGGTGGCGATCGCCGGCGTGCGTGCGGCGTGGGCGGATTCCTTCGTCGCCCGCGCAGACCAAGCGGTGCCGATGCCGGATTCCGTGCCCGACGAGACCGCCTGCCAACTGCTCGCCATGCCGCTGAGCGCGCTCATGCTGCTCGACGACCTGAAGGTGGAGTCGGGCCAGTGGATCGTGGTGAACGCCGCCAACGGCGCGGTCGGTCGCCTGGTCAACCTGTTCGCGAAGGAGCGCGGCGTACGGGTGCTGAGCCTGGTGCGCGGCGAGTCCTCGGTGCGAGCCCTGGAAGCGCTCGGCTACGGTCCCGTGCTCGACACCGAGTCGGTGGGCTGGCTCGCCGAAGGCGCCGACATCACCGGCGGTGCACCGATCGTGCGGGCCGTCGATCAGGTCAGCGGCCCGGCCGCGGGCGATTTGATGGCGCTGCTCGCCCCGCGCGGCGAACTGATCTCCTTCGGCGCGCTCTCGGGCAAGCCGCTGATCATCGACACCGGCGCCGTCATCTTCAAACAGGCTGTGGTGAAAGGGTTCTGGGGCCAGCAGCGCAGTTCCGAGATCGACCGCGCCGACTACCTGCGGTTGATCACCGAGCTCGTCGGTCTCGCCGCCGACGGCACCGTGCGCCTGGATGTAGAGGCCGATTTCTCCCTCGAACAGGCCGCCGAGGCCGCCGTGGTGTCGGAAACTCCGGGCCGCAACGGCAAAGTGGTCTTGCACGCCAAAGCGCGCTGAGGTCGCGGCCGGGCGGTGTGACGCGCCCGCCCGGCCGAACCCTGCCCATCCACCGGCACACGGCGAATTCGCCTTTGCCCCACAGTGTTCGGCGCTGGCACCGCGCGGAGTGAGTGCGCATTTCACCGGGCGCGAGTACCGTCGATTCGGTGGCCGACCTCACCGCTCCCGCCCCCGTCGAGTCCATCAGCGCCGACTTCTTCGACGATCCGCACGCGCAGTACCGCCGGTGGCGGGCGGAGGGTCCGGTCCATCGGGTTCGCTTCCCCGATGATGTCGTCCGCTGGGTGGTCGTCGGCTATCCCGAAGCCAAGGTCGCGCTCGCCGACCCGCGACTGCGCAAGGATGTCGTCCGGATCGACGCGATCCTGCACAGCAAGCGCGACACCACGGCGACGGACCCCAATATCGTCGCGCTCCTGAGCCACATGCTCGGCACCGATCCGCCCGTGCACACCCGGCTGCGCAAGCTCGTGAACAAGGCTTTCACCAGCCGCCAGGTCGCCCTGCTCCGCCCGCGCATCGAGCAGATCACCGAGTCACTGCTGGACGCGATGAGTGATCGCGACGAAGTCGATCTGATGAGCGCGTTCGCCGATCCACTTCCGGTGACGGTGATCTGCGAGCTACTCGGCGTGCCCTTCGCCGATCGCGAGGACTTCCAGGCCTGGACCAAAGCGTTGGTCACCGTCGTCGGCGAGGGCGAGGAGGACGAACGGCCCGCCGCCTCGGCCGCGATGGTCGGCTATCTCGCGAAGCTGGTGCGCACCAAGCAGTCCCAGCCCGCCGAGGACCTGTTGTCGCAACTGGTTCTGGCCGACGACGAGGGCGATCGGCTCACCGATCACGAACTGGTGTCCATGGCGTTCCTGCTGCTGGTCGCGGGCCACGAGACCACGGTGAACCTCATCGGCAACGGCGTCCTCGCCCTGCTGCGAAACCCCGACCAGTGGCGGACGCTGCGCGAGGATCCCGCCGGTGTCCCCGCCGCGGTCGAGGAATTCCTGCGCTTCGACGGCCCCGTGGACATGGCCACCGCCCGCTACACCGCCGAACCGGTCACCCTGGGCGACATCGAGATCCCCGCGGGCGAGATCGTCTACGTCGCCCTCGCGGCCGCCAATCGCGACCCCGCCCGCTTCCCCGACCCCGACACCCTCGCCACCGACACCTCCACCACCGGCCACCTCGCCTTCGGCCACGGCATCCATTTCTGCGTGGGCGCCCCACTGGCCCGCGTCGAAGCCGAGATCGCCTTCACCGCACTCCTGCGCCGCTTCCCGCACCTGACCCTCTCCCCCGCCGCCGACCTCCACTGGCAAACCAGCACCCTCATCCGGGGCCTCCTCGACCTACCGGTCCGCCTGCGCTGACGCCCGATCGGCACGCAGTCCGCGCAGCGCCGCTCGGCGGGAGCGGGGTATGCGTGGCGTATCTCCCGGGTGGCGGCCCGCTGCCGACCAGCGATCGCGCACCACCGCCAGGGCATTGCGGGGCTCGGTAGTGCCGAGATGATTGGTCCGATCGACGTTCACTATCGCACCGGCGCGTAGACCGGAGCGGGCTCGACACTGGGCGCATGGCACGACTGCAGATCGAAGCGGTGTCGAAGACATTCGATGCCGAGTACGCGGTGCGCGAGGTGAGCCTCGACATCGCCGACGGCGAGTTCATGGTGTTGCTCGGGCCGAGTGGCTGTGGCAAATCCACGCTGCTGCGGATGATCGCGGGGCTGGAGGAGCCGAGCGCCGGACGGATTCTGGTGGGCGGCGTCGATGTGACGGAAGCGGCGCCGCAGCGGCGGGATCTGGCGATGGTGTTCCAGAGCTATGCGTTGTATCCGCATCTGTCGGTGGCACGCAACATCGGGTTTCCGTTGCGAGCCCGGCGCAGACCGCGGGCCGAGATCGCACAGCGGGTCGCCGAAGTGTCGGCGACGCTGGGGATCTCGACACTGCTGCAGCGGCGCCCCGGTGCGCTGTCCGGCGGGCAGCGCCAGCGCGTCGCGTTGGCGCGCGCCATGGTTCGCGACCCCGGCGCGTTCCTGATGGACGAACCGCTGTCGAACCTCGACGCGAAACTGCGCAGCGCGACCCGAGCCGAACTGATCGCGCTGCATCAGCGCCTGGGTGCGACGTTTCTCTACGTCACCCACGATCAGGTCGAGGCGATGACGATGGCCTCGCGCATCGCGCTGCTCGACCAGGGGCGCATCGAACAGTGCGGCACTCCGGAGGAGCTCTACGACCGCCCCCGCTCGACCTTCGTCGCCGGCTTCCTCGGCTCGCCACCGATGAACCTGTTTCCCGCCGTTGTCTGCGCGAGCGACGGCCACATGAGGGTGATGGCCGACGGCATCGACGCCGCACTGGCCATCGCCGAGGATTCCGGCGACGCCACCGCTGTCGTCGCCGGAATCCGCCCCGAACGCCTGCGCATCGACGACACCTCGACCGCTGTCCGTAGCCGGGTGCGGATGGTGGAGAACCTCGGCAGCGAAGAACTCGTGCACCTGGAATCCGGTCTCTGCGTGCGAGCGCCGCGCCCCGCGGGTGTCCGGGTGGGCCAGGACATCGCCTGCCGCGTCGATCCCGCCGACATCCACCTGTTCGACCCCGATACCGGCCTGCGGCTCACTTGGCGAGCATCCCAGCCCCCTGCGGCACCCGCCGTAGACACGACCGCTGTTCCTGTCGCCTGATTTATCGGCACCACCCCGATGAGGAGATCCACCATGAAACGCACACTGCTCACGCTGGGCGTGGTGCTCACCACCGCCGTCGCGCTCACCGGCTGCGGCCTCGGCACCACCGCGCCCACCGACGCCACGTCCACCGCGCAGATCCCCGAACTGCGCGCCGACCAGCGGGTTTCGATCGTGTTCGAGTCCTACAGCTACGGCGTGGCAGGCGCTTGGACCGACACGTTCAACGCCCTGATCGCCGACTTCAGCGCCCAGCACCCCAATATCGAGGTCACCGCGCAGAAGCCGCAGGGCAACAGCCCCAACCCGGCCACCGACACCGTCTCGAGCATCCAGAACCAGATGGTGGCGGGCACCCCGCCCGATGTCGCCCAGCTCGGCTTCTCCGACCTGGACTTCACCATCCACCAGCTCGGGGCCAAGGCGCTGGACCAGCTGGTCGGCGAGCAGGCAGTCGCGAAGAACTTCGACGGCGTCCGCCACGCATACGCGCCGCGCGCCCGCACGCTCGACGACTGGAACGGGCACACCTACGGCGTCCCGTTCGTCTTCTCCACGCCCGTCCTGTATTTGAACGCCTCGCTGTTCGCCGAAGCCGGCCTCGACCCCGCCGTGCCGCCCACCACCTGGGACGAGGTCGCCACCGCCGCGAAGGCGATCGCCGACCGCACCGGCAAGGGCGGGGTCTACATCGATTGCCTGACCAAGACCGCCAAGGATTGGTGCTTCCAGTCGCTGGTGCGTTCCAACGGCGGGCGCGTGATCTCCGAAGACCGCACCACCCTCACCTTCGCCGACGCCCCCGCCGTCGAGGTCGCCGAGATGGCGCAGAACCTCGTGAACGCCGGCAGCATGCCCAAGCTCAACCAGAAGCAGGGCTACGAGGCGTTCGGCCGTGGCGAGATCGCCATGATGCTCGAAACCAGCGCGGTGCAAAGCGTTTTCGTCACCGGATCCAAGGGCAAGTGGGACCTGCGTTCGGCGCCGATGCCCAGCTTCGGCGCCAAGCCGGCCATTCCGACCAATTCCGGTGCGGGACTGCACATCCTGTCCAACGATCCCGCCAAGCAACGGGCCGCGTGGGAGCTGATCAAACACCTCACCAGCGAGGATTCCTACACGAAGATCGCGCAGAACATCGGCTACCTGCCGCTGCGGACCGGTCTGCTCGAACAAGCGGGTGGACTGAAGGAGTGGGCCGACCAGAACCCACTGTTGCGCCCGAATGTCGCGCAGCTGGCAAGCATGGAGCCGTGGGTGTCCATGCCGGGCAACAACTATCTGCAGATGCGCGACGGCATGATGGACGCCGTCGAGGCCGTCGTGTTCCAGGGCGCCGACCCGCAGTCGACGCTGTCCGCCGCCCGCACCGCGGCCACCGAACTCATGCCGAAGTCATGAGCGAACTCACGATCGTCCAGATCACCGACACCCACCTGCGGCCCGAGGGCGAACTGGTCCACGGCGTCGACACCGCCGCCAACCTGACCACGGTGCTCGCGCGGCTGCGGGAATTCGGGCAGCGCGTCGACGTGCTGATCTTCTCCGGTGATCTCACCGACAACGGATCACCCGAGGCCTACCGGCGGTTGCGGGCCGCCGTGGAGCCCGTCGCGGCCGACCTCGGCGCCGAGACCATCTACGCGATGGGCAATCACGACGAACGCACCGCCTTCGGCATCGAACTGCTCGGCCGCGACACGGTGGACCCGACCACCCCGCACGACCAGTGCGTCGAGGTCGCCGGGGTGCGCATCGTCGTGTTGGACAGCACCACGCCGCACCAGCACGACGGAAAACTCGAGCCGGAGCAATTGACCTGGCTGGCAGGCGTTCTGCGCACCCCCGCCCCGCACGGCACCGTGCTGGTGGTGCACCACCCGCCGCTGCGGTCCCCGCTGGCCACCCTCGACTTCCTGCGGCTCAAAGACGCCGAACAGCTGGCCGAGGTCGTGGCGGGCACCGATGTCCGGATGATCCTGTGCGGACACAACCACCTCACCGGCGCGTCGGCACTGGCCGGTATCCCGGTGTGGATCGGCCCCGCGACGGCCTACCGGGTGGACGCGATGGCACCGGCGGGCAGGCACCGCGGATTCGTCGGGTTCGGCTACAGCCGGATCGACGTCATGGAGTCGGCGGTGCTGGCCACCGCGATCGACGCCGCACCGGCACCCACGGTCTATGACCGGCCGGAGGCGGACATGCTCGAGCAGATCGCCGCGATCGTCGCCGCCCGGGCGGCGGTGAAGTAGATGTTCGTCCTCGATGCGCCGGCTTCGCCGACACCGCCGGTCACGGCGAAGCCGGTGCCCCGGCGACTCACCCGCCGCAGGGTGGCCCGATTCGTCGCACCCTACCTCTACCTGAGTCCGGCGCTGTTGCTGCTGATCGTGTGGACCTATCAACCGCTGGTGCAGGCCTTACAACTGTCCACGTACTCGTGGAACCTGCTGCCGACCGCGCCGATGACACCGGTCGGCACCGCGAACTACGAACGGCTGCTGGATCTTCCAGCGTTCTGGGGCGCCCTCGGCCGCACCGGGACTCTGATTCTGGGTCTGCTGCCGTTCACGGTAGTGCTGCCGGTTGTGATCGCGATGGCGAGCAGGCGGGTCACCGGCCGGGCGCGCACGGTCTATCAGGCACTGGTGTTCGCGCCGTTCCTGGTCGCGCCGGTCGCGGCGGCGGCGGTGTGGCGCTGGTTGCTGCATCCGGGCACAGGGTTCCTCGCCCAGGTGACCGGATCCGAGCGCAACTGGGTGTACGAGACCGAGACCGCGCAGGGTGTGATCATCGCGATCACCGCCTGGCACCTGATCGGCTTCGCGGTGCTCGTGGTGTGGGCGGGGCTGGCCGGAATCAGCGGCGACTACGACGAAGCGGCCAGGGTCGACGGCGCCTCACCCGGTCAGATCCGGCGCTGGATCACGCTGCCGCTGCTCTCGCCCACCGTGCTGTTCCTGATCCTCACGACCGTATTACTCAGTCCCACTCTGACTTTCCCGCTCATCGACTCGATGACCCAGGGCGGTCCGGCGCAGGCCACCACCAATATCTACTACCTGCTCTGGGACTACGCCTTCCACAGTTTCGACGCCGGCCTGAGCGCCGCGGCCGGTGTGTTGCTGTTCTTCGGCTTCGGCCTGGTGGCCGCACTGCTGGTCTGGATATCGGAAAAGGTTGCCGTCCATGATGATTGAACGACTGCGCGGGATAGGCAGCCATCTGGTGCTCGCCTCGACGGCACTGGTGTGCGTGTTCCCGATCTACTGGCTGTTCGCGACGTCGTTGCGCAGGCCCGAAGACGTCACCTCGCTCTCGCCGATCCCGTGGCCGCTGTCGACGGCCAACTACCTCGACGCGGCGCAGAAGGTCGACATCACCGGCCTGATCGCGAACACGTTCTTCGTCGCGGTGCTCTCGGCGGCCGGACAACTGCTCATCGCGTTGCTGGCCTCCTACGCGTTCGCCATCTACACCTTCCCGCTGCAACGGCTGTTGTATCTGGCGTTCGTCGGGGTGTGGTTGGTGCCGTTCCAGGTGACGATGCTGCCCAACTACATCCTGCTCAACCAGCTGGGCCTGATCAACACCCTGATCGGCGTCGTGCTGCCGACGCTGTGCTCGGCCCTGGGGGTGTTGCTGTTGCGCCAGCACATGTCGGCGTTCCCGAAGGAACTCATCGCCGCGGCGAAGATCGACGGGCGTTCGTCGTGGTCGATCCTGTGGACGGTGGTGGTACCGAATCTGCGCCCGGCACTCGCCGCGCTCGGCATCCTGCTGTTCATCAACGCGTGGAACGAATACTTCTGGCCCGCGGTCGTACTGCGTCAGTCCAACAGTGTCCTGCAGTTGGGGCTTCGCAGTTTCATGGGCACCGAAGGCGATCAGTGGGGGCCGATGATGGCGCTGGCGGGCCTGGCCTGCCTGCCGGTGCTGCTGCTGTATCTGGTGTTGCAGCGCCACATCGTCAACGCGTTCGTGCGGTCGGGATTGAAATGAACGTCGGCTTCACGCCGTCAGCACCTGGTCCTCGGCCAGGGCGGGCGCCGTGGACGCGAGGCAATCCAGAAACATCGCCACCGCCGGATTCTGTTCGTCGGCCCGCCACACCACGTGCAGATCCAAGGTGGGAACCGGATCGACCAGTTTCACCGCCACCGGGTCGGTGTCCGAGGACCCCATGCCCGCCGATACCGCTCGCGGCAGCGAGGCGAACCCGACCACGGGGCGCACCGAGACGATGTGGGCGGTGGCGCCCGGGTCGTCGGCGAGATGGGTGACGTTCAACGAGATCCGGGTCTTCGCGGCCGAGCGCAAGATCGTGTCGTACATCGCCGGACACTGATCGCGAGCGAACAGCACACAGTCCTGGTCCGCCAGCTCGGCGAACGGCACGTGCGAACGATGGGCCCAACGGTGCTGGCGTCCGACGACCGCCACCAGCGGAATCCGGTGCAGCAGACGGCGGTACCGGAAATCGGCGGTGCTGGGGTGCCCGTAGACCATGGCCAGGTCCAGGGATCCGTCGGCCAGGGCCGCCAGCTGCGGCCCGGTGCGCTTCTCCCACAGCGACACCGAGATGCCGGGATGCCGGTCGGTCAGCTGAGTCAAGGCCTCGGGCAGCACGTGCTTGCTGGCAGGCAGGTTGTAGCCGATGTTCAGGCTGCCCGCGCGACCCGCGGCGGTCGCCTTGGCGGCCTCGGCGGCCCGGTCCAGCTGGGCGATGATCTGGCGGGCCTGCAGTTCGAACTCCCGGCCCGCCGGTGTCAGGCGCACCTCGTGCGACGTGCGGGCGACCAGCTGCACGTCCAGGGACTTCTCCAGCTTCTGCAACTGAGCGCTCAGGCTCGGCTGAGTCAGATGCAGGCGCTGCGCCGCACGTCCGAAATGCAGTTCTTCGGCGAGAGCGATGAACGAGACGAGATGACGGAATTCCATGACGGCGGCTCCTTCGTCGAACGCTCCCACGCTATCGGCGACGGATAACCCGCGATGAATCCCGAACGCCCGGCAACAGCCATCCGTATTGCCGGGCGGTGAAGATCAGGAATTCGGACCGTTGACGACGGCGTAGGCGAACCCGTCCCAGCCTTTCGCGCCGACGGTCTGGATGACGGTCGCGTCGACACTGGGTTCGGCGGCCAGCAATTCGATCAGATCGCGGCTGGCCCTGGCATTCGGATCCTCGGTCTGCTCATCGGCCACCGCGCCCCCGCGCACCACATTGTCGACGATGATCACCGAGCCCGGGCGGGTCAGCCGCAACGCCCACTGCACATAGTTGGAATTGTTGACCTTGTCGGCGTCGATGAAGACCAGGTCGAACGGCTCGGTCAGATCCTCGGCGACACCGGGCAGGGTATCCAGAGCCGCACCGACCAGGATCTCGACGCGATCCCCCACCCCGGCGCGGTCCAGGTTCTCCCGGGCGACCTTGGCGTGACGGGGCTCGAATTCGAGGGTGACGACGCGACCGCCCGCGCCGACCGCCCGCGCCAGCCACTCGGTGCTGTATCCGCCGAGGGTGCCGATCTCGAGTACCCGACGAGCGTTCGCGGTGCGCGCCAACAGGTTCAGCAGTTTGCCCTGGGGTGCGGACACATCGATGGCCGGCAGGCCCGCCTCGGCGTTGGCGGTGAGTGCGGGCACTCCCTCGTCACCGACGAGGGTGGAGACGATATAGCTGTCGACATCGGCCCAATCGTTGGTCGTCATAGTCGCAGTCTGCCACCGAGGGCGGTCCGGCACCGGCATCCGCGGCGAGCGGGGCCACTACTTCGCGGTTTCGACCTCGGTGACGCCCTGGATGATCTTCACCGCGCTCTGGGCCAGCATCTTCGTGTCGATCAATGCCTGCGACAGCTCCATCAGCATCTGCGACACCGTCACCGTGGCCAACGAGATGCTCAACAGCGCCCGGGCGATCAGCGCCGGGGTGGCCGTTCCCGCGGAGGCGATCAACAGCGCGGTCATCTCGGCGAGCATCCCGGCGAGATTGCTCAGGATCTCGACCACGATCTCGCGCACCGTCTCTACGATGCCCTTCATCGCCGTGTTGCACTCGGCCAGCACTTGCGCGACGGCTGCCTTCTCGGCGATCTTGCCCGTCAACTCCGTCGCCGCGGCCACATAGGCTTCGGCGGCCTCGCCTGCCCATTCACCGATTCCGCTGTCGAGCGCGGTGGCCCATTCCTGCGCGGTCGTGGTCAGGCTCTCGGCGATCGCCTTCCACGAATCCGAATACGCCTGGACCATGTCCGGGCTGCCGGTGATGGATTCCAGCGATTTGCGCATCGGTTCGACGTGTTCGAGCATCCAGCTCATCAGCTGCGCGCCGAGGAAGTTGAACGGGTCGAACTTCGCCAGCGTGGAGGTGCCCTTGATCGCCTTGGTGAATGTCGACGCCGCCGACGCCCAATCCCCCGCGGTGCCCGCCGCCGCGGAGATGGCGCCGACCTTGGCCATGATCGCCCCGTCGCCGGTCAACGCCTGATAGAGGCCGACGCCGTTCTCCCAGGTGTCGCCCTGGAGCGTGCCTTTCATGATGCCGGCGTCGGGTTCGTCCCCAGTCGTCGGACGGCCCACGTTGCTGAACAGGAAATTGCTTTCCTGGTAATAGGTGTCGCGGTAGTCGACGCCGTCCTGGAGCAGGTCGTTCTGCGGTGCTTCGCCGTCGTCGAAGGTGCTCACCGCGCCGGGCAGGATCGTGTTCTCGTTGAGGAACGTGCCCGCCGCGTTGGGTCCGTCGGCCATGGTCAGACGTTCCTTTCGATCTCGGCGGTCTTGCCCGACAGATCGCCTGCCCTGGTGGTGTCACACGATTCGAACGTGTCGGCGGCGGTGCGCAGTTTGCCCGGCATCTGCGCGGTCATGGTGTCGAGCTGAGCCAGTGTCTCGGTGATCTCGTCGTGCAGGGAATTGAGGGTGCTCACCGCGTAGGGCTTCACGAGCAGGCCGTAGCCGTCGTCGGCGTGGGCGAGATAGTTCGCCGCCTCGAGCGCCTTGGCGACCCCGCCCGACACCCCGTCCACCGAACAGGCCTGCGACCTGATCGCCTCCAGATTCACATTCACCAGACTGGTCACGCAGAATCCCTCCTCCGGCGAACCCGGTCGAGTCCGCACCCTCTCGAACTACTTGGACGCGCCCCGACCCCGATCGGTTCCCTCGACGGCGTGCCGCGCTGTCGCGGTGACTACTGCAGCCAGGATTTGCGCTGGTAGAACATGTCCTCCTCGGACGGCTCCTCGGGCGCGACAACCCGGTCGCGATCGGGTTTGCGGGTCGCGGGAGCGTCCGGCTCGGACCGCCACGACGGTGCGGGGGCAGCCGGCGCGGCGGGCGGGGTCGCGGGCGGTACGGGCGCCGACGAGCTCGGGTCGAGGTCGGGGAACCGGTCGCTGTACTGACCGACGATGGCCTCGCCTGCCTCGTCGGTGCCGACCGTGTCATGAACCAAACCGGTGACCTGGTCACGCAAACGCGCCTGGGCTCGATGTGTGCAGGCCATCAGCTCGGCCGCCACCGCGGTGGGATCCATGCCGCGCACCGCGGCGGCCAGGGTGATCGCGGTGGTCGACCCGTTGGCGTCCACGGTCACGCTGATCCGGCCGTCGGCCGAGGTGTCGGTGACGCTCACCGCGGTCATCTTGGTGTGCAGCTCCTGGTAGCGCTGCGCTTTCTGTTCCAGATCCTGCGCCCACCGCGAGAGCTCCGTGGCGGCGTTGTTCAGGTCGTCCATGTCGTGTTCCCCTCCCACCGGGTCCCCCGGCGCTCTACGGCGGAAGGCGCGCAGAAACCCGCCCCGCTCGGATCGCGACGAGCCTAGCTCACCTCCGAGCCGCCCGATCACGGCCACCTCGACCCGCCGCGGGCACCGAGGTTCAGAACAGGAAGTAGCGCTGAGCCATCGGGAGTTCGGTCGCCGGTTCTTCCGCCCAGACCTCGCCGTCGATGCGAACGGTGAAGGTATCGGGGTCCACTTCGATGTGGGGCATCGCGTCGTTGTGCGGCATGTCGGCCTTGGTCACACGACGAGCGTTCTTGACCGGCACCAGTTTTCGCCGCACGTTCAACCGGTTCGCGAGGCCGTCGTCGATCGCCTGTTCGGAGACGAAATGCAGCGAAGTGGCCGCGGCCGCGGGTGCCGCGGCGCCGAACATGGGGCGCGGCAGCACCGGCTGCGGGGTGGGGATGGAGGCGTTGGCATCACCCATCGCGGCCCAGGCGATCATGCCGCCCTTGAGGACCGCGTGCGGGCGGACACCGAAGAACGCGGGCTCCCACAGCACCAGGTCGGCGAGTTTGCCGACCTCGATCGAGCCGATCTCGTCGTCGAGACCGTGCGAAACCGCCGGGCAGATCGTGTATTTGGCGATATAGCGCTGCACGCGGGCGTTGTCGGCCGCGCCGTCGCCGGGCAGGGCGCCGCGGCGACGTTTCATCACGTGCGCGGTCTGCCAGGTGCGCATCACCACCTCACCGATGCGGCCCATCGCTTGGGAATCCGAGCCGATCATCGAGATGGCGCCCAGGTCGTGCAACAGGTCCTCGGCCGCGATGGTGGACGGGCGGATCCGCGATTCGGCGAAGGCCAGATCCTCGGGGATCGAGGGGCTCAGGTGGTGACACACCATCAGCATGTCGAGGTGCTCGTCGAGAGTGTTGACGGTGTGCGGTCTGGTGGGATTGGTGGAACTGGGCAGCACATTGAGATGTGAAGCGACAGTGATGATGTCGGGTGCGTGCCCGCCGCCCGCACCCTCGGTGTGGTAGGCGTGGATGCCGCGGCCCGCGATGGCGGCGAGGGTGTCCTCGACGAAACCGGCCTCGTTCAGCGTGTCCGAGTGCAGGGCCACCTGCACGCCCGCCGCGTCGGCGACGGTGAGGCAGGCATCGATCGCGGCCGGGGTGGAGCCCCAGTCCTCGTGCAGCTTGAAACCCGATGCGCCGCCGCGCAATTGCTCCCACATCGATTCCTGGCTGACCGTGTTGCCCTTGCCGAGCAGCACGATGTTCATCGGCCAGTGGTCGAGCGATTCCAGCATCCGCGCCAGATGCCACGAGCCCGGGGTGACGGTGGTGGCCTTGGACCCCTCGGCAGGGCCCGTGCCGCCACCGATGAGGGTGGTGATGCCACCACCGAGCGCTTCGTCCATCAGCTGCGGGCAGATGAAGTGGACGTGGCAGTCGATGGCGCCCGCCGTGAGAATGCGCCCGTTGCCCGCGATGATCTCCGTCGACGGGCCAACGACCAGGTCCGGGTGCACGCCCGACATCGTGTCGGGGTTACCGGCCTTGCCGAGGCCGCAGATGCGGCCGTCGCGGATACCGACGTCGGCCTTGATGATGCCCCAGTGGTCGACGACGACAACGCCGGTGATGACGGTGTCGGGGGCGCCGTCGGCACGGGTGGCCCGCGACTGCCCCATCGACTCGCGCAGTACCTTGCCGCCGCCGAACACCGCTTCCTCGCCGGCGAGTCCAGGTCCGCCACTGCGGTCTTCGGTGATCTCGATGAACAGGTCGGTGTCGGCCAGGCGAATACGATCGCCGGTGGTCGGACCGAACAGTTCGGCGTAGCGGGCGCGGCTCAGTTCGGTCATCGACTCTCTCCCGGACGTCGCGGCGAAAAATCTGCCGCACAATAGGTTTCGCTCAACTCAGCCATCCAGCTGCCCCGGCGGGTTCATGCCGATGCCGTAGACCTCACGGGTGCCGCCGAGCGGAACCAGTGACACCCGCTGCGGCAGACCGGGTTCGAAACGAACAGCGGTGCCCGCCGGAATATCGAGTCGGTGTCCGTGGGCGGCCTCACGGTCGAATTCCAGCGCGGCGTTGGACTGCGGGAAATGCACGTGACTGCCCACCTGAACGGGCCGGTCACCGGTGTTGACCACCTCGAGTTCGACGCGCACCGCCCCCGCGTTCAGTTCGATCGTGCCCTCGGCACAGAGGTACTCACCGGGAATCATGGGTCTCGCCTATCCGATCGGGTGGTGCACGGTGACGAGCTTGGTCCCATCGGGAAAGGTCGCCTCGACCTGCACGTCGTGAATCATCTCGGGCACGCCCTCCATCACATCCGCCCGGGTGAGTACCGACCGCCCCGACGACATCAACTCCGCCACGGTCCGCCCGTCCCGCGCCCCCTCGAGCACATGATCGGTGATCAGCGCGATCGACTCGGGATGGTTCAGCTTCAACCCTCGCGCCTGCCTGCGGCGCGCCAGCTCGGCCGCATAACTCAGCAGCAACCGTTCCTGCTCGTGCGGCGACAGGCGCATACGTTCTCTCCTCGGCGGGTCGTGGTCGGTGAGCGACATTCTGGCACGTCCCACGCCCGCACGGGGCCCGTCGAGGAGGCGACCGGGGACGACTCCGAGGGGGTTAACGAGATGTTAACGAAGATCACTGTCGCGGCGGCAACTCCCTCCTCGCGACCGGAATCGCCTGCGCACCCCGTCGTCACCTGCGAATATTGCTGGAACTCACCGACAATCGACCCGTACTGTCGTCCCATGGACGTTTGGACCGGCCTGCTCAACGTGGTCGACGTGGAAGCCACCTGTTGGGCGGGCGATCCGCCGGCCGGGCAGACCAGTGAGATCATCGAGATCGGGATCACCGTCGTCGATCTCGCGACCCGAACCAGGGTGAGCAAGCACGGGATCCTCGTGCGTCCGGCCAGGTCCACGGTGAGTGAGTTCTGCACCGAGCTCACCACCCTGACCCCCGAGCAGGTCGATCGGGGTGTCGACTTCGCGCAGGCGTGCCGTCTGCTCGCGAGCGAGTTCGCGGCGCGCGAGCGGCCGTGGGCGAGTTGGGGTGACTACGACCGCAAGCAGTTCGGCACCCAATGCGCGGCGACCGGAGTGGAGTACCCGTTCGGTCCGCGGCACACCAACGCCAAGCAGGTGTTCGCCGAGTCCTACGCGCTGCGGCGCCGTCCCGGGATGGACCACGCACTCGAGATCGCCGGCATCCCCCTCGAAGGCACCCACCACCGCGGTGACGACGACGCGTGGAACATCGGCGCACTGGTCGTCGATGTGCTCGGGCGCGGCGGATGGCGAATCACCACCGGTCCATCACTTCCGACACAGGCGTAGCCCAGCGAATGGACAGCGTGGACTACTCGGTGCCGGGGTCCCCCGGATCTCCGGACGACTACCGATGGGTACTCCATACCCCTGATCCGAGACAGCGGCGGCGGCGGATACCCGCGCTGACCCTGGTTCCGGCCTCGCTGTCGTTCATGGCCCTCGGATGCCTCGCCGACTGGCCGTTGTCGGTGCAGATCGGACTGGTGATGTTGCCGATCTCGTTCATCTGGTGTGTCGATGTTCTCTGCGACGAGTCCGAACACCGACCACAGGTCGCCGTGACCGCGGCGTCGGCGTGGCCCGCGCTGCGCTGTCGACCGACCCGATTCGTCTCCACACTCGTCACACTCGCCGTCGTGGCTCCGACGGCGATTCCGTACGGGTGGATCAACAATGCTCCCGAGGCCTTGTGCGCCGGCATATTCGCGGCGGCGATCCTCGCGGTCTGCGCACTGCTCATCCCCGTCATACGCAGTGGCCGACTGGTTTTCGAGGACGATTGCCTCCGGGTCACGTCCTTGCTGTACGAACGACGATGTCGATGGGACGACATTCACTCCATCTCCGTCGTGGAGAAAACCGCGGGCTACGACCAGGTTCGTCTACAGTCCACGCCCGGAGCAGTGCAGACGACCTGGAGATACAGTCGCCGCAACGATTCTCGGCCCGATGCATCGCAATGGGACATTATGCCGCCCTACTGGGGCACAACGATCAATTCCCTGGCATCGACAGTGACATACCTGTGGCAGAACCCGGCCTTGCGCAGCTCTGCCGACTGCCCTACG
This sequence comes from Nocardia sp. NPDC058633, assembly GCF_042717045.1. NCBI lineage: Bacteria > Bacillati > Actinomycetota > Actinomycetes > Mycobacteriales > Nocardiaceae > Nocardia > Nocardia sp. NPDC058633. The sequence continues at coordinate 424,937 of NZ_JBHXRA010000002.1, forward strand.
TATTCCGCCATGCTGCGAACCCCGGATCGGCACGACCACCACTGCTGAGGAGCGGGTCTCAGCGATGCGCCGTCGGTCGGGTTCCGGGAGGACGGGACAAGTCGTGGATTGTCAGGCAGCGAGGTTCTGCAGGCGGACCTGACCGCGGGCGACGGTACGGCCGTCCGCGTCGGTGATGACGACGACCCAGAGTTGCTGGCTTCGGCCGCGGTGGATCGGGGTGGCCTCGCCGGTGAGCACGCCCGCACGCACGGCGCGCAGGAAGTCGGTGTTGTTGTTGACGCCCACGACCGATCCACGTTCGCCGAACCAGACGCCGGCGCCGACGCTGGCGAGGGTTTCGATGATGGTGCAGTAGACGCCACCGTTCTGGATGCCCGCGGGCTGGTGCAGTTCGGGGCGCACTTCCCATTCGCCGCGGACCCGGTCGGGAGTGACCTCGGTGTAGCGCAGGCCGATGAGGTCGGTGAAGGTTCCTTCACTGGCTTTGGTCATCAGTTCGGGGGTGACATCGGCCAGGGACAGGGGCGTTTCGCTCATACGGTCCGGTTTACACCATCCGAAACGGGCCGCTGTACCCGGTAAGACGTAGCGGCGGACTCCGTCTCGAAAACGGAGCCCGCCGCGGCAGGATGGCGGAGTCGACCGCAGCCCTCGGGACCACCGGCCCATCCGTACGCCGAGTTCAGAGTAGGTCAGGCTTACCTAAGTCGTCAAGTGCAGGCACCGGAGTGCCCGAAAGTCGCGTATTCAGCACTCGCGGCACGTGACGCGCCGGTAAGCCGGCTTCGGGCTTGCTCAACCCGATCGCAATACTCCATGATCGCTGTACCTCTATGTATCCGAGGCTTGTGTCGATGGTGATAGCTCATGTTCTGGGCGTTCGACGACCAGGGGTGGGCGCGGCGAGAGAGGCAAGATTTCGTGAGCAGTAGTCGTTTTTCCCGGTGGGCCGTGCAGGCGGCGATGTGCGCGACGATGGTCGGGGCCGCGGTCGCGGCACCCGCGCAGGCCGAACCGCTGTGGCCGGGCGGGCCCGATGTGCCCGGTGTGCCCGCCATCATTCCCGCCCCGCCGCCGGAGCCCGTGGTGGCACCGTGCAGCGAGCAAGCGCGGGCGTGCCTGCAATTGTCGACCAACAACGCGTGGTTGATGGATGGCGGCAAGGTCACCTTCGGGCCGAGCCCGATGTCGCACGGCCGCCCCGGCTACGAAACGCCCCCCGGAGTCTTCAAGGTGGCGTTCAAGAAGCCGTTCCACTGGAGCACCTTGCACAACGCGCCCATGGAATACGCGATCTTCTTCAACGGTGACATCGCCTATCACATCGGACCCACCGAGGAGCAGTCCCACGGTTGTATCCGATTGACCCCGGAAGGCGCGAAGGCGCACTACGAGTGGCTGGAGCCGGGCGACATCGTCGAAGTTGTTCCCTGAGTTCCGAGTCGAGAAAGGGGAGGCCGCTCGTCGACCTCCCCTTTTCGCGTCACCGAGGCCGCCAGGGCGTTGGTTCGGGACGTGTACCGGGGTCAGGCGGGAACGGTGCCACGGTCGGCGACACCGTCGTTCGCCGAGACATCTACTGCCTGTTCGGTTTCCGGCACGGTCGTGGCACCGGCCGGAATCCGGCGCAACAGCACCATTGCCAACACCGCTGCCACGGCCGAGAGCACGGCGGCGGCCCACGATGCGGCGTTGAGGCCGTTGGTGAACGCTTCGCGGCCCGCGGCGACGAGGGACTCGGCGGCCTCGGCGGGCAGTGCCTCGGCCGAACTCAGTGCGCCGGGCAGGGTTTCCGCGGACGCGCCCGCTTCGCCCGACATGTCGGCCCGGTAGACCGCCGCGCCCATGCTGCCGAGCAGAGCGACGCCCAATGCCACTCCCAGGTCGCTGGCGGTGCTGTCCACCGCCGAGGCCGCGCCCGCCTTCTCCGGGGGTGCCGCGCCGATGACCAGGCCGGGAATCAAGGCCATGGCCGGAGCGATGCCCGGGTACAGGATGTAGAAGCCGACGATGAGCAGCGGCAACCCCGCCGCACTCTCGACCTGGGTGAGTGCCAGGTAGCCGACGGTCGACAGCGCCAGGCCCGCGGCGATCACAGAGGCGGGGCGGACGCGACGGGCGATGGCCGGGGTCACGGTCGAGACGATGACCAGGGCGATCGCGGCGGGCAGGATCCACAGTCCGGCCTGCAGCGGCGACTGGGCCGCGACCAACTGCAGGTACTGGGTGAACAGCAGATACACCCCGCCCAGCGCGATAGCGGCGAGCATGTACACCGCGAGCGAGCCGCTGAAGATCCGATTGCTGAACAGGCGCACATCGAGCAGCGGGTCGGACAGTCGCAGCTGCCTGCGCACGAAGACCACCGCGAACACCACACCGGCCAGCAGGGTGAGCGCCGATTCGGCGGCGAGTCCGGACTCGGCCAGCTTCTTCACGCCGTAGACGAACGGCAGCAGCGAGGCCAGCGACAGGGCGACGCTGATCGGGTCGAGGCGACCGGCCTGGGGCGCACGGTATTCCGGAATCAGCGCGGGCACGGCGAGGACAACGACCAGCATCACCGGCACGCCGATCAGCATGGACGCACCCCACCACAGCGCGTCGAGCAGCAGACCGCCCAGCAGCGGACCGAGCGCCACACCCGCCGACACCGAGGCCGCCCACAGACCGATGGCGGTGGCGCGCTGCCGGTCGTCGCGGAACATCGTGGTGATCAGCGACAGGGTGGCGGGCATGACGGCGGCCGCGCCGAGACCCATCAGCGCACGCGCCGCGATCAACAGCTCCGGACCGGGCGCGAAAGCCGCGAGAACGGAGGAGACGCCGAACAGCGCGGCACCGGCCAGCAGTAGCCGCCGGCGACCGAGCCGGTCACCGAGGGTGCCCATGGTGACCAGGAAGCCCGCCATCACGAACCCGTAGATGTCGTTGATCCACAACAGTTGGCCGCTGGTCGGCGACAGGTCGGCCGCGATATAGGGGGTGGCCAGGAACAGCACGGTCATGCTGAGGAACAGCAACACCGTCGGCAGGAGCAGTACCGTCAGTCCCAGCCATTGGCGGGTACCTGCCCGCTCGGGGATATCGGTGAACTCGGACATCAGAAGGTTCCCTTCGAGGACGATTCGAACTTCGACCCACAGTGCCGAGCCGCACTTCGGGAACCCTTCGGGTCGACTCCAGGCGACCTCGAGCTGCCGTCGCCGCGGCATCGGCGCTCAGGGGTCGGCACGGCCCGCCGACGGCGGCCACCGCGCTCACCCGAGCTCCCCGCCGGGCCGTTTAGGGTGGGTGACATGCGTTTCGGAGTGCTCGGTCCGTTGGCGGTCTGGACCGACGACGGCCAGGCTGTGCGAGTTCCAGAGCTCAAGGTGCGAGTTCTGCTCGGCGCGCTGTTGGTGGAGCCGGGTCGCATCGTGCCCGCCGACCGACTGGTCGAGGATCTGTGGGGCACGGCGTTGCCTGCCAACCCGGCGGGTTCCCTGCAGACCCGGGCCTCGCAATTACGGCGGGTTCTCGGCGATGCCGAAGCGGGCGGGCGCGCATTGCTGGTGTCGCGCTCCCCCGGCTACCTCCTCGATGTCACCGCGGATGCGGTGGACTCCCAGGTGTTCCAGCAGTTGCTGCATCGGGCGCGCGCCGACGACGATATCGCTGGTCGGGCAACGCTTCTCGCGCAAGCTCTCGGGCTGTGGCGCGGTGCGGTTCTGGCCGACCTCACCGACCACGACTTCACCCGGATCCCGATCCTTCGCCTCGAGGAACAGCGGCTCACGGCCACCGAAGAACTCGCCCAAGCCCGCATCGCTCTCGGCGAGCACGATCAGGTCGCCGACGAACTCGCCGAGCTCACCGAACTGCATCCGCTGCGTGAACGGTTGCGCGCCGCGCACATGCTGGCGCTGTACCGATCGGGACGACACGGAGAGGCTCTCGAATCGTATCGGCGCCTGCGCGAGCATCTGGCCGAGGAACTCGGGCTCGACCCGAGTCCCGAGCTCGCCGCCATGCATCGTGCTGTGCTGGAACAGGATCCGACGCTCGGTGCGCCCGTGCGGCGCGCGCCGACGACACCGGTGACGCCGCGGCGTAACGTGCCCACACCCGCCACCACACTGATCGGGCGCGCCGCCGACCTCGCCGGGATCGACGCGCTGATCCACGCCGAACGGCTGGTGACGTTGACCGGGCCCGGCGGCGTCGGCAAGACCCGCCTCGCCTTGGCCACCGCCGCCGCGCACCCCGCGCGCGACGGCGTCCTGTTCGTCGAGCTCGCCGGTCTGTGCCTCGGCACCGACCCGGCCGCCGCGCTGACGACACTCACCGAGGTCGTGGCAGCGGCTTTCGATGTCCGCGACGACTCGGCGGGGTCGAGCCCGTTTCCGGTGCCCGACAACGGCACACAGCTCGACCGTCTCGCCGACGCGGTGCGCGCCAAACAGGTGTTGCTCGTACTGGACAACGGTGAGCACGTCGTCGAGGCGGCCGCCGCGATCGTGTCGCGCCTGCTGGCCGCGGCGCCCGAGCTGCGTGTGCTGGTCACCAGCCAGGTGCCGCTGAACATCGCGGGCGAATTCGTCTGGACCGTGGCGCCGTTGGCCGTCGCCTCGGCGCACCCTTCTGCCGGTGCGCACACATCGCCTGCCGCACAACTCTTCGTCGAACGCGCCCGATCGAACACACCCGGCTTCGCTGTCACCGACGACAACGCCTCGGCGGTCGCCGCCATCGTCGCTCATCTCGACGGCCTTCCGCTGGCTCTCGAGCTGGCCGCCACCCGGGTACGCGCGCTGGGCGTGCACACACTCGCCGAGCGCATCGAGGACCGTTTCACCCTGCTGTCGTCGGGGTATCGGGATGCGCCGGACCGGCAGCGCACTCTCCGCGCGGTGATCGATTGGAGCTGGGAACTGCTCGACGATGCCGAACGCGCTGTGCTGCGCCGCCCGTGCGCGCACGCCGACGGCGGCACGCTGGAATCGGCCGAGGCGGTGTGCGCGGGCGGTGACATCGCGGGCACCGATGTCGCCCGGTTACTGGCCGGCCTGGTCGACCGGTCCCTCGTGATCGCGCCCGGCTCCGATCCTCGACCGCGCTACCGGCTGCTGAAATCGGTGGCCGCCTACGGCATCGACCGGCTGCGCGAGAGCGGCGAGGAATCCGATACTCGGCTGCGCCATCTCCACTACTACGTGGCCCTCGCCGAGCGCGCCGACCAGCATGTGCGCACCGCCGACCAGCGGCGCTGGTTGACCCGGCTCGACACCGAGTCGGCCGACCTTCGCCGAGCGCTCGAAACCGCCTGTGCCACAGAGAGATCTGCGCAAGCGCTGCGGCTGGTCAACGCGCTCACCTGGTACTGGGTGATGCGCGGGCGGCTGGCCGAGGGCATCCGGTCTCTCGGCATCGCGCTGGCGGTGCCGGGCGAGACCGATCCCGCCGCCCGCCGGGTCGCCCTGCTGTGGCGCCGAGCCCTCGAACTCGGGGCAGGCCGCACTCACGACACCCGGCCGACCGAACCAGCGGCACCGGCCGAGGTGTTGGAGGCTGTCGCGGCACAGCACTCACCGGCGGAGCTGCGCGCCCGGTGGTATCTCGCGCACGTCCACAGCGGATTCGCCGCCCAGCAGGGGATGGACAGCGCGACCGACCTGCGCGGCGCGTTCGCCGACATCGGCGACGACTGGGGTGTCGCGGCGGCTTCGGTGTCGTTGGCGCGCGACGCCTTCGGCCGCGGCGACCTGGCCGGATTGCGCGAACACGCGGGGCGCAGCATGGACCTGTTCGCGAAGGTAGGTGACCGCTGGGGTCACGGCATCGCGGGATTCCTGCTCGGCAGCTATGCCGAGGTGACCGGCGACCTCGACGGGGCTCGCGAGTACCACCGGACCGCGTTGGCGACCGCCGAGGAACTCGGTTTGTGGACCGAAGTCGGTGAGCGGCTCACCTCGCTCGGCCGAATCGCCTTGCTGTGCGGTGAGCTCGACCGCAGCGCCGAGCTGCACGAGCGGGCGCGCCAGGTGGCAGTCGACCAGGGACACCTGGTGGGAGAGGAATCCGCGGTACTCGGACTCGGCCTGGTCGCGCGACGCCGCGGCGACCTGGCCGCGGCCCGCGAGTACCTGGGCACCTGGCTGGACTGGCACCTGCGGGCCGGGTCGCATTTCGGCGCCGCCCTGATCCAGGCCGAACTGGGGTTCACCGCCGAACTCGCCGGTGACGCCGACGAAGCCGAACAGCGGCACCTGCGCGGCCTCGACTCCGCCCTGGCCACCGGAGACCCCCGGGCCCACGCGCTCGCGCTCGAAGGCCTGGCCGGGGCCCGCTCGCTCGCGGGCCACTACGCGCACGCCGCCCGTCTGCTCGGCGCCGCCGACACACTCCGCCGGTCCACCGGCGCCCCGCTGCCCGAGGCCGAACGCGGGGATGTCGACCGCATCCAGGCGCGCATCGTCGCAGCTCTCGGCGCCGACCGACTCGGCAGCGAGGTCGCGGCAGGCCGCGTCACCGATCCCCACACGCTGTCCACCGGGCAGGCACCGAGCCGACCCTGACTCCGGCGGAGCACGCGACCCGCCCCAGAGTTCGAAGACTTGCCCGTCGGCCGCGAACGCGCGCCTCGAAGCGGACCAGGAGCTCGCTCGCGGCCGACCTCGAGTCGACCTCGAGCTCGTCCGAAGGCCGTCGGTGCACGGTGAAGCCATGACGCACACCGTGACCGACAGCCCCGATCCCTCGGTGACCGACCATGTCCGCCGCTACCTCGCCACCGACGGGCGTGACGGCTTTCTCGAAGGCGGCACCACCAACCTCGTTCTCACCACCGTCGGCCGCCGTACCGGACTGCGCAGGCGCACCGGTTTGTTCTTCGGCCGCGACGATGACCGCCTCGTCCTGGTGGCTTCCGGGTCGGTGCCCGGCCGTGCCGAGTTCCCGCAGTGGTTCCGGAATCTGCTCGCCACCCCCGAGGCAGAGGTCCAGGTCGGAGCCGATCGTTTCCGGGTGCGGGCTCGGGTCGCCGAAGATGCGCAGTACCAACGGCTCTGGCAACTGATGCTCGCGCAGGCACCCGTCTACCGGCACTACGCACGACTGGCCACCCAGCCGATTCCGGTCGTCGTGCTCGAACCCGTCCAGGAGCAGCAGTGAGTACCCGCAACCGTGCCCACGTGCACACTTTCGCCGATATCGCGTCCGACTTCGACGCGATCGTCGGCGCTGTCAATTACGCGACCATGACCACCGTCGACGCCGAGGGTAGACCACGGTCGCGCGTGTTGATTCCGGTCTGGGAGACCGACGCCGACCACCCGGTCGGCTGGCTCGGGACCTACCGCACCCCGGTGAAGGCCGCTCACATCGCGGGAAATCCGCACGTGACGTTCTCCTATTGGAGTCCGGCGCAGAACACCGTCGCCGTCGACACGGTCGCCGCATGGACCGATGATCCCGGCGAGCGAGCACACGTGTGGGAGCTGTACCGCAATGGCAGTCCGCCCGGCGCCGGCTACGACCCCCGGCAGTTCTGGCAGGGATCGGACGACCCCGCCTTCCAGGTTCTTCGCCTCGACCCGTGGCGCATCCAGGTGCTGCGTCGCCAGGACCTGGTGAGCGGAATTCCGGCGCGCATCTGGCGCAGTCCCGCCCAAGGGAGCAACGCCGCACAGCAATAGTGAAACACAGTCTTGCCACACCTCGGCGACGGCGCTACGTTACCGACATCACATCGAAGTAGTCCCAGCCACCGTAGTTCAGCACGATTCGGGGGTCGGCCGGAGCGCGGTCGGCCCTCGCTTCGCCCGAGAAGTCAGCAGGCTCGCAACACCATGAACAACGAATTGCTCCGCGCGATCATGTCGGCCGTCTGTGCCGTGGCAGTGGCCTCGACGCCCGTGTTCGTCCACGGCGCGCAAGCATCGGCGGCGCCCGGCGCGCGCCTGGTGAGCCAGACGCAATCGGACCAGGTCGCCGACATCAGCGTCTACTCCCCCGCCATGGATCGCACGATCGCACTGCGGGTGCTGCGCCCGGTCGACACCTCGATCCCGGCGCCGACGCTGTATCTGCTCAACGGCGCGGGCGGCGGCGAGGATTCGGCCAACTGGCCCGGCCAGACCGACGCCGGTGGGTTCTTCGCCGATAAGCACGTCAACGTCGTGATCCCGATGGAGGGGGCGTTCAGCTATTACACCGACTGGCAGCGACCGGATGCCGGTCTGGCGAAGAACCTCGAGAACAACGGCAACAACATGTGGACGACGTTCCTCACCGAGGAGCTGCCGCCCGTGATCGACGCGACGTTCGCGACCAGCGGCAGGAACTCGCTGGCCGGAATCTCGATGGCGGGGACGTCGGTTCTCGATCTCGCGATCCAGGCGCCTGATCTGTACCGCAGCGTTTCCGCCTACAGCGGCTGTGCGATGACCAGCGATCCGATCGGCCGCGCCTTCGTCTCCCTCGTCGTCCGGCTGGGCGGCGGGAACACCGAGAACATGTGGGGTCCGGCGAACGACGCCGCCTGGCGCGAGCATGATCCCTACGTGCAAGCCCATCGTCTGCCGAAGATCCCGATGTACATCTCCGCAGGCACCGGGCTGCCGGGTCCCCACGACACCCTGTCGAATCCCCGGGTGCACATCAACGGAAAGAACCCGACGTCGATTCTGACGAATCAAATGCTCGTCGGTGGCGGAATCGAAGCCGCGACAGCCTATTGCACCGCCACTTTGGCCCAGCGGACCCGCGAACTCGGCCGCACCGACATCACCTACAACATCCGCCCGACCGGTACCCACTCCTGGGGCTACTGGGAGGACGACCTCCACACGTCCTGGCCGATGATGGCGACCGCCCTGGGCATATGAGCGCCGAGCTCCGGGGCGACCAGCAGTGCCACCGGTGACCGCACCTCACGCTGCCGGGTCCGGTCGGCAAGGACGATCTCGACACGTGATCACCACGCCCCCTTGCCGATTCACTCTCGGCAAGGGCTCACTCGAGGCCCCGGGGATCAACCGCCGGGGTCGAAATCCGCTAGCGCTGCAGGCAACTGCTGCGGCGGACCGCGAGGCCGCGTTCCTCGAACGCTCCGAGCAGCAGCTGGCCACGTCGCGCACCCGCGGAGACATCGACGCGAGCCAGATCGGGGACATACGTCGCCGCACCGACGACGGATTCACCGACGAGGGTCCAGAAGCGGCGCGCGGACAGGCCGGAGCACCGAGTGAGCGCCGACTGCAACGGGATCAGCGACGAGGCGCAGCGTTGGGCGAGCCAGACCGCCATGGCGGCTTCACAGGGGAAGGCGACCGCGCCGGGTTCGGGATCACAGTCGACGACGCGAATCGTGGTGTCGGTCAGCCCCGCCCAGTCGATGCCGCCGTCGTTGTCGTGGTGGATCCACAGGTTGTCGCGGCCGGGATCCCATGCCTGCGCGTCCATGACGAACAGTGCGGTGACCCGGCCCGCGACAGCGTGAATGAGCGCTGTGGCAACCACTTCGGCGGCGATCTCGTCGTTGATCATCTCCGCGGCGTGGCGTCGGTACATCAGCTCGACGCGGCCCTCCGAGAGCCCGTTGGGCACATGCCACCATCGCCGTTTGCCCTGTCCGCTCATCGCCGCGACGGCGTACACGCGCGGATGCTCGGGTTGCAGCGCTTGCAGCCTGGCACAGGCGCGGTCGAACGCGGCGGTGGTGCGGGACATGGCGGTGGTGACGGGCTCGGACATCGAACCTCCTCGAACGTTGGTTCCCGTGACGATGATGTCTCGGAACATAGGTTAGGCTTACCAGACTAAACAAGTCGTGTCCGGTTTCGAGGCAGGAGAAGTTCGTCGCCGTGATCCACCCTGGCACCGTCAGACGTCGTCGTCTGACCGGGCTTCTTCTGCTCGTCGTCCTGCTCACCGTGGCGGTGGTGGCCAGCATCGCCATCGGCACCCGCTCGCTCGCACCCACCACGGTGTTCGACGCCGTCGCGCACGCCCTCGGCTGTGACGGCGGCCCGTTCCGATGCCCGGCCCGCTCCACCGCCGAGGAAATCGTGCGTGAGCTGCGTCTGCCGCGCACCGCATTGGCCCTGTTCGCCGGGATGGCATTGGGCGTCGCGGGCGCGCTCATCCAGGGGTATACCCGCAATCCGCTCGCTGATGCCGGATTGTTGGGACTCAATGCCGGAGCCGGGTTCCTGGCGGCGTTGAGCATCTTCCTCTTCGGTTTCACCGCGCCCGCGCAATACATCTGGTTCGCCTTCGCCGGGTCGGCGATCGCGGGGGTGATCGTGTTCGGGGTGTCCTCGATCGGCGGGGGCAAAGCCAGCCCGTTGAGCCTGGTGCTGGCCGGTGCGGCGGTCACCGCGTTTCTGCAGGCGATGACGAACGCGGTGATCGTGCTCGACAACGCGGCCCTCGACACCTACCGGTTCTGGGTGGTCGGCACCGTGAACGGGCGAGAAGCCGGCGTGTTCTGGCAGGTGCTGCCGTTCCTGGTGATCGGGACAGCGATGGCCGTCGCGGCGGCGCCCGGGCTCAATCTGCTGAGCCTCGGTGACGATGTCGCGCGCGGGCTCGGCGTCGACGTCGGCCGCGCGCGAGCGTTCGGCCTGGTCGCGGTGGTGCTGCTCAGCGGTGCCGCCACCGCGGCGGTCGGGCCGATCGCGTTTCTCGGGCTGGTGGTACCCCACATCGCGCGCACGATCACCGGGCCGGACCATCGGTGGCTGATTCCCTACTCCGCGCTGCTGGGCGGATTGTTGCTGCTGGTGGCCGATGTCGCCGGTCGGATCGTCGCGCGGCCGGGTGAACTGCAGGTCGGGGTGATGCTGGCCGCGGTCGGCGCGCCGTTCTTCATCGCGTTGGTGCGTCGTAAGAAGTTGGTGTCGCTGTGAGCAAGATCGAGTCGAACACGGGCGAGGCCCGACAGGCAGGCGCTGTTCGCATGAGCACCGATCGGAGCAACACGGATTCGACCGGCACCGGTGCGGCGTCGACAGACCTGCTCGCGGCGGACGCGCGACACGCGGGCGTCGGACTGCGCAAGGTGCGCCCCTCGCTACGAATCGGGCCGCTCTCGCTCGTGCTGCGTCCGGTGATGCTCGGTGTGGTGCTGGCGCTGGCCGTCGCGGTGTTCCTGTTGTTCTGCCTCGATATCGCCGTCGGCGACACCCACATCCCGCTCGGGCGCGTCCTCGATGTGCTCGGCGGCGGCGGCACCCGATCGCAACGCTTCATCATTCTCGAATCGCGGTTGCCGCGAGCCCTCACAGCCGTCGTGGTCGGCGCCGCTCTCGGCCTCTCCGGTGCGCTGATGCAGTCGATCCTGCACAATCCGCTCGCCGGGCCGGACGTCCTCGGCATCACCACCGGCGCCAGCGTCGGCGCGGTCGCGGTGCTGGTGGGCAGCGGTGGCGCGACCACCGGGTTGATCGCGACCGTCGGCGCTCCGCTCGCCGCGCTGACCGGCGGGCTGCTCACCGCCGTCGTCATCTACCTCCTGGCGTGGGGCCGCGGCCGCGGTGGCGAACGCGGTGTCACCGGATTCCGTCTCGTCCTCATCGGCATCGGTGTGAACGCTGTGCTCATGTCGGTGATCAGCTGGCTGCTCACCCGGGCCAGCCTCACCGACGCCGCGCGCGCCCAGGTCTGGCTCAACGGTTCACTCAACGCGGCCGACATGTCCCGGGTGGTGCCCGCCGTGATCGCGTTGGCCGTCGTGAGCGTGGTGTCGCTGGTGTCCGCCCGCACCCTCGCGGCGCTGCGCCTCGGCGAGGAATCGACCAGGGTGCTCGGGGTGCGGATCCAGTCACAGCAGGCGCTGCTCATCGCAGCGTCGGTGGTGGCGGCGTCGGTGGCGACCGCTGCCGTCGGACCGGTCGGGTTCGTCGCGCTGGCCGCACCGCAGATCGCGCGGATGGCACTGCGCAGCCCCGGCGAACCCCTGATCGCCTCGACACTGGCCGGCGCGGCCCTGGTCGCCGGCGCCGACATCATCTCGCGCACGCTGCTGCCCGTTGACCTGCCGGTCGGTATCGTCACAGCGGCGCTCGGTGGACCGTTCCTGCTCTACCTGCTCGTCCGCATGAATCGGAAGGCCACGCTCTCATGACCAGCCCCGTCCACCGCCTCGCCGCCGACGCCGTCTCCCTCGGCTACGGCGAGCGGGTGATCGTCGACGAGCTCAGCCTCGACATCGCGCCCGGCGTGGTCACCACCGTCATCGGGCCCAACGGTTGCGGCAAGTCGACGCTGCTCAAATCGCTGGGCCGGTTGCTTCGCCCGCGCGAGGGGCAGGTGGTGCTCGACGGCAAGGCCATCTCGTCGATGAAGACCAAGGACGTGGCCAGGGTGATCGGCATGCTGCCGCAGACTCCGGTCGCGCCCGAAGGCCTCACCGTCGCCGACCTCGTCGCGCGCGGACGTCATCCGCATCAGTCCTGGTTGCGGCAGTGGTCGGCCGACGACGAGACCGAGGTCGCGGCGGCGCTGGCCCAGACCGGCATCGCCGACCTCGCCGATCGCACCCTCGACGAACTCTCCGGCGGTCAACGACAGCGCGCCTGGATCTCCATGGCGCTGGCCCAGGGCACCGACATCCTGCTCCTCGACGAGCCGACCACCTACCTCGATCTGGCGCACTCCCTGGAAGTGCTCGACCTCGTCGACCGACTGCACGCCGAGTTCGGGCGCACGGTGGTGATGGTGCTGCACGATCTGAACCTGGCGATCCGCTACAGCGACGAGCTCGTGGTCATGCGCGCGGGCACGATCGTCGCGCAGGGCAAGCCGGCCGACATCGTCACCGCGGACCTGCTCGCCGCAGTGTTCGGGTTGGAGGCCACGGTGCTCACCGATCCGGTCTCGGGACGGCCGATGATCGTCCCGATCGGGACCCGACACGTGCACGGCGCGGTCGGGTATGACGAATAACACACAGCAAATATCCCGTTACGACAAACTGTAGTACGCATGTTTGTCGTTGAGGCCGTAAAATCGGTGGGATGGCAGGTCTCGGCGAACTCGAAAAAGCGGTCATGGACCAGTTGTGGTCGGCCGATGAGCCACTGACGGTGCGGCAGGTCCACGAAGCGCTGGCCGCGCGGCGCGAGCTCGCGTACACCACGGTGATGACGGTGCTCCAACGACTGGCGAAGAAAGATCTGGTCGTGCAGCGACGCGACGATCGCGCGCATCGATACGCTCCGGTGCACAGCCGCGACGAACTGGTCGCGAGCCTGATGGTCGACGCTCTGCAACAGGCCGACGCCGCAGGTAGTCGGGCCGCGGCGCTGGTGCACTTCGTCGAGCAGGTCGGCAAGGACGAGGCGGATGCGCTGCGCGAGGCGCTCGCCAAGCTCGAATCCGACGAAAACAGCGGCTAGACTCCCTGGCGGCTCTCACAATGGAGTGAGCGCCCCTGGCCCCACAACGCAGTGAGCAGAGTCGATGAACGCAACCGCGGCAGTCTTTGCTGGACTCGCCCTGCTTCTCGCAGGGCCGGTACCAGCGCTGCTCAGTCGCGCTACCTGGGTGCACCGCAGCCCGCGCGCGGCACTGGTGTTGTGGCAGGCGATCGCGCTGGCCGCCGTACTCAGCGCCTTCGGATCGGGCCTGGCCATCGCCAGCCTGCTGCTCGTCCCCGGCCCCGACGGTAGGCCGACCACCTCGCCCACCCGGGAGATCGACGCGCTCGGCCTGCCCCTGTGGACGGTATACGTGCTGGTCTTCGCGCTGACGTTGATGGTCGGCGCCCGGTTGATGTTCTCGATCGTGCGCGTGGGTGTGCACACCCGACGCCGCCGTTCCCGCCATCGCATGTTGGTCGACCTGCTCGACCAGAGCGGCCCGGTGCGCCGCGCCGCCGACATCCGCGTGCTGGCCGCCACCGAGCCCATCGCCTACTGCCTGCCCGGCCTCCGCCAGCGCGTCGTGATCAGCGAAGGCACGCTCACCAGCCTCGACGACGCCGAGGTCACCGCCATCGTGAGCCACGAACGCTCGCATCTTCGCGCCCGTCACGATCTGGTGCTCGAGGCGTTCACCGCCGTCCACGAGGCCTTCCCCCGGGTGGTCCGCAGCAAGGCCGCGCTCGGCCAGGTGAAACTGCTGATCGAACTGCTCGCCGACGACTCCGCCGTGAAGGTCACCGGCCCGAAGCCGCTCGCCCGCGCGCTGATCGCCTGCGCCAAGTCCACCGCACCGCAGGGCGCGCTCGCCGCGGGTGGTCCGAGCACGCTGATCCGCATCCAGCGGCTCGCGAGCACCACCGGAGACGTGAGAGTCGCCACGGCCGCCTACCTCGGATCGGCCGCGATCCTGGTCGTGCCGACCCTGGCCGTCGCGGTGCCGTGGCTGCAGGAACTTCGCCGGCTCTTCCACGGCTGACCTGGCGATCCTCCGCCCTCGCTCGCGCGCGATCCCGGTGCGCCGACCGCGATGTCGCCGCCGACCTCGCGGCGGAACCGTCCTCGCCACAACCGCTGACCTGACCAGCCTGTTTACCCACCGCAGCCCGAAACCGCCTATCCTGGGAGACCGGTCCTTCCTGCTGGGCCGCACCCCGCTCACGCCGAGGCGCGTATTCGGGTAATCGGCGCCGATCATCGTTCGGTGCGATTCGCAGCCCAACGAAAGGCCACCTTGACCAACTCTGCCGTGCCCAACGAACCGACCTTCGCCGAACTCGGCCTGCCCGTCGAACTGGTGCAGACCCTGCGCAACGCGGGCATCGACAAGCCCTTCCCGATCCAGGCCGCCACGATCGGCGACGCGCTCGCCGGGCGTGACGTGCTCGGCCGCGGACCGACCGGCTCGGGCAAGACCCTGGCCTTCGGCCTGCCGATGCTGACCCGCCTGGCCAAGGGCTCGCAGTCCAAGCCGGGCCGCCCGCGCGGCCTCGTGCTGGTGCCGACCCGGGAACTGGCGACTCAGATCGAGAAGGCACTCGAAGAGGCCGCCCGCTCGCTGGGCCTGCGCGTGGCCTCCGTCGTCGGCGGTGCGCCGATCAAGCGCCAGGCCGATCGCCTCGCGCGCGGTGTCGACCTGCTCATCGCGACTCCCGGCCGCCTGGACGACCTGATCAAGCAGCGCAACGCCGATCTGTCGGACGTGTCGATCACCGCGCTCGACGAGGCCGACCACATGGCCGACATGGGCTTCCTGCCCCAGGTCACCCGTTTGCTCGACCGCACTCCCAAGCAGGGCCAGCGCCTGCTGTTCTCGGCCACCCTCGACGGTGACGTGGACAAGCTGGTCAAGCGCTACATGCACAACCCGGTGACCCACTCGACCGCGCCCGCCGAGGCCTCGGTGAGCACCATGACCCACCACCTGCTCTACGTGCGCGACAAGAACATCAAGCGCACCGTGGCCACCGAGATCGCCGCGCGCGAGGGCCTGACCATCATGTTCGTGCGCACCAAGCACGGCGCCGACCGCCTGGCCAAGCAGCTGCGCGGCTCCGGTGTCGACGCGGGTTCGCTGCACGGCGGCAAGGCCCAGAACAACCGTGTGCGCACCCTGGCGGCCTTCGCCGACGGGTCGGTGCCGGTGCTGGTCACCACCGATGTCGCCGCGCGCGGCATCCACATCGACGGTGTCTCGCTGGTCGTGCACTTCGACCCGCCCGCCGAGCACAAGGCCTACCTGCACCGCGCGGGCCGCACCGCGCGCGCCGGTGAGGACGGTGTCGTGGTCACCCTCGTCACCGACGAGGAGCGCAAGGACGTCACCGCGATGACCCGCAAGGCGGGCGTGCGCACCGACGGTGTCGACGTGCGCCCCGGCGACCGGAACCTGGCGGAGATCACCGGTGCCCGTAAGCCGAGCGGTATCGCGCTGGCCACGCCGGTCGCACCCGCGCAGCCGACCAGGTCGGCGACCGGTGGCGGTCGTACCCGTCGTCCGCGCGCCGGTGGCGCTCCCGTCACCGAGGCAGGACGTGGTGGCGGCGCGCCGCGCCGTGAGCGTGCGGCGCACGAGCCGCGAACTCGCTCCGGTGGACACGCCCGTACGGGCGACACGCCGACGAATTCTCGTCGTCGCGCCGCGCGTCCGGCGGCTCCCGCGGTGAGCCGCAACCGCACGGCAAACTGAGTTGTCGCGTGGGCCGCCCCCATAAGGTTGGGGCCCCCGGGGTTTTACGGGGGTGGCACCGGGGGGTAAAAAACCCCCCCCCCCCCCGGGGGGGGGGGGGGGGGGCCAAACACAGGACAG